>DATDRM010000262.1:0-23056 GCA_035291705.1 Anaerolineales bacterium
TCCCCATAAACCACAGCATAGTGCTGTGACAGTGCTTTATGTGCAAACTGTTCCACACCGCCGTCGGGGATGATCTCCAGAGATGGGAAGTACGGCGCAGGCGGCACCCACCCCAACTCTTCCCACGCGCGCGGTTTCACTCCCTCGCCGGTGATGATGTGCATGCGGTAGCGCTCTCCGTGCAAGGAGATCCTTGCCAGGGTGACCATCCCGGTCTTCATCTGGCCGGTGTTGACGATGCCGCCGGACGATCCGCCCCAGGTATGGCCACGCACGCTGACTTTGCCGCCATCGATGAAAGAGGTGGGCACGAAGCCGCATACGCCAGCCAGCAAGCGGTCGGGGAAATACTCATACATCTCCACGAAGGTCGTGGATTGCCCGGTCAGCAGCCCGAGCATCGTCTGGGTGATCATGCCAGGCACGTCGTTCTCGCAGACAAAGTGCGCCTTATCGCCCAGCATCGATTGGGCCATGCAGGCGGTGCATCCCATGTACTTGGTCACGCCATACACGCATTTCGTGGAGGCCGCCAGGTACCCGCGCTGGTCGATCTTGTCGTTGAGGGCCAGGGTCAGGCGAGCCACGCGTTCCAGGATCGGCGGGGCGACCGGCTGCTCGAACTCCCAGCTGTTTTGCCACTCTTTGATCTGAGCCTGCACCGCCTCCCTGGGCAGCATCTGCATGGCCTGCTCGATCTCTAGCATATCGTAACTCTCGACCTCGATCCCCAATTTTTTGCGCACCTGCAGCCCATCGAACATGAGCGAATATAGCCCCATATCGGCATAGCCCATCATACCGATGCGGGAGTGGGCCAGGATATTGATTGCTTTGGCTGCCAGGCAGAAATCGCGCACTTTGTCCAGGCTCATCGGGCTGTCTGGATAATCATAGATATACTTGGATTTAGCGCCGAGCAGCTTGAGCGTGTCCAGAGCGGCTGACGTCCCTGCCTGGGCGGCTGGCGAGACCAGGCGACCGTTGACAGTATACCCACCCCTCCCCCACAGCAGGATTGGCAGGTGCAGGTAATCACGTAGAATGCCAACAATCACGGGTGTCTCCGTCCAGGCGACCACACAAGCGATGATGGCATCGTACTCGCTGCCTGCCAATTGCTCCAACCCGCGCGGCACGTCATCGAAGCCGGTCATCGAGTCAGTCTCGGTGACCTGGATACCCATCTCGCGCAAGGCGTCTGCAGCTTCCCTGCCGCGCCGAGCAATCACCTCCGTCGGGTACCCGTAAAACCCAAATGCAGAAAATCCTACATGGATTTTGTCAAGCATGATTCACCTCCATATATTGGATAAATAACGCCCGTCCTTCCGGGCTACCTCGACCGCCGGCTGTCCTCGCTTTCGCGGTAGGAAGAGCATCTTGCCTACGATGAGGTAAGGATTGCAGGTCGTTCCCATGTGCGCTCGCCAAGCACAACCGGTATACACGGCCACTCTCCGGTGACGGTAATGAACTCACATCCGGTTTCGTGCACGATCATCGTGTCTTCGGATTTAATCCCGGTGATGGATGGATTCCAGGCGAATGATTGTTCAGCCAGGGCGATTTCATTGCAGGTTGGAGTACCTTCGTAATCGCGCGACATATAACCGGCCGCTCCGCCCTGGTTGTGCTTCCGCCATTCACCCGGGAAGCCCACCTGAGCATAGGCATCGATCCCACGCTGAAAGATGTCCGAAACGCTGCTCCCGAGCGTGGTAGCTGCGTTGAAAGCTGCGTCCACATATGCGCAAGCTTCCTGTTTATGGGCTAACTCATCCGGAAGTGTGCCTATATGGACGAAGCGCGTCGCCGAAGCCACCAGCCCCCAACGCCGTCCGCAGATCGCCAGCATGGCATAGCGCTCGAGCTGCTTTTGCGTGGGGATGGGGTGGCGATAGCGATAAATGCGCTCGTCCACCCCCACCAGCAACATGATCGGCGTGATCCCCTGGTCGAGCGCCTGGGCTGCGATCAACCCGGCAATCTGTACTTCGCTCATTCCTGGACGCACAGCGCGGGCAGCGTGTTCGAGGGCTTGACCGGTATGGTAGCCCACCCAGCGATAGCGTTCGACTTCCTGCGGAGTAAGCTGGAAGCGCAAGCGAGATATTTCCGCCGATAGATCCTGCGCGTCTAGCCCAGGCCAATCGGATGCCCACCGCAAATTCTGGACAATGTCATCGAAGCGCGGTGCTCCGTGATACCAGGGCGTGACATGAAACTCGTATCCCAGGTCTTCCAGGCGGTCTTCATCTCGCAGGCGCGGATATTCGACCGAGTTGCAAATTACGTAGTCCTTCTTGCGCGTCACCAACAACCCCGCCTCGGCGCGGTCCGAGTTGATCATCACGACCGGCTCCAAGCCCCCGGTGAGCCAGGCAAAGTTCGCTACCTGGGAGAGGTAGATCGCATCCAGGTTGTGTTGGTCTAAAAAAACCTGCAGTCGTTGCCTTTTCTCGGTGAGTTCATCCATATTACTCACCCACTCCCCATACAGCCGGGTATTTCACTCCAGCCCAAATTTGGCAGCTACCTTATCCGGGTCTGCCTGGGTTTTGACCACTTCCTTGAGCGCATCCAGAAAGCGTTCGGGCTGGCGCGCCTGGATCACATTCCTGCCAAAGACCACCCCACGTGCGCCCGCGCGCACCGCGGAGCCTGCCAGGCGTAGTGCGTCCTTCTCAAATGGGGTCTTCTTGGCTCCTAAAGCCAAAATCGGTACCGGTGTGCTGGCGGTTACATCTTCAAAGTTTTTTCCCGTGTAGAATGTCTTGACCATGTCCACGCCTAATTCCGCTACAACCCGGCACCCGATGCGTACGATCTCATGCAGGTCCGCTGGATTGGCGTCGTCGCCGCCTGTGGGGAACACTTCCCCGATCAACGGGATGCCCAGAGTGCGCTTCTCGTTAATATATCGCGAGAGCAGCTCAACGTTCTTAGCGTCTTCTTTCTGGTCGGGGTTTTGCAAGGTCAAACTGGTCAGCACAACGTCTGCCCCTTGCGCCACCGCCTCGGCAATCGAGAGCATGGGCACACTGTGAGAGTGCGAATAATTCCATATGGAGAGGTAATTCGAAGCAAAGTTCAGGCGCAAAATCATCGCGGGAGCGCCGCGCTGCTCGAAAACGCTCGAACAATGTACAGCCATCCCGGGTGACACTAAGATGGCGTCCGCTCCACCGAGAGCATTTAGCACTTGCGGCAGGTTGATCATCCCGGGAAGTGGTCCAAAATAAAGGCCATGATCGATTGCAACGACGACTGCATTTTGCCCGCCCGAGAACAGGCGGGATAACCTGACTTTTTCTCCTGTAGTCGGCATGATTATTTCCTTTCTCTAGATTTGAATAGAACTCATCTCAAAAATGGTGGGTTGGGGTGTTTTTGAGATAGCTCCTAGTTACTTCCTGGCGAATCAGGCCAGGATCAACTCCACGCCTGAATTGTCTATCGATTTGACAAAGTCAGGCGGTGCATCTGTATCAGTGACCAGCTTGCTCACTTTGTCCAATGGGATCAGTGTTATTAGCCCAATCACCCCGATCTTGCTCGAGTCGGCCACCACGATCACTTCTTTGGATGCTTGAAGCATGTAACGGTCAACATCTGCTTCGAGGACATCGGCTGTGGTAATCCCATTGGCTAATGTTATCCCATCTGCGCCCAGGAACAGTTTATCGGCTCCCACGTACTTGAGATTTTCCACGGTTTGAGGACCTGCCAGCGCCTCGTATTCCGGCAGGTAGATGCCGCCCAGCAATACCAGGCGAATCCCAGGGCAGTCTCCGATTTCACGGAAGATCGGCAAGGAAGCCGTATAAGCAGTGAGGTCGCCGGCGAGGCGCAGTTCAGAGCAGATGTGATGGGCAACCTGCAAAGTTGTGGTGCCTGAATCCAGGATGACACTCTCGCCCGCCTGGATCAGGCTGGCAGCCGCCCGGCCAATTCGCTCTTTTTTCTCCCGGTTCAGGTTCATTTTCGATGAGTGGTCCTTCCCGAGCCGGTAATGGGGCAGCGCAACTGCCCCACCCTGCACGCGCTTGAGAAGCCCGAGCTCTTCCAGGACCTCCAGGTCTTTCCGGATAGACGCCTCTGAGACGCCCAGCTGGGCGCTCAGCTCTCTTGTGCTGGCGTTCCGTTGCCTATCCAGGAGCGCGATAATTTGAGAGCGCCTATGGTCGGCAAAAGTAGTCATAGGTTGCTCGTGGTGGGTATCCAAAAACGCCGAAAATCAGAATGTTACCGCTACATGTAGGGGCACAGCTACATCGTAAGAAACTTAGGTGCCGGTACTGTCTGCGGTGCCCCTACTTTTTGGATAACTCCGCTATTCGAAAACCAGCAATTTATTCAGGCGGCAGCTCCTTGAACACCAGGGAGATATCTATCCCTTCGCTCTTGCGCATAAAGTGAGCCACGTAGTACAGCACAGCTGAAATTACGATCACTGCAACCGTGATAACAATGGCGAGCATCCACTGCGATTGCGGGAGCAAATATTTAAACACCACGTATCCGTAGAGGATCTCTGCCAGGATGGAGATGATACCTGCAATCACCGCCAGCGGTATGCCGAGGAATTCGATCTTGGCTGCGGAGGTTTTGTATAGATCTTTCAGCCGATAAGGGAACACAATCGCCGAAAGACCAACCAGGGTGATGGGAGGGATGCCGAACAAGCCGGCGATCAAGATCACGGTCATAAAGGTGGGTGAGAAGATTGCCCAGATCAAGCAGACGACCCCAATGACCGTGCACACAATCAGGCCTGTGATCGGAGCGTGTGTGCGCTCATTCACATCCGCCAGCTTTGCCGGAGCTACGCGGTCAAACGCCATGGCAAAGAAGGCGCGGATGGGTTGCACGAACTGGATAAAGTGCACCAGCGGCAACCAGGCAATGAACGTGAACGAGATGATGAACGGCAGCAGGAAGCCACCCGGGATCACACTGGTCAGGAGCACCAGGTAAGGTGGAGCAGGCAGGGCATAAGCAGCAGGATTAGCAGTGCTCAGGTAGTTTACCGAAGCCATGAACTGCTGGCCGACCGTCTTGTAGAGCAGCATGGTCCAGATGATGAATATGGCGTACTGGATCACGGTCGCCCACAAGATGGCGTACCATTGCCGGCGGGTGGCGCCGCCCTTGATCTCGCCCGACATATGTACTGACCACCAGCTCCACATGCCGAAAGTCAATAGCGCGCCGACTGCTGCCAGAGTGGGCCCCAGGGAATACGTCCCCGGCCATGCCATCCCAGACGCGGCTGCCTGCTGGATCATATAATTGTAGGAATCTGCCTGCCCAGTATACGTCTGGGCATAGGCGTTGAACCTTTCAACAAAGGTCGCCGGGTTATTGATGAGCAAGATGATGCCCATCAAGACCAGACCACCGAAGGCAAGCCACCACAGCACCATCTGCACCTTCATAGTGGCGCGCATACCTGCCGCCAGCATCACAACACAGATCGCAATAGCGATCAGGCCGATGATGAGCTTAGCCCCTGTTCCGGTAAGGGCATTCCCGATGTCGACCAGGGCAACATTACCGGTGATGGAACCAACCACCTGGAAGGCAGGTACCAAACCAAACACCGTCCACGCCCACCCCCAGTACCCGATGGACAGGAAGCCGGAGAACATCAGGCTGATGCTGCTGATCATCCCTAGGGCCGGGTGAAGGGTGCGGCTGACCAGGATATAGTCGCCGCCTGTGCGCGGCATGGCAACTGCCAGCAAGCCGAAGGCAGTCGCAATGAACGCCCCTAATACGAAGGCAATCACCATGCCTAAGATCATGTTCACGCCTGGGAAAGCACCCAGGATCCAGAACAGCGAAAAGGCCAGGATCAAGCCCGGCACAGCCGGAAGCATGTTATAGACAATGGTCTGGCCCATGGTGATCTCGCGCACCAGGCCGGTAGCTTTACGAAGGTAAAGCCCGCCGGCGGCGCTTTTTTCTTGACCGGTTGTAGTAGTAGACATTGCAATTCTCCTCTTTATTGACCTACTCCAGTTGAATCCTCTTTTTGAAAATCCTAGAACCTATCCAAAATTCGGGAGAGGTGGATGTCAGCCCCACACCCACACCCAAATAATTTCCAGATAGATCCTTACGCAAAATGAAGCGTGGTAAAGAATACGTTTTGATCAGATAGATGACCTCCTTTCTCCGGCTGTGGGACTTATCCCCTCACCATTTGATAAGTTTCTAAACCGTCTTTTTTGAGACCAACGATTGCGCCGCACAACATCCCGTCCGTATAGGCGCTTCCAGGGTTAATGCACAGGGTTCTCCCAATGCGGGCCATCCCGTCCGACTCATGGACATGGCCGTGTAGCCCTAATAGGGGTTGGTGTTTCTCGATATAGGCGCGCACCGATTTACTGCCCACCGGCAATAGAATCGGCTGCCCCATTTGAGTGTGGATCTGGAAATCTTCTTTGAGCTCGGGAGCGGTATCCAGGCGGCTGTCATAAGGCGGCGCGTGGAAGTTGACCACCAGGTTCTGAGGCGCCTTTACCGCAGGAGTCATCGCTTCCATCTTCTCCATTAGCCGCTCTTCGCTAAGCTCACGCTCGGTATTCCAGGGCGTCGGGTTGGAATATCCCAGGCTGATCATCTCGTGGTATTCGTCCAGTTGCACGCATTGCTCATCGGCGTTAACTACGATTCCTGAAGCGGAAAGGAGAGCTGCCACCTGGGGGGGATCATCGTTACCCAGCATCATATAACAGGTAACGTTTGCACCCTTCAACTTTTCAGCCGCCACTTCCAGCCAGCTTGTTACAGAAGTTAGCACCGTATCCAGGAAGACCTGCTCGTGGTATTCAGCATCATGCTGCAAGCGTTCGACCTCTTCCGGTTCCATATTGCGGGGGTAAAAACCGTTGTAGTTGATCAGGCGGTAAAGCTCATCCAGCTCAGCCTGGGTGTTGGCGCTGTAATCGCTCCCCATCAGATGGCAGGTATACTCCCCGCCCCGGCGGACACAAGGGATAAGAGCTTTCCCTGTGATATCTCCTCCCAAGACCAGGATTGGCACCCCGTAGACCTTGGCTGCGTTCAGAAACTTACGGAACAACCTTTCAGAGCCATGTATATCGGTGGCATAGAACAAGCGCGTTAATGGTTGCTTTTTAAACAACATCGGATGCTCCTTTTCTAGCTCCGCCGCACCTCTTCAGGTAATTCGTACCATTGAACCCGATCCCCAATCCGAGCGCGCATCTTCCATTTCACCGATTTTGGCGTACCATCGATCATGGTCCACAATTTCTGTATTTGTTGCTCTACCGGATACGGACCAATCTGTGGCAGGTTCCTTACGTGATCCTGGAGTTGTTCCAGGTTGATTTGAATGGTACGGTATAGCCCCCAATCCAGCGCAGTGAGATGGGAAATGTAACTTCCATTGATATTTTCGCCATCTTGATCATTGATGGGGTGATCGCAGAATAGCGTCACCAGGTCGTTCATATCCTTGGGATTGGTCTGTACGATCTGGAGCTTGGTCAGGAGCAGGTCCGCCAGCGGCAGCGTGCGCTGGTCAACACTGATCCGGGAGCGGAAGTCCAGCTTATGGCACATGAGCATCTCATTGAACAAGACGTCAACCTGGCGTTCGTTATGAGGGTCATAGAAAAGCAGGCGGCTGCGTCCGTGCAGTGAGTTGAAGTACTTATCTACCTCATAGCCGAGTCCGGTCAGGAACTGTTTGATTTCAGAACTATGCGAGCTCAAGCCCAGCAGATCCAGGTCAGCATAATTTCGGCGGAGCAGCTCGTGATCAGCGCTCGGGCAGCGCAGCCATATGGCAGACCCGCCAATCAGGCGCACAGGCACGCTGGATTGTGTCAGAGCGCTGGCTACCCGCCTGGCCTCATCCCGGATATCCTGGAGAGGTTTTTGTGGTTCATTCACAAGATAGATACCTACCTTAACAACTTCAATATTTCCGTGCGCCGGGGAAATAACGGCTTCAGCGCATCGTAGATAGAGACATACAGGTTGAAGGTTGCGTCATATAGTGCCCGGTTAGCCGGGTCTGGCTCGACGCATGTGCCGGGGCGAGCCATCACTTTGGCTGCCGCCGGGATATCGGGGTAATAGCCTATCCCCACAGCAGCCAGCATAGCCGCTCCCATCACGGCAGCTTCGCGGTGGCTGGGTATGATCACCGGTAGATTACACACATCGGCTTTGATCTGAGACCAGAGCCGACTCTTCGCCCCCCCACCCAGAACGCGCAGCTCCCTTGCACTGGCTCCGAGTTGCTGGAGGCCTTCCAGATCACGGCGGAGCATGTATGCGATAGCTTCCATGATCGCACGGGTGAAATGGGCGCGGGTGTGGCTCAAGGTGAAGCCAAAGAATACCGCCCGCACCTGGGAGTCGAACTCGGGATAGAAAGCGCCTTCCAGGTGCGGCAGCATGATCAAACCATCGCTGCAGGGTGGGACCTTGGCTGCTGGCGCGGTGAGCAGGTCATAAACATCCTTGCCTTCGGCCTGCGCTTGTGTGGCAAGATCCAGGGCAAAACAATCCTTGAACCATTTGAAGGTCAGGCCGCCGGTTGGGTTCCAGGGCAGCATGCAATAGGTGTCCGGCACGGCGTGCAAATGGCACGGGAGCCTTGTTTTGGCATCGAAAATCGGCTCTTTCACCGAGGCCACCAAAGCCAGCACGGAGCCGGTGCTTTCCGTGATCATCCCGGGAGCAACGTTGCCGGCGGCAATTGCCGCGCACACCTGGTCGAGTGCGCCGGTCACTACTTTTGTCTTGGTACTCAAGCCGGTTTCGGCCGCGCATTCGGGCGAGATATTTCCAAAGGCTGTACCCGCTGGATAGAGGCGGGGTATTTGCGCGGCCGAGATTCCTGCAAAAGCCAGAAGCTCGTCCGAGAGGGTTTTGCGGCGGATATCGAAGACCAGCGAAGACGCCCAGAGGGTAAATTCGCCAACGAATTGACCGCTCAAGCGAAACAGGATATAGTCCTCGGGCAGGAGGAAGCTGGCGGATTGTTTGACCACCTCCGGCTCGTATTTACTCATCCAACGGTATTTTGTCACCGGCCAGACCGGCCCAATTTCCGGCTGACCGCTAATCTCAAGCACCTTCTGACTGCCAAGCGTATTGATCAGCTCATCCGCCTCGGGTTGGGAACGGTTGTCCATCCAATTCAAGGCCTTGCGGGCAGGCTTGCCGTCGGCGCGCATCGGGAAGACCGTCTCGCCATGGCTCGAAATGGAGACCGCGGCGATGCTTTCCGGCGCGCCGCCCCAATTCTTGAGCAGCTTGCGGATGGAGCGGGCCATCGGCGCCCAATAGATCTCGGGATCGGCTTCGATGGCATCCCCTTCTGGCATGATCATATACTCGTCCGATTCCAGCGCTACCAGCTCGCCTTCACCGGTGAAGAGCGCCACTTTCACCGTGGAAATGCCGATATCAAGCCCAAGGAACAGCTTTTCTTTCATCCGTCGCATCTCCTGAGGTGGTTAATCCTTATAGGTCACCACTCGGACACCCAACATCTGGCATAGATCAACCAGCTGGTTGCGGACATCGCCGTACACCATACCATAATGGTTGGAAGCGATATTTTGTGTAAACCAGCCGGCGTCGTCGTCCAGCACGACGTCGGTAGCGGGAGGCGGCGGGCAGTTCACTTCGTGCCAGTTGAAAGTGTCTTTGGTGGTCCCGGTGGTGATGTGCATTTTATAGTTATCTCCCCTGGCAGCTAACCTGGCGACTGTGACGCGTTGTCCGGGCAAATAAGGGCTGGAATTGCTGATGCCCTGGAAGTCAGCATTATAGCGGGAGATCAGGCAGCGCGCAGGATCGCACATGCCAATCGGGTTCAGCCCGCAGCAAGAGAAGGTCAGCCGGTCTGAGAAGACTTCGTGGATATCGCCATACACGGTCTGGTTGTCGGTCAGGTAATGCAGCATGAGCTGGGTAGCGGAGGCCATCAAATCGCCTTCACAACTGCATACGAACTCCCGGCTCAGGAAGGACAACGGGACGCATGCGGTGAATTGAAAATATTCGGATAGCTCGTAATGACACTTGACGTTGAGGGCATCCAACTGGTTTTCCTGGCCCAGTTTGCGCAGCACGGTAGCCATACGCCCGGCTTTTAACAGCAGCTCTTCGGTGACGTCTGGTGCGATACGGCAGGTGTGCCGCACTTCGGCGGCGAAGGCGGCTGCCTCCTTATCGGCGACCTCGTCCATACCCTTGATAATCAGCCATTGGTCCATGTGGAAGATCTCCGGCCCGATCTTCTGGCGCATGGAAACGTGATCGGCGGTGGCGGTATAGATACCCAGGGCAGGATAGCCAAACAACCCGACGCGGGTTTCGGACAGGCGCCGCTTTGCCAGGGCGACCCGAGCATAGTCGGTTATCGCCTGCTGCACTTCTTTCTTCTCAGGCATTCCCCAGATGAACTTGTGCTGCACCCCCATCTCTTCCATGGTCTCGCGCAGCACCGCCGCCGCCACGAAGGCGCCGGTCGTCAACATCTCGTCGCTGCCCTCTTTGGCCGGGAACATGACCAGGCTCCACAGCAAGATTGGCTTATGGAAGACTTTATTCAGGGCTGCGATAAAGTTGGAGGGCTCCATCCAGCACGAGATAAAGCCGAGGATCAGGTCGGCAGGGGTCTCCTCGAGCTGCCTGGATACCGCCAGTGCATCGGGGATGCTGTTGACGGTTTGGGTGGTCACCAGGTCGACATCCAGCCCGGCTACCATGTTAACGCTGCGCTCGATCAGCGCGCCTAACAGGTCCTGAGGGTAAAAACGATCACCAAATGGGACCATCACGACTTTGGGTTTCATCCTGAGCCTCCATTCATAGGTTGTTCTAGTTGACATCTATCCGAAAGAAATTCTTGGATTAATACTCCGTTTTATTCCTTCACGGTTCCATCCATGCCGAGGTAACTCACGCTCTCGACCCCACTATATGCCACCAGGGCAGTTTCACAGTCCAGGGCCTGGTGTCCAGGCAGGGCGTAGCAGACGCCATGATCGACAGCGTCGTGTAATTTCTGTGGGTAGCCCGTCCATGCTTCCAGCGCCCCCACATAATAGCCGCGCCAGTTGCCGGCACATGTCCACAGCCAGGCTGCTTTGAAGATTTCTTTGGGGAATACCAACCCGGCACCCGCCCGCATCTGGGTATCCGTAACCGCCAACCAGCCTGCTTTCAGCTCGGTGGCGAATTGGAATTCGCCATAACCGGAATCGGGGGGCGGCATCCAGCGCATATCGACCTGGCGACCAGTGGTAGGTTCAGTGGCGAAGGGCCATTGGTAGTGCGTGCCCTTCGGTCCAAGCCGCTCGTTGGGAGCTGAGTCTTCGATCAGCATTGCGCCTGCCGGGAGGTCGAAGCGCGTGCTGGCGCGCACATCCCAGCATGGATGTAAACCCCACAAAAAGTCGAAATTTCCGCTGGACAGGTTGGTGACGCGATGGCGCATATGCACCACCGGCTCGTCACGCCGCACCAACATCCAACGATCCACCCGCAGGGGAGAGATCGGAGTGTGTCGCCACATATGCACTTCAACCTCGTCTGGGCCTCGCCGCAGGATGTCATAGTCCCAGCGCAGCGACCATAACTCGCCGATATATGGGTATAGCTCGTTGCGGTACGTCGAGGGATGGCCGGTAGGGATCGCTTCATCCATGCCGCCCGAGAGGCTGGAATCGATATCGGCCTGGAAGACCGGCGTACGCGGCTCGATGCGCGGGTTGTGCCAGAAGAAATCCCGGTCTAAGGGCTTATAAATGAATTCGTGCACCCGAGCCCCCAGATCAACCAGCAGACTGGTGCGGATCAATTCATTTTCAAGGATGATCACTTGGAGACCGTTTAATGTCCACCTGTCGGAGATACGGCAATCCTTCATGGCAAATCCTCCTCATCCTTATTTTCTATTTCGTTCATCTCAGCCCAGCAGCTCCTTTTCGGCAGCCCGCACCACTTCATCGATCGCTCTGATTTTGGCTGGCTCAGCTTCGTAGAGATGCACCTGCGCCAGGACCTTCTCGATGCGCCTGGCAGCCGTGCGAGCCATGTCGTTCATGTACTCCTGGCTGATATCGCAACCCGTGTGGTCCATCAACTGCGGGTACCAAATGTTCTTGCGCATGTTGCTGAGGGTATGCTCCTCGCCGAGCGAGTGACCCCCGATCCCAACCCGCTGGATCTGGTCCACCAGCAGGGTATCCTGGCTGACTTCGATCCCTTTTCCGGCTTCCACGATCCAACGCTCGATCTCGATGTCCATCAATGCCTGGATGGCAGAGAAGCGTTTCCCGCTGTTCAACAGGCCGGCTGGAACGTTATAGCGGCCTGAACGCGCCAGTGCGGAAAACCTGGCGAACACTTCGAACATTACCTGCGGACCGGGATACTTGGCGTCGATGTATCCGCCGGCGCCGAAATCGAACCCATATAGCCGCTCGTGGATTTCTGCCAGGCCAATATCCTGCAACACCGCTTCGGGAGAGGCAAATACCGCCATGGTTGTCTTCATATCCATCACGCCGCTGATCACCCCACCCACCAGGTTAGCGCCAGGGCAGGCGGCGTGGATAGCGGCAAAGGTGCCCAGGATCTCGGCGTTGCCCAGGGCGATGTTCGCCGCCAGGCTGAGCGGGCTGGATGTGCCCGTGATCGGCATCGGGATGATCACACACGGCAGGTTATGCTGCGCCAATAAGAGCAAGACGTCCCCGGCTGCTTCGTCCAGGACAAGGGGTGAGATGGTCTCCTTGGCGGTCACGAAGCAGGGTTTAGCCAGGTACGCTTCCCGGCTGCCGCGCACGATCTCCCCCAGCTCCATCATGTACTTCAGCTCGGCCGCGTTCCAGACCTCGGTCGACCCAGCCTTGGTGGTGTAACGGGCTATCAATGCTGCTGTCTTCACCCGCTGCATGCGCGGGTCGATCTGCGTACCGTCATCTTCGCTCAGGTACATGACCGGATTGCCAACGAAAGTGACCTCGGGCAGGGCTTCTCCCAATTGCACCATCTGCACCAGGTCGCTGCGGGTGGGAGAGCGCACCTGGTTCGTCTTCCAATCCATAAATTCGATGCAAGCCCCGCCAAACTTAATGCACATCGAGCGCGGTGTGAGAGAAGCTACAACACCGTTCAACACGATCTGTTTTTTCCCGGCTCGAATGCCGTCCCTGATCTGCTCGAGGGTGTTCTCCACCAGGCTGGCCGGGAAATGCACCACGCGGCTGGCTTCGTCTACCTGAGCCCCGGCCGCGCTCAATCCCCGCCGCAGCTGCCCCGACTCGATCCGCATGCCCGGGTTGACGAGTATCTCCCGGGAAGCGGCATGGATCTGCCGGATTTCTCCTTCATTGAAAAGCTGGATCTTATCCAGGATTTCTTTCACGCTTCATAACTCCCATACTGGCGCAGTGTCTCGATCATCGCGACGTAATTGGCAGGCAGGATGCAAGACATGATGCTGTTGGAGGTTGAGAGGATGTACGCGCCCCCTGGCTTGCCTGCCAGGATGCATGCCAGGGTTTCGGCGCGTACTTCGTCGGGTGTGCCGAGCGAGAGAGCACCGCCGATATTCACGTTGCCCTTGATACAGACGCTGGTGCCAACCTTTTCTTTGACTACCGCTATGCTCATATTGCCCAACGGGTCTAACGGGTCGATGCAATCCACCCCGGTGGAGAGTATATCGTCCAGGATGGGCATGATATTGCCGTCTGTATGCTTGATCGCCGGCACGCCGGCTGCATGGATGGACTGGATCACGCTCTTTAACCCGGGGAGCAAGAACTCGCGGAAATGACGGGGCGACATCATCGGCCCGCGGTTGTCGGCGTAGTCATCGGACGTAAAGATGGCGTCCGCGCCGAGGCGGACGGCGCATTGGGCGAGGGCCGAGTTATATGAGACACCAATCTCGACCAGCTGGCGTAGCAAGCCCGGGTTGAGGACAAAGTCCATCATCACGTTTTCCACCCCGCGCAAATAGCGCGGGATCGAATACGCATCCTGAGCGCGGAAGATAATCGCCCGTTTGTCTTTAAACCGGTCAACCGCCTCCGCCAGGGACTGGAAATGCCACTCGGAACACGGGTCGGGAGGCGCCAGGCTGGCTAAATCCGCCGCATCTTTGATCGGGTAGTCGATCGGTATAGGGTAATATTCCTCGGTTTTCCGCAGGGTCACTCCCCATTCGTCAGTGTAGGTTCTGGAATCGAGATATTTCTTTTTGGTATCGGCGAAGATCACCACCCCATCCAGGTCAGCCCATTCGATAAAGTCGTAAATATCTCCACCGGGCACCAGCTCGGCGATAATCTTGTCGTCAACCTCCCATTCGAAGGAAGGGATGCGGTCTGGCTGTCCTTTATTCAATACGGTTAACACACGGGCGAGGTGGGGTCCTACGGGCATAACGTTTTCCTTTGTATTGGCTGCACCCGGATGACATTCGCACCCTGATTGCGTAAGTGCGAGACAAACTTAGCCGGGCATTCTTGATCGGTTACCAGGGTTTGAAATTCGCCTGGGGTTAAAATCTGGTGCCGTTCCACCTCCCCAATCTTGCATCCGAGTGCCAGCAAGACCACACAGTTACAGGCCGCGATCATTCTCTTTGCTAACAGGCGCTCGTCTCCATTCATCGATATCGTCACCCCATGCGCAATATCGATGGCCTCGACCGTCAGGAACATCTTATCCGCATGCAATCCTTCCAGGCTGCGCAGCGTGTGCGGGCCAGTCAGTTTCATCATGCGATCAGCCTGGTATTCGCCGCCAAGCATGATCATCTCAATCCCGGGCCAGGGCGCCAGTTCCAGGGCAACCAGCAGGGAATTCGTGATCACCGTCAGGTCCCCCTGGGTCAGCAGATCACCGGGGAGGGCGCAGGCGGTAAGGTAAGAGAGTATCCCGCTATCGAAGATGAGGTGGTCGCCAGGCTGGACAAGAGCCGCGGCTGCCTGAGCAATTGCTTCATTCTCGTTGCTGTGATTTTGGAGTTGAGAGACGACCTCAGGATTGATCTCAATCCCCAGGCGCAAGAGCGGCGTGGCAACCATACCGCCGTGCACCCGCCGCAGTATGCCTTGCTCTTCGAGCTGGCATAGATCCCGGCGGATAGACATCTGCGAAACGCCAAAGCGCTGGCTCAAATCTACAACCTTTAGATAACGTTCAAATCTGAGAACGTTCAGGATTTCAGATCGCCGGCCTTCCGCAGTGGTTGTCATGCGTTAAATGTATTAATATTGTTGTAAACTTTACGAATGAAATGTATAATTATTATAGAATTAACATTTTTCTATGTCAATATGCAATCCGTCACTCATCAGGGCTTTCACAAGAAGGGAAACGTCACTGCGAGGAGCGTTCTTAGCGACGAAGCAGTCTCCAGGCTTGCTGGTAGATTGCTTCACCTGTACAAATACTGCGGGGTTCGCAATGACGTTGGACCTTTGTCAAGCTACCTTATGAAAACCCTGTGTCACTCCTTCCCTTACACCAGGCAAAGAAATTTCCCAATTGTTAAAGAAATTGCTAGAATTCTAATCAAGGAGGTTAGCTATGAAAAGCCTGTCTCCCCCGCGCGTGATGGTCGTCCCCTTTGCCTACCCGGATTACCCCCAGGCTGACATAAGGAGCCAGATCGAACGCTCGATCGAGCTGCTCGAAGTGAACGGAGTCGAGGCGATCGCCGCCCCGTCAGTGATCACCTCGGAGGATTTGCCCAAGACGGCGGCTTTTTTGCGCTCGACCGATTTCGACCTCCTGCTGGCTTTGCTGGTGAGCTGGGTGGAAGCTCCGCTCTTTGTCGCCACACTAAGGCCCTTCTTCTCGCAGCCTATCCTGCTGTGGAGCCATACGATCTACTCCGAAGATGGTGTGGGATTGACCCTCGGCGCCCTGCCGGCAGCCGGCGTATTGCGCGAGACTCTTGAAGAGATGGACGCCAGGTTCTGGTTCATGTATGGCATGCCGGGCGACCCCGGTTTGGTAGAAACCGTGCAGACTCTGGCGCGCTCGGCGGCCGCGGTGCGCGCGCTTTCCACCTCCCGCATCGGCTTGCTGGGTTATGCTTCGATGGGTATGTACACCGGGACTATCGACCATACCCAGCTCAGGCACCAGCTCGGGCCAGAGATTGAACACCTGGACCAGTACGAAATCGTCGCTCGATTTAACAACCTGCCTGAGGATATTCCGGATGCCTCGCAGGCGCAGGCAGATGGCTGGCATCTGAGTGAAAACGTAGCGAAGAAAGATCTGAACAAGTCTTTCCGCATGTTGGAGGCGATCAAGGGATTGTGTAAAGAACGCGCCTGGGATGCTCTGACGGTCAAATGCCAATATGAGCTCTCCCGGACGTTTGGTATGGCGCCCTGCCTGGCGTTATCGATCCTGGGCGACGAAATCGTCACCAGTTGCGAAGGCGATGTTCCTCTCGTGGTTTCACAGCTCTTGCTCCATTACCTTACCGGCGAGCCTACCAGCTACGGCGACTTGCACAATGCCACTTCCACCCACACGTTATGGGGCGCTTGCGGCTTCGCCCCGTTGAGCTACGCCTATGACAGGCCGTTAATCAACAAGCACACCGCCCTTTACGAAGGTCTGTTGAACAGCTCTCCATACAAGACCGGCTCCGTCACTCTGGCTCGCCTTGGCGCTCGAAAAGGGCATTTCAAGCTTCACGTCGCCAGCGGTACAGCCGAGCTGCCGCCGCCCTTCCACGAAGTGGGTTGCCCCACATATCCATTTGTCAACGTCGCCATGGACGGCGATATCGCCGCCTTCATGCAAAATATCTCCAGCCAACATTACGCCATTGCTTATGGCAATGTCTTGACCGAGCTCCGGCAGGTTGGGCAGCTCCTGGATATCGAGGTGATCGTCACTTGATCTCTTTCACCCGTAGCGTTGATCCTCCCCATTCCTGGGGAGGATCAACGCTGCTTTATCAGATCTTTCGACTCCACCCCTGGTCCGCCCAACACCCCATTTTCCGGGGTCATCCTTATCGAACTGCGTAAATCCCATAAGTTTCAATCGAAATTCTTAATGACAGAAACGAACACATTATTTATTTCTAATGAAACCTATGTTGACATCTCAAGTGAAAATATGTACAATATCACAAGATTAATGATTATTAATTGTTCATTTGAAACATTAGCGCTTTCGAAAATTTAATTCACACTACAAACCCACCCCTCAAACATGGCTGCCCTCATTAGCAAGCGCCGTTCCACCATCCTCGAGGTGCTGAATCGCATCCGCAGCGTCAGGGTTGCCGATCTCAGCCTCCAGCTTGGCGTCTCGGAAGTCTCCATTCGCCGCGATTTGCAGATTCTGGAAGAGCACGGCCTGCTCAAGCGTGTCCATGGCGGAGCGGTAGCGCTGGATCCCGGGGAAGAAACCCCGCTGGCTGCCCGTATGGATGTGCAGCGTGATAAGAAAGAGCGCATCGGCCGTGCCGCCGCCCAAATGGTCCACCGGGGCGAAAGCCTGATCTTCGACTCCGGCTCCACCCCCTTGCAGGTAGCTCGCTGCCTGGATAGCGATCTGCTCCAATCCGGCAACCTGACCATCATCACCGCCCATCTGCCAGTCGTGCGCCAGCTTGGCCACTGGCCGGGCGTGCATCTGATCTTGCTCGGAGGCATTTATGTGCCCGCTTACGAAGTCCTGGTCGGTCCGCAGACGGTGGAGCAGCTCAAAGGCCTGCACGTGGACAAGATCTTCTTGGGAGCTGACGGCATGACCCTCTCTCACGGCTTCACGACAGCCAACGTGCTGGAAGCTGAGGTCGACCGCGCCATGGCGCAGGCCGCCACCGAAGTCATCGTCGTCTCCGATTCGAGCAAGATCGGCGGCATCGGCCTGACTACCATTATGCCGGTTAGCGGCATCGACAAGCTCATCACAGACACGGACGCCCCACTCGATTTCGTCGCTGCCCTGCGCGACCTGGGCATCCAGGTCATCCTGGTTTAATCAAAAATCCAAAATTCCAACCATCGTCAATTCACCGCGAGAACAGAACAGCCCATGCCAACCCAAAACCGCTCTCAGGCCATTGCTACCGGTAAGCGCATCATCCAGCAGGAGATCGAATCTCTGCAGGCGCTGCAAGCTCTCCTAGGAGATGAATTCTGGCAGTGCGCCCGGCTGCTGTGCGAGTGCCCGGGGGTTGTCTGGGTGACGGCGGTGGGAACTTCCGCCACGGTGGGGGGGCGTTTTGCCCACATCCTGACCTGCAGCGGAGGGCGCTCAATGTTCCTCTCCACCCAAGATGGGTTGCACGGCCACACCCTGGTCATCCAGCCCGGCGACGTGCTTGTCGCTATGTCTCGCGGCGGCGAGAGTAAGGAGGTCAACCAGATGGTGGCCATCGCCAACCGGCGCCAGGCCAGCACCATCGCATTCGTCCACAACACCGCCTCCACTCTGGCGCGCACCTGCCAGCACACCCTGCCCATCCCCAGCCCGCAGGAGTTCGAGCTGGCGGGTTACCTGGCCACTACCAGCACCGTCGCCTTTTCGGCGATGTGTGATGCCCTGTGTGCCGTGGTCATCGCAGAGAAGGGCTTCGACCCAAAGGAATTCGGGACCACGCATCCCGGCGGCGCCGTGGGAGAATTCCTGACCAACCCAAGACCTTAACGTTAGAAGAGGAGACAGCCAATGAAAGCCGCACTACTATACGGAAAAGAAGACATCCGCCTTGAGCAGGCCAGCCTGCCAGAGATGGAAAGTGAGGGATTATTGATCCGGGTCCTCACCTGCGGGATCTGCGGTTCCGATAGCCGCATGTTCTTCAACGGTCCCACGGCGCGCTACATAAACCCGGTCATCCTCGGTCACGAGATCTGCGGTGAGGTGGTCGAGGTCGGGCCGGGCATCACAGATTACCGCGCCGGCGACCTGGTGGGCATCGCCCCCATCATCCCCTGCATGCACTGCCATGCCTGCTCGCACGGGCAGGATAACATCTGCGCCACGGCCAAGGTCATCGGCTGCAACGTACATGGCGCGATGGGTGAATTCATGTACATCCCCAGCCAGATGGTGCAGGTGGGCGGCGCGGTGAAGCTGCCCGCTGGCGCCAGCCACCGCGAAGCCGCCCTGGCCGAGTTGGTAGGCTGCGTGCGGCACGGCCTACGGCAGGTGGGCATCGAGGCCGGCGATCAGGTGCTGGTCATCGGCGGCGGGCCGATCGGCGCAACCTTCGTGCAATTGGCCAGGTTGATGGGCGCTAAAGTGACCAGCAGCGAGCTGCTGCCCCGCCGCCGAGAGCTGGCAATGGAAATGGGCGCGGTGGAGGCTGTCGACCCGGCCGCCGTCGACCTCAAGAGTCGCTACGGATATGCATTCGACCGGGTGATCGTGGCTACCGCCAGCCTCCCGGCTACCCAGCAGGCTTGCGACCTGGCGCGCGCTGGCGGATCGCTGCTCTTCTTTAGCGGTTATCTCAAAGGTGCGACGCTAGACTTACAGCTCAACGACGTGCACTACCGCGAGCTCCATCTCCACGGCTCGATCGATTGCACCATCCAGGACTACCAAAACGCCATCAGCCTGCTACCCCAGCTGCGCATGGGCGAGCTGATCACCGATGTCTTCAGCCTGGGCCAGACAGCTGAAGCCTTTTACGCCACTCGCAATCCAGAAGCCATCAAGGTGGCGATCGAGCCTTGAGCGCTTGATCGAAAAAGGGATTGTCCAAGTCAAACAAGGAGTAAAGAACGATGTTAGAGAATGAAGATGTGACTAAAGATGTAGACGTCTCGTGGGTACGAGCGATGTACGAGAACCCCTCTGAAGCGGATATAGCCGCCGGCAGGCAGGCGCTCTTAAGCGGCTCGGTGGGCGGCGAGATGCCGATCCAGATCGCCAAGGCGCGCGGCGCCACCTTCTGGGATAGCAATGGAAAAGAATACATCGATTGCACCTCGCAGGCCTGGAGCCTGAACGTCGGCGCCTGCCACCCGAAGGTGATTGCTGCCGTGAAGGAGCAGCTTAATTATTTCACCCACGTGCGTACCAGCTTTGAGACCATGCCGCGCGTGATGCTCTCCAAGCGCCTGGCAGAGATCGCCCCCGGCAACCTGAAGCGCGTCAACTACTGCCTGCACGCCTCCAACGCCATCGAGGGTGCCATGAAGCTGGCGCTGCGCTCCAAGCCCGGGCGCCGCTATTTTATCACCCCATGGGACGGCTTCTCCGGGCGTACCCTGGCAGGCATGGGACTGGGTTACCCCCACCCCACCCCCTTCCTGGATTTCACCGGTCACACTGTCCGCGTGCCGCAGGGCTACTGCTACCGCTGCCCCTACGAGCGCACCTACCCCGAGTGCGACCTGTTCTGTGTGAAGATGATGGGCAAGCACATCGAGAACGCCGTGGATGGCCAGCCGGTGGCGATGATCATGGAGCCTATCCAGGCCAGCGGCGGCATGATCGATTTCCCCAAGCCTTATTACCAGGCAGTGCGCGAGTTGTGCGACAAATACGACATGCTCCTGATCTATGATGAAGTGCAGACCGGCTTTGGCCGTCTGGGCGCAATGTTTGCCTCGGAATTGTATGAAACCGTCCCGGATATCCTGTGCTTCGGCAAGGCGCTGGGCGGGGGTTTCCCCATCGCCGGGCACTTCTCCCACAACGATGTAGCCCCCTTCAAGCCAGCGGACCATTCCTTCACCTTCGCCCATTTCCCGGTCTCCATGGTGGCGTCTATTGCTACGCTGCGCGTCATCGAAGAAGAAGGGCTGCTGGAGCGGGCTCGGAAAGTTGGGATTTTCTTCACCCAGAAACTGCTGGAGATGAAGGACAAGTACGAGCTGATCGGCGATGTGCGTGGCCCGGGTTTGATGCTCGGCATTGAGCTTGTCTATAACAAGAAAACCAAGGAACCCGCCCGCAAGGAGTCTTACCAGTTCGAGAAGGAAGGCATCAAGCGCGGCGTTTTGTTCGGCAACGCCAAGTACGCTGGCATGGGCAACGTAGTCAAGATCAAGCCGCCTCTGGTGATCACAGACGCCCAGGCGGAGAAAGTGATGGAAGTCTTCGAGGAAATCGTCCAGGTACTTTCCCTAAAATAATCCCATATTCAATCGATATTCCACAATAAGGAGATTCCATGGCTGGAAAAGAAATCCGACTGAGCAAACTATTCCCTGAAGGAAAGAATTCCATCGTAGTGGCAATGGATCACGGCCAGACCTTTGGCCCGATGGAGGGCTTGGAGAACTTCACGCGCGCCGCAGAGCGCCTGAAAGAGGCCGATGGCGTGCTATTAACTGCCCAAATGGTGCGCTTTAGCGGGAACCTATTCATTGGCAAAGGTAGCCCGACATTCATCACGCGCCTGAACTGGAACACGATCCATTGCGAACCCTGGGAGTACAAAGAAGCCTACACCACCAAAGCTATCTCGGTTGCTACAGCAGTAGCCGCCGGGGCGGAAGTCGTCCTGGCCAGCCTAGTGCTAAAGACCGGCAGCGAAGCCCACGATGCGGAAAACGCAAGTGTTTTCTCCGCCCTGGCTGAGGAAGCCTCTGTCCTGGGAGTGCCATTGATCGGTGAAGTCTTTCCCATCGGGGGGTTGCGCTCTCGACCGGATGAATTTCACGACTATGTCAAGAAAATGTGCCGCATCATCTGCGAGCTGGGCGCCGATGCCATCAAGACTTTCTACACCGGCGAGCGCTTTGCTGAAGTGATCGAAGGCGCTCCGGTACCGGTTTTTGCCCTTGGGGCAGAAAAAACGCCTCGCCCGATTGACGCGCTAGAGCTGGCACATAAGGCAGTAAAAGCCGGGGCGCGTGGGGTGGTCTTCGGGCGCAATGTGATCCAGGCCGATGACCCGGCTGCATTCCTGCGCGGCCTGAAAGCTGTCGTCCAGGGCAAGGCTCTGCCCGCCGAAGCCGCCGCTTGATTGTCGATTCCATTTTTCTCTGGGGCTGCCCCAGCTTCAAGCTCCACTTGAAGTTCCCGCTCTTCGATTTCGCGCAAAGATCGCCCTGCCAGAACAAAGCCTCGATCAGGCTCATCTACGGGGATCACCACGGGAGCAATCCGTACTCCTGGTTCGGGCTCCCAGGTCACACGGTTTTCCCCGTTTTTATTTGCATGTTCCAGAACTCCTGGCGGGAGCGATGGGGTTTCCCCATGCAGAAGCCCGGACGAGGCCTTTGCTTTGCCTTCCTGGTCGTACACAATCAAGAATGGTGCCAGGCTTCTAGAAATATCGATTTTAGCAGGGGGCATCACAGATTCGAGCGCCGCACCACCCGAAAGTGCATCCACTGTATCCTGCCCCATTTGGATTTGGGGATCATTCGCATCTTGCCTTCACACCTGCTGCACAGCTTCATAAACCAAGCCACAAAGGCCGGCGGCGACTACCGCTATGGGGAGCCAGTGCCTGAAGATACTTCGTATCTTTTTCATATACTGGAACCTCCTTCAGTCGAACGAATTTATCCGTTCAGAAAAACAAAACTTCCGAGACCCGTCTCGGAAGTTGATTAGACCTGTTTAGTGGTGAACCGCTCAGTTTGCCCTGGCCAAAACCGGCCTAAATTTATAGCCATACACGACCATCCCCCGCTCGTCTCCATCTGATTTTAGTCGGCGGGTGACCATCTCCACCGGGGTGCCGATCGCGACCGGCAGGTCGCCCAGATCGGTCAGCTGGGCGGTTACCATGGGCCCTTCTTCGAGCTTGATCAATGCTACCATGTAAGGAGCATTCTCTTCATATCCGGCGGGCGCGTCAAAGACAGTCGTGAAGGAATACACTTCACCGCGCCCGCTGAAGGTGTAGAGGGTCTTGGCTTCCCCTCCGCACTCCGGGCACACATCGCGCGGTGGGAACAGCTTGGCTTCGCAATGTGGGCAGACTTCACCGACCAGCTTGTAACGTTGGTTCTTGAGACGCCAATGGCGTGGGATTTCCATGTTTAGCAACTCCTGATTTATACGGATAACACTTTAACAG
>DATDRM010000263.1:0-3780 GCA_035291705.1 Anaerolineales bacterium
TGGTGATCGCTATCGCTTCCCTCGCCTGGGCATTGTTAATGGTCAATCGAGCCTCAGCGTTAAACCAGGAGATTACCAACCTTCAAGAGAAGCTCGCTAGTCAAGAACAATTGATTAATAACCTGCAGGAGCAGCTGGTGAATGAACAACAAGTAATTGCCCTGATCTCCGCTCCAGGTACTGAAACGTTCGATATTACGGGCACGGACCTCCAACCGCAAGCTCGTGGGCGCTTATTTGTTAAACCAAACAGCCAAACGGGAAGCCTGGTACTATCCGGATTAACGCCCCTGGAAACCGGTTCGGTCTACCAGCTATGGTTGATCCAGGGCGATCTACCGGTGGCCGCGGGAGTGTTTACTGTCGACGCACAAGGCCAGGCCACCTTGCAGCTTCAAGCCGTGCAGGCAATCAGCTCATACGACGCTCTAGGGGTGTCGGTAGAGCCGGAAGGTGGTAGCCAGCAGCCGACAGGGGATATCGTGATATTCAGCGCTTTGTCTAAAGACGCTTAGGGTAGGGTCGAGGATCCCTCCTCTTTACCTCTTTCCCTGATATGGGGAAAGAGGTATTTTATTTTTGCGGTATTCGCGGGAATTAAGATAATTTTAGGGTGATTTGTGGTTGGGTCATAGATGCAAATTGAGCTGGTATGCGTATTATATTTAGGTAGCAGCGCCTTATGGTGAGAAGGCGGATGCCAGTATTCCCAAATTTCCGCCATGCCGGCGGTTATCAGAGGAGGTGGTAAGTATGAGCTGATACCAGAAAATGCTCAGTCTTCTCTGGTTGGCATTTATTCCCAACCTGTCCACCCGGGTTAAGCCGGGCGTGATCAACCTCTCAAAGCATGCAGAAGGATTTTTCCAAAGGAGGCAATACGATGAATGGTAAGAAATATACCGTTGCGACTATCCTGGCGGTGATCATCGCCATCAGCTTGCTTTCCGTCAGCCTGGCGCCCCAGCTATCCAGGGCAGCCAGCCACCGGGAGGCACCCCTGATCGCCCTCGACCCCACCGCCGACATAACCGATTTTTTTATGTTCCGCAGTTACGAGCCGGGTAACGAGGATAAAGTCGTGCTGATCATGGATGTGATCCCCGGTGAGGAGCCGAGTTCCGGTCCGAACTACTTTAACTTCGATCCGAATGTGAGGTATGCATTCTACGTCGACAACGATATGGATGGTAAAGCTGACGACGTTAGCTTCGAATTCTGGTTCAAGAACGAGTTTCGCGGTGTACCGGATGCCTTAGGTCTGTTTCTCGCCTACGTGGGCAACATCCCGCCGGTTGATGGCTCGATCGTCCCACCGATCACTGCGCTGGATGGGCCTGGTTCGGAAGGCCTGGGTATGCGCCAAAACTACTCTGTCTTCATGATCAAGGATGGTGACCGTAAGCTGTTGGGAGATGGTCTGTTCGCCGTGCCATCGAACGTCGGCCCGCGCACCATGCCGGATTATGAATCCTTGGCCGCTCAGGGCATTTATGACCTGGGCAACGGCGTGCGGGTATTCGCAGGCCAGCGGGATGATCCCTTCTATATCGACCTGGGTGCTGTCTTTGACACACTCAACTTGCGCCCTGCCACCGTTGGAGGTGGTGGAGGTGGAGGTGCGCCCGATATGCTTTCCGGCTTCAACGTACACACCATCGCCCTGGAACTTCCGGCCAGCATGTTGATGACGGAGGATGACGACCCAGACACACCGGAAATTACTGTCCTTGGGGCTTACGCCAGCACGAGCCGGAAAAATGTCTCGGTCATAGGGGATGATAAGAAAGACGAATTACGGCAACGCCGCGACCTTGTGCAGGTGCAACGCCTGGCAAACCCACTGATCAATGAGGCGATCATCGGCACGGAGGATAAGGACCGTTGGAACAGGCTGGATCCTTCT
This sequence comes from Anaerolineales bacterium, assembly GCA_035291705.1. GTDB lineage: Bacteria > Chloroflexota > Anaerolineae > Anaerolineales > UBA4823 > DATDRM01. The sequence continues at coordinate 1,907 of DATDRM010000263.1, forward strand.
AAGGAGAAGATGTTCGAGGAGTATTATACGAACCCTCGACTGGCCACGGCGCTCACCCTGATCTTCGGCGTAGAAGCCAGCCCGTTATTCGACCTGCGGGAGCTGCTGACGTATACCTCAGGGGATTATACCAAGCTCTCTGAACTGCTGCGCCTGAACCTCAACGTACCACCCACGCCACTGGCCGATCAAAAGCGTCTGACGGTCTTTGAAGGGGATAACGCTGGGTGGCCAAACGGGCGCCGACCAATCGATGACGTTACCGACATCGCTATCCGAGTCATAGGTGGAAAGTACTTCGCCACAGCAGGTGATAACGTCAACGGCAATGATAAACCTCTAACGGAAGATTTCCCGTTTATCCCGTCCCCCTGGGATGGCCGAAACCGGTTCCATGTTAATCCATAACTAATTTCCGTCATAGGAGGAAACTGGAGTGAACCGGGAATCTGGGGGAATACGGGTTCACTCCCACCTCCATGAATTTCTTGAGATCAATTCAAGCGAGTTGTAGTCTTTTCGAGGATACGATGCAAATCGCAAGACATACCAAGACAATCCCTCGCTTCACCATCCTTCTGGCAACCATGATGATTTGGATGGTAGCGATCTCCTGGTGGCTGGCCAGGGATCGGTTTTCAACGTCCACACACCCGGCCGCGGATTATTTATTCACCGCTGCGGGGCGAGTAGGCACCTCTACTAAAGAACTCGTCGAACAATTGCAAAGCAGGCTACGGTCTTCCCCCGATGATTGGCGGATTAATAGCCAGCTGGGTCTGGCTTACCTGCAGCTAGCGCGCGAAATTGCTGATCCGACCTATTACCAGAAGGCCGAGGCGGCTTTAGAGAAGGCGCTTGATTATGAGCCGGAAGACTATGCCTCGGTCAGCGGCATGGGCGCGTTGGCTTTGGCCCGCCATCAATTCCGAGTGGGGCTGGAGTGGGGAGAACGCGCCCGCCAGATCAATCCCGAGCGAACGTATGCGTATGGTGTCATCGCCGATGCCCAAATCGAGTTGGGGTTATACGAAGAAGCAATTCAGACTTTACAATTGATGGTTGACTTACGCCCGGATATGAGCTCGTACGCCCGCATTTCCTACATCAGAGAACTGCATGGGGACATGGAAGGGGCTTTCGAGATGATGCGATGGGCGGCGGATGGCGGTGCCCCGAACCTGGAGAATTCCGCCTGGATTCGCACGCAATTGGGGAATCTTTATTTCAATGGAGGTGATTTAAAGCAAGCTGAGCAAGAATATGTTAAGACCCTGAACGGTTACCCCGGTTATGTCTACGCCCTGGCAGGTTTAGGAAGGGTGCGCACCGCTCAAGGAAAAAGCGACGAAGCCATCCAGTTGTTGAAAAAAGCGAGCGAGGTGACGCCATTGCCGGAATTTATTATCACCCTGGCAGATATCTATGAGATGAATAGCCAGCACGAGGCAGCCCAACAGCAATATGAGCTGCTTCAGGTGATCCAGAAGTTATACCAGGCCAATGGAGTCGACATGGACCTGGAGATCGCCCTGTTTAATGCCGATCACGGCATCGACTTAGAAAAGACTCTGGCAGAAGCGCGCCAGGCTTATACGCGCCGGCCGGGTATTTACGCGGCCGATGTGCTAGCCTGGACACTTTATAACGCCGGTGACTATAGAGAGGCACGCAGATATTCCCAAATAGCATTGAGGCTGGGTACTAAAGACGCGCTGAAGCTCTTCCACGCCGGGATGATCGCCTATCGCCTAGGCGATAACATTCTAGCGCGTGAGTTCCTACGAGAAGCCCTGGCCATTAACCCTTATTTTTCCATGCGCTACTCACCGGAGGCGCAACGCATTCTGTCGATGTTACGAGATGGTTCCAGC
>DATDRM010000264.1:0-7927 GCA_035291705.1 Anaerolineales bacterium
AACAAGGTGGACACCGCCGACCCCGACAATGTGATCACCGTGCGCGAGAACCTGCGCCGCATGAACCCGGATGCGCTCATCGTAGAGGCCGCTTCCCCGCTTTTCGTGGACGACCCCCAGGCGATCCGCGGCAAGCGCGTGCTGGTGATCGAGGATGGCCCAACCCTGACCCATGGCGAAATGGCTTACGGTGCCGGTTGGGTGGCAGCCCGCCGTTTCGGTGCGGCTGAAATCGTCGATCCTCGCCCGTATGCCGTCGGCTCGATCCGCGCTGTCTACCAAAAGTACCCCTTGACCGGCGCCATCCTGCCAGCAATGGGCTATGGCGATGAGATGGTACGCGAGCTCGAACAAACCATCAACAACGCTGACGTTGACCTGGTGCTGATCGGCACGCCGATAGACCTGGCCAGCCTGCTCGAGATCAACAAGCCCAGCCAGCGCGTTCGCTACGAATTACAAGAGATCGGCCAGCCAACCCTCGAGGATATACTCAAGGCGAAGTTTGGAAAATGACATAAGCCCCCACACCCATGCCTCTCCTCACATGGGCCTCGAAGACCCCCTCGCAGACCATCCCTGCCGCCCTGGAGCTCGATAGTATCGTCTATCCGCAAGGCGCAGGGTATCCGGGCACAATCCCCGAAAACCACCTGATCCTGGGCGATAACCTGGCAGTGATGTCAGCGCTGCTGCCCCGCTTAGAAGGTAAGGTGGAATTAATTTACGCCGATCCGCCCTTTTTTTCCAACCAGCGCTACCCGGCACGCGTTGGGCGTGGGGAAGATTCGCGCCGCCCAAAAGAGTGGCGTCTCGCCGAAGGTTATCCCGACGACTGGCCAGATATCGACGCCTATCTGGACATGCTCTACCCGCGGCTGCTCCTCATGCACCGCCTGCTGGCGCCCACCGGCACGTTGTACTTGCACCTGGATTGGCACGCCGATCACTATGCCCGCCTGCTACTGGATGAGATCTTTGGCCCAGAGCGCCTGTTGAACGAGATCATCTGGGTCTATCACGGCCCCTCCCCCATCCGCAGCGCATTCAACCGCAAGCACGACACCATCTTGGCTTATACCAAGAGCTCAAAATACACATTTAATGTGGACGCAGTGCGCGCCCCTTACAACCCAAACACAGTGAAGACCTTCGAGTCCTCACCGAAGGCCGGCTTTGGTAAAGTACCCGACCTGGAACGCGGCAAAGTCCCTGAAGACTGGTGGTACTTCCCAGTGGTGGCGCGCCTGCACCGCGAACGCACCGGCTATCCCACCCAAAAGCCCGAGGCTTTGTTGGAACGCATCATCCTCGCCAGTTCCAACCCCGGCGATCTGGTGGCCGATTTCTTCTGCGGGTCAGGCACCACCCCCTTGGTCGCCCAGCGCCTCGGAAGGCGGTTCATCGCCAACGATAACACCTGGCGTGCCATCCACACGGCGCGCGCCAGGCTGGTAGAAAAGGCTGGGAGGCCATTCAGCCTGCAAAGAGAAACACAGGCTGTGACAACCCATTTAACTCACCAGGCCGCGAACCTTCATCTCGCTGGTCAGGCCCTCACCTTGGCCGAAGACCTGCTCCCTAACCTGGATTACTGGGAGGCCGATCCTGCCTGGGATGGGCAGGTTTTCATCAGCGCAGCGCAGGCCGTGCGCCCGCGTCATCAACAATCAGTCTCCCCGCAACTCATCTTGCCAGCCCTGCCAGGTGAGCGTCCGGTTGGTGCGAGACTGGTGAAGATCAATGGCGAGCAAATCCAAATCACTTTGCAGAGGTGAACCCATGAAGCTCTTTGTCCCTGGACGCATCTGTCTTTTTGGCGAACACTCCGACTGGGCCGGCGGCTACCGGCGCATCAACGCCGAGATCGAAAAGGGCTATACATTGATCTGCGGCACCGACCAGGGCATTTACGCCGAAGTGGAACCCCACCCAACTTCCCTGGTATTGAAATCGACCACACCCGACGGCCAGCAACACGGCCCAGAAGAGATCCCCATGCAACCCAAGGCTTTGCTGGAAGAGGCCCAACGTGGTGGTTTTTGGAGCTACATTGCCGGAGTTGCCTACCAGGTCATGACCAACTACCACGTACGCGGACTGGTGATCGACAATTACAAGACCGACCTGCCTGTGAAGAAAGGGCTTTCCTCGAGCGCAGCGATCTGTGTGCTGACGGCCAGGGCGTTTAACCGCATCTACGACCTCAAGCTGACCATCCGCGGCGAGATGGAGCTGGCTTACCAGGGTGAGATCACCACCCCCTCGCGCTGCGGGCGGATGGATCAGGGCTGTGCCTTCGGCAACCGCCCGGTGCTGATGAGCTTCGACGGCGACCGGCTAGACACGACCGAATTGAAAGTCGACCAGGATTTGCACTTCGTTATCGTCGACCTGCGGGCGAAGAAGGATACTATGGAGATCCTAAATCGGTTGAACCACTGCTATCCTTTTGCTGAAAACCAGATCGATCGCGGTGTGCAAGAGCTCCTTGGCCCGATCAATAAACGCGTTGTTGGGCAGGCAGTCAAGGCTTTGCAAGTTTCAGACGCCAGTCGCCTGGGTGCACTGATGAGCGAGGCGCAGGACTTCTTCGATCGCTATGCGATGCCAGCCTGCCCAGAGGAATTGACCTCTCCCGTCTTGCACCGTGTGCTGAATTACCCCCCCCTGAAGCCGCACATCTGGGGCGGCAAAGGCGTCGGATCACAGGGTGACGGCACAGCCCAGTTCATCGCCCGCAGCGAAGCTGACCAGCAAGCCGTGATCGAGATTATCGAGCGCGACCTGGACGCCTATTGTCTCAACCTCACTTTGCGACCCGGCGCACGCGTGCGCAAAGCGCTGATCCCGGCAGCCGGCTTTGGTACGCGCCTCTTTCCGGCGACCAAGGCTACTAAAAAGGAGTTGTTTCCCATTATCGATCGCGATGGCATCGCCAAGCCAGCCATCTTATTGATCGTCGAAGAAGCGCTCAACGCCGGCCTGGAGGAGGTTGTCATCGTGGTGCAGGAGGACGACCTCCAGGATTTCCACTCGTTTTTCAACACGCAGATTTCCATCGAGAACTACAACAAACTCCCCCGCCATTCCCAGGATTATGCCCGCCGCATCCTGGAGATCGGCCAGCGTGTATCGTTTGTCATCCAGCCAACCCAGGAGGGTTTCGGACATGCCGTCTATTGCGCGCGGGAAGCGATCAAAAATGAACCGTTCCTGCTGATGTTAGGCGACCACCTCTATCGTTCCAACGGGGAGCAGTCCTGCACTCAGCAGCTGTTGGGCGCTTACCAACAGCATGGCATCAATATCATAGGCCTGCGCCGCACCCCCGAAAGCATGATCGCTAATTTTGGCACTGCAGCCGGCGTTTGGATCGATGAAGGACGCCTGTTAAATGTCACCGAATTCGCCGAGAAGCCTACCGTGGACTACGCACGCAGCAACCTGCGGGTACCTGGCCTGGCGGAAGGCGAATATTTTACCGTTTTCGGAATGTATATTATCAGGCCGCAACTGTTTGATTACTTGGAGGAACACATCGCCAATAACGTTCGCGAGCACGGCGAATTTCAACTGACCTCCGCCCTCGACCGCCTGAGGCGGGAAGACGGGTTCCTGGGTTTAATCATGGATGGCCGGCGCTACGACATCGGCCTACCAGAATATTATTTGGATACTTTGCAAACTTTTCGGGAACCATGACCCGTAAAACGTGCTGTGTGAAACATGAAACGTGGCCTGAATTTAAAACTGCTTCACGTTTCATTCTTCACGTTTTACGGTTCGTTTCACGCATCACGTATCCAGCCTGTACCCCACCCCTCGAATGGTTCTCAGAAAGCGCGGTCTGCGTGGATCCATCTCAATCGCCTGACGCAGCCAACTGATATGCACGTCCAGGGTGCGGGTATCGCCAGTATATTCAGTGTTCCAGACCTGGCGAAACAGGCTCTCTCGTTCGAGGACTTCACCCGGGTGTTTGAGGAAGACTTTAAGCAGATGCGTCAAGCGGGGTGTCAGCCGAGTCTCTTTCTCACCACAGCGTACCGACTTGCGTTCCAGGTCCAGGCTGATCGGCCCGGCGTACAACAAGTTATTGCTTACGGCAGGCAGGAGCGGCAGAATACGGTTGACCAACTTGCGCGAAGTAAATGGCAGGTGTAACACGACATCGGCACAAGTATCCTTAGAATCAGGTCGTTCCGGGTTGGCAATCAGAAGGATGGGCAGCTTCTCCCTTTCCTGGCGCAAGACCTGGCAGATTCGCAGGCCGCTGGTGCGGAAAGAAGCTGCGTCGACAACCACAAGGTCGGTGCCCACCTCCGTCAAGCGCTCTAAGGCTGCCTTGCCAGTCGTAACGGTGTCGATGGAAAAGCCTTTTCTGCGTAGATCAGGCACAAAAGACGGGCCTTCAGCCCGTTTTCCCTCGATCCACAATATTTTGGCTTTTAGGAGTAAATGCTCTTTGGGTTTCATACACCTCACCCCCCATGGTTGGGAGAGCAGCATCGGTTGGGGTGCGCCGTATTATACCGCAATCTTAAAAAAGGACAAGTAGATTTGAGTACTATTTTTTAACATTCGATCGATTTCATCTATGGCTTCACTCCCGATCACCACCTCCTCTCGAAAAGCGCTTCTCCCTTACCTGGCCCTGGCGACCGGTATCCTGGCCCTCGGCTTCTCAGCGATCTTCGTCCGCTGGGCAAACGCCCCCGGCCCCGTGATGGGCTTTTACCGTATCGGGCTGTCCACCCTGATCCTGGCACCGGCTTTCATCCAACATCGCCGCTCACGAGGGCCGCTGTCGCGCGCTGTGCTCCTCTTCCCTATCCTGGGCGGGATCATGACTGCCTTTGACCATGCCTTGTGGAATACATCGGTGAATTTCACCTCCGCCGCCAACGCTACCCTGCTGGGCAACACTGCTCCATTGTGGGTCGCCCTGGCGGCCTGGTTGATCTGGCATGAGCGCCTGGCTGCCAGGTTCTGGTCAGGGTTGGCGCTTACCTTAGGCGGTGCGACCATTGTGTTGAGCAGCGACTTCCTGCGCCATCCGACTCTCGGCATTGGCGATTTATTAGCTATCGCCGCCGGCCTTTTCTACGCCGGTTATTTTCTGGTCACCCAACGCGGCCGGGCTCTTCTGGACACGCTTTCTTATATCTGGCTGGTCGGTTTGACCGCTAGCCTGTCTCTATTGGGGATCAGCCTGAGTCTGAGGCTGCCGCTCACAGGTTATTCGACCCAGACCTACCTGGCGTTTCTGGGCGCGGCGATCGTCGCGCAGACCCTCGGCTATCTTTCCGTAGGGTATGCTTTGGGACATCTGCCCGCCTCCTTGGTCGCACCGACCATGATCGGCCAACCTGTCACGACCGCCCTGCTAGCGATCCCACTTTTGGGTGAGCCGCTCCACGCCAGCCAATTGTTGGGTGGTCTGGCTGTGCTGGCCGGGATTTACCTGGTGCACACCAGCCGGGAGAAAAAGAATCAAAATAACACGGAGAATATCAATGGACCTTAAAAGACAAGCAGCAAACTATGCCCTCAATTACGTCAAAGACGGGATGTTCTTAGGCCTGGGCTCTGGCTCGACTTCCGCAATCTTTGTCCAGTTGTTGGGCGAAAGGCTACAGGCGGGCGCGCTCAGGGACATTCGCGGCGTCCCGACTTCGCAAGACACGGCGCGCCTGGCACGCCAGGTGGGTATCCCCCTCATCCACCTGGCTGATTGTAGCCCGCATGGCGGCGCGCCATTCCTCGACCTGGCTGTGGATGGAGCTGACGAGGTCGATCCACACCTGAACCTGATCAAAGGACTGGGCCGCGCCGCGTTGCGTGAAAAGGTCGTTGAAATCCACGCCAGGCATTTTCTGGTGATCGGGGACGCGTCAAAAGCCGTCCCCCGGCTCGGACAGGGTCCGCTGCCGGTGGAGATCGTCACCTTCGAGCCCGAGGTCCATGTGCGCTGGCTCAACTCCCTGGGCTGCCGCGCCGAGCTGTGGCGCGCAGCCGACGATTCGCCGGTCGTCACCGATAACGGCAATTACCTGGTGCGCTGCTGGTTCGAGGGCGGCATCCCCGACGCCTATACCCTGGCGCGCACGCTGGCCGACCGCCCCGGCATCATCGAGCATGGCCTGTTCCTGGACATGGCGGACGAAGTTGCCCTGGCCAGCAGCGATGGGTTGCAGATCATGGAGCGAAAGTGATGTCGATCAAGATTGCCCCTTCTTTGTTAACCGCCGACCTGGCGCGCCTGGGCGAGCAGGTAGGTGAAGCTGTGGCTGCCGGTGCCGATGCTATCCATGTCGATGTGATGGATGGCCGCTTCGTGCCAAACCTGACCTTTGGCCCTCTGATCGTCTCGGCTTTACACCCGATCACCCGCGTCGCGGGCGTCCCATTGGATGTGCACCTGATGGTTGAAAAACCGGAAGACCTGATCCCGCTCTACGCTCAGGCCGGCGCTGGCTTCCTGACCGTACACGTCGAGACCTGCCCTCACCTCCACCGCACCGTGCAGCAAATCAAGGAGCTGGGGGTTAAGGCTGGGGTCACACTCAACCCGGCAACCTCCCTGGCAAGCCTGGAAGAGATCTTGCCAGAGGTAGACCTGGTGCTGGTCATGTCGGTAAACCCTGGTTTTGGGGGGCAGTCTTATATCCCCAGCAGCACCGCCAAGATCGCCCGCCTGCGGCAGATGTTAAACGCGCGCGGCCTGGCGCATGTCGAGCTGGAAGTGGATGGTGGCGTCAAGGTGGACAATGCCGCCCAGATTGTGGCCGCCGGTGCGACGATGCTGGTAGTCGGCTCGGCGATCTTCAACTCGAACGCCTCGATCGCCGAAAACATGGCCGTCATGCGGCAGGCGCTCGCCAGGTAACCCTGCGTAGTTCTATCAATCAGCAGTCTTCCCACTCTATTGGATTCGAGGCATTTGCCGGTCAATATCGTGGCTTTAACCAGGCAAGTGCGCCTTTAATTTCCAGTACGCCTCGCGGAACAGCGGCAGCAATTCCATATAAAGGGTGTGATTCTGCGGTTTGGGCTCTAACGGATCGTCGTACTCAGCCCATAACTGGGATGTGGTACACGCATCGAGCCGGCCGATCCCAGCTCCGGCTAATAAACCCGCGCCGAGCGCCGACTGCTCGGTGGTCTTCAACCGTTGCACCGGCAGGCCAAAGACATCCGCTACGATCTGTCCCCACAGCGGGCTGCGCGCCCCACCCCCGGCCAGGATGACCCGGGCTGGGCTCGCGCCGGTCTCGATTAGCACCCGGCAGGCTTCGTAGCAAGAAAAGGTCACCCCTTCCAGCACCGCCCGCACCAGCTCCGGGCGCCCGTGTTGCAGGGTTAATCCCAGGAACATCCCCCGCGCCAGCGGGTCCATTAAAGGAGTACGCTCTCCGCTCAAGTAGGGTAAAAAGATCAGTCGCCGTGCGCCTGGGGGTACCTCTGCCGCCCAGGCGGTCATCCTCTGGTAAGCCCCCTCACCCTCCAGCTTAAAGACATTGTCCCGCAGCCAGCGCAGGGATCGCCCCGCGGACAGGGTGGCGCCCATCTTATACCAGCCGGCCTGCTCCCGCGTTGGCTCCAGGGCGCTGCAGAAAGTATGCATCCGGCCGGCTTGATCCACCTCGACCATAAAAGCCGGCAAGGCCAGCTGTCCGCCGGTGCTGATGGTCAGCAGCAGAGTCTCAGGATCAGTCACGCCCGCCCCCAGCAGGCTGGCAGGGGTGTCCCCCGCGCCGGTGATGACTGGAATCTCGGGTGGCAAGCCCAACAAACTGGCTACGTCTGATCTGAGTTCTCCGGCGATGGCAATCGACGGTTTTACCGGCGGGAGCTGAGCAAAATTAATATCCAGCGCCGCCAACAGCTCCCCAGACCAGTCCCGGGAACGCACGTCGAGCAG
>DATDRM010000265.1:0-9646 GCA_035291705.1 Anaerolineales bacterium
GCCTTACGCGACCGCTTCTATCGGTGTGGATATCCTCCGTTACCACCGGAATGTTAGCTTTATATTCCTCCGGGCAAGAGATGAGCCAAAAGGAAGTACGCCTTTCTTTTCTGGAACTCGCCACCCATATGACGTGGGTACGGTCCAAAACGATAACGCTTCCCTATTACGGCGTGACGCCTTATTCTTTGGGGCAGCTGTCTCGCGAGCGTTACCGGTCATCGAGCGAAGCGCTTCTTGGATACTATTATTGCAAGATTGGGAAGCTGCCACGGCGGCCCTGGCTTTGAAAGGGGATCGATCCGATCTCAAATATTCCCTCTTTCTAATTTTGCACAACAGTTATGACAATGGAGCGAGCGACGAGGAATTGAGCCTGTTCGGCATCCACCCGGTAGATTGCCCCGGAGACACCGTCTTGAGGCGCGCTTTGCCACTCGTGCAATCTCCTGTTTTCACCGTCTCCGATCAATTTGCCCTGGATTTTACGGGTGAAATATTACAGGCCAAGATCATGGCTCCCCATCTTGCTCCTCAGTTATCATCCAGGTTGGTCGGCGTAAATAACGGTCCATTCACCGAGCTGGCAGTCGATTCTGATATCCTGGCTAATGCCAGGCATGCTAACTTTAATCCGTTAAAGAAATGGAAATCAGCGTACCGGAAGAAGGCCCTCGACGCATTGGATGTATTCACATCTACCAGGGACAAACCAGTGTGGGGAAAACCTCGCTTGTTCAACCGCGACGATGCTCCCTGGTTCATCATGGCCGGCCGTGACGATAGCCGCCAAAAAGGCTACGATGTCGCTTGCAGTGCGATTACCCGATTTCTTGCGTCCGGAGGCGAAGCGCGCTTTCTTTTCTTTCCGATCCCAGGCGACGAAGGCTTGCCTGGGCTGACTTTCTTGAAAAGATTATCCCACCGCTATCCTCAAAGCGTTCTTGTACTGCCTTTCATCTTCCAGGAAGGTTTTTTCGCTTTTCTCCAGGGGGCGACTTATGGGGTGATGCCTTCCCTTTATGAACCGTATGGCATGGCGAACGAATTCTACCTGAAAGGCACCGTTGGTATTGGACGAGCAACAGGGGGAATTCTTCAACAGATCATCCCCTCCCAGATTGCCAAATCATACAGCCAGGCTGTCCGGGTTCGAGCAGAACGCTGGCATTTGGCTAACCTCCGCCCAACCGGTTTCTTATACCGGGAGCGGGACGGCATCCCCAGTGCAGTCGAGGATTGGCAAGCCATTAACGCAGCCAGGTATGCCTCCTCGGGAGCCAGCCCAAATCGTGTTGAACAACGGGAAAACCTATTATTATTCAAATCTATGGTGGATGAGCTCAGCTTGTGTATTGGCGACTCTGTTCGGATATGGCGAGAACAGCCCGAAGAATATTTCCAAATGCTAATGGATGGCATCGCGTATATTCAGGAAAATTTTTCGTGGGAAAGGGCTGCCCGGTTGTATGTCAGTCATTTTATGTAAATGATCGGCACATGTTATACTTAATAGATAACCGATTAAATCGAGGAAAGCAGGATGAAGTACACCAACTTAGGTCGGACCGGTCTAAAAGTCAGCCGAGTATGTTTAGGCACAATGAACTTTGGTCCTTTATCAGATGAGGTGACCAGCCATACTTTAATGGACAAAGCCCTCGAGTATGGAATCAATTTTATTGACACGGCAAACGTCTATGGCTGGAAAATTGGCGAAGGGTTCACTGAACAAATCATTGGACGTTGGTTGGCTCAAGGAGCAGGGCGCCGCGCAAGAATCTTTTTAGCGACCAAGGTTTATGGCAAAATGGGAGATGACCCTAATGCGCGGCGTTTATCAGCCTACCACATCCGCCAGGCCTGCGAAGATAGCCTGCGCAGATTGCAGACCGATCACATCGACCTGTATCAAATGCACCATATCGACCGTGAAACGCCCTGGGAGGAGATTTGGCAGGCGATGGAGCAATTGGTGAATCAAGGCAAAATACTTTACGTCGGGAGCAGCAATTTTGCTGGCTGGCACATTGCTAATGCACAGTGCGCTGCCCACCAGCGCAATTTCATGGGACTGGTGAGCGAACAGAGTCTGTATAACCTCAATAACCGGATGATCGAATTAGAAGTCATTCCAGCTTGTCGCTCCTACGGGCTGGGTTTAATCCCATATAGCCCATTAGATGGAGGTTTACTAGGCGGCGCCACCGAACAGCCGGTTGAGGGGAGGCGGGCATCGGATCGTTTCAAGAGGGATCTTGAAAAACACAAGAGCCAATTGCGAACATACGAGACCTTTTGTGAGGAGCTTGGCGAAACACCAGCCAACGTCGCTCTAGCCTGGCTTTTGCACAATCCCGCTGTGACAGCTCCGATCATCGGTCCGCGCACCATCGAACAACTTGAGCAGAGCCTTAAATCCTTGGAGATCGTCTTATCAGATGAACATATGGTCAAATTGAATGATATTTGGCCTGGTCCTGGTGGTGAAGCTCCAGAAGCCTATGCCTGGTAACCGAATGTGAATCCCCCGAATCGGAAATCCTTACTATTATTCATTAGTTTGCTACTTATTTTAAGTCGCAACGCTTTTATTAACTACTCGACGGATGGTGTTCTCTTTGCGGGTGCAGAATACCAACGAAGCTCTGTAAAATTCGATCTCCAATCTCTACTGATCTCAAACACACCAGTTGTTGATCTCACTCAGGTCATTAACCTGCCCCTGATCGAACAAAACGCACCAGCCGCGACTCCCATTCCCTCCTCATTGGAGGAAATACTGATCAGCGACGGATCCTCAATCACTGAAACACCAACTGCCACCGCCACGATTTTTCCTCAACAGACCGGAGTCACTAATTTACCTATTACTCTCGGTGCGTTGATCATTCTGGGGGTTATCGTTCTTGCCTGGCTAATTTTCGGACGCCAATCAATCGAATAATCAGGCTCCAAGAGGAAGGTAATGAGCGAGCCCCTGATCTTAATAGTGGAAGATGAGCCGAGTATTGCTGAAGTGGTCAGTCTATACTTGAAGCGGGCAGGATTTCGCGTGCTGCTTACCGCGGATGGTCAATCTGCATTAAACCTTTTGCAAATTCAAGTTCCTGACCTAGTCGTTTTGGATTTAATGCTACCAAAAATGGATGGTTTCGAGCTGACCCGCTGGTTAAGAACCCAAAGCGAAGTTCCCATTATTATGTTAACTGCCAGACGAGATGAAGTCGATCGTATCGCCGGGCTTGAAATGGGAGCAGATGACTACATACTCAAACCTTTTAGCCCTCAAGAGGTGGTAAGCAGGGTGCGTGCAGTTCTCCGGCGTACCCGGGCAAATGCACCAAATCCAGCAGAAAAACCGTTAGTTTTTTCCGATATTAGGGTTGATCCACAAACACGGTTGGTCATCGTGCGCGATCACGAGGTGATGCTAACAGCCAAGGAATTCGAAATGCTCTGGCTGCTAGCCCGTCACCCTCGACAGGTTTTCACCCGTCATCAATTATTAGAACGTGTCTGGGGGCTTACAGACTATATCGATCCCAGCACAGTCACTGTTCATATTCGCCGCCTGCGGGAGAAGATCGAGGCCGATCCTTCTGTTCCTGAGCGTATCTTGACTGTATGGGGGGTTGGTTACAAGTTCGAACCTTAATTATGAACCGACTTCACCGCTCTCGAGTGTCTTTGACCACCCGTTTCCTTCTGGGGGTTATTCTAATCCTGGCGCTGACATTAATCACGTTCTTCTTAATGATGAGTCCACCTTTAAACGAGATTGGACTCATGGCAGGCTTCTTGTCCATCACTGCTATCATTTCTGGATTGGCTGGCTTCGCTGCATACCGCCTCGGATGGATGAATCGCTCACCAACTATTCGTCTCGCACTTATGGGAGGCTACGGGCTCGCCAGTTTATTAACCTTTATCAATGTGTGGTTAACCGCCAGATTAATGTTCGTCAGCCAGCACGATTTGTTGCTTGGCACCGTCTTACTCCTCTTCGCCGGCGGCATGGCCATGGCATTAGGTTATCTCTTTGCCAATGCATTGACGGACCGAATTAAATTGCTTGATCGGGCTGCCCGGCAGATCGCTGAGGGTGACTTGAATATTCGTTTACCTGCCGAGGGACAGGATGAATTATCTGCCCTTGCACTCACCTTCAACCAGATGGCGGCCCAATTACAAAACGCGGCACAGAAACAAGAACAACTGGATACTTTGCGTCGTGATCTGATTGCCTGGGTAGGTCATGACTTGCAGACTCCGCTAACATCAATATCCGCCGTTATTGAAGCATTGAACGATGGCATCGTTGAAGAACCTCAAACGATCAAGCGTTACTTGAAAACCGCAAGAAAAGATGTCCAGGCACTATCCTTGCTGATCGATGACCTGTTCCAGATGGCGCAGGTAGATGCCGGTGGTTTGCTGTTGAACCGGGAATATATTTCTTTATCTGATCTGATCTCTGATACACTCGAAAGTTTTTCTGAGCTCGCTTCCAACCAGAACGTAACCTTGCTTGGTAGCGCCGCTCAAGGAATTGGATCAGTATGGTTAGATCCTCAAAGGATCAGTCGTGTATTGAACAACCTGATTGATAACGCCATCCGGCACACACCTGCCGGGGGGATGGTAAATATCCAGGCGATAAAAGATAGAAATGAAGTGCTGGTGGAAGTAATCGATACGGGGGAGGGTATTCAGACAGAGCACCTCCCCCATATTTTTGATCGTTTTTATCGCGGCGAAAAATCTCGCAGCCGGACCACCGGGGGGTCAGGTTTGGGATTGGCCATTGTAAAAGGAATCGTCGAGGCTCATGGGGGGGAGATCGCCGTAGAAAGCCAACCAGGCTTCACTCGCTTTTACTTCAATCTGCCCATCCAAGATTAACCGATCACCTCTTTCAGCGCCTGTGACAGGATGGTCAAAGCCTGATTAACTTGATCAGCAGTCACTATCAGGGGTGGAACCCATCGAATGGTGTTATCCCAGGGACCGCAAGTAAGCAGCAATAGGCGCTTATCCTGGCATGCATGGACAACAGCCTTGGCAGTCTCCTTGTCAGGGCGACGGTCTGGAGTACGGAATTCTGTCCCAATCATTAACCCCAAGCCGCGTACATCTCCGATAGCAGGAAATTCTTCCTGAAGATGACGGAGGCCGGTAGCGAGTTGCGATCCCCGCTGCTGTGCGTTAACAAGCATATTTTCCTCGCGGATCGCCTGGATGGTGGCAACTGCAGCAGCAGTAGCGACTGCATTCCCTCCGTAAGTACCGCCATGTGAACCTGGCGTCCACTTTTTCATTAAGTCCATCCTGCTGAAGACGCCGGAGAGAGGCAATCCAGACGCCAAACCCTTGGCGACGGTCGTGATGTCCGGAACGACGCCATAATGCTCAAACGCAAACCAACGGCCAGTCCGGCCAAACCCGGATTGAATTTCATCCAGGATGAGCAGAATTCCATGGCGGTCGCATATTGCACGTAAACCGCGCATGAAACTGGCCGGCGGGACGATATAACCACCTTCTCCGATCACAGATTCGAGCAAGATAGCCGCGGTTTCTTGGGGGGCAGTCTGAGAAGTAAAGAGATATTCCAATTCTTCCAGACACCACTGGCTGGTTTGTTCCTCATCCCAACCATAGCGGTATGCATAGGGAAACGGTGCAACGAACACACCTGGCATTAAAGGCTGGTAACCTGCGCGGTATATCGTCTTTGAGGTGGTAAGAGACATCGTCCCAATGGTTCGCCCATGGAAACTTCCCTGAAAAACAATCACATTAGGTCGGCCGGTTGCCGCCCGCGCCAGCTTCAGCGCGCCTTCAATCGCTTCGGCTCCTGAATTACTAAAGAAATAACCATCCAACTCAGCAGGTAAGATAGTGCGTAATTCGTTGGCTAACTCCAATAGAGGTCTATGAAAGACGATATTCGCCTGCCCGTGTAAAAGCAAACCAGCTTGTTTTTGTATCGCTGCAACTACATGGGGATGACAGTGACCTGTATTTGTCACACCAATCCCACAAGTGAAATCGAGATACGGCATACCCTCCAGGTCATAAATGTAGGTACCTTCACCATGTGAAGCAATAATGGGAGTATAGCGGGTCCAGACTGGAGAAATGTATTGGAGTGCATCTTTTAGATTAGTCATTTTCACCTCATCGACCTTCCGTTGGTAAATACTCAACCGCCCATTCAAGCCCCAGGTCCGCCAGCTTCGCTTGGGTAGGTATCCCGTCCTGTGTCCAGCCGCTCAGTTGATAGTATAGGTCCAATGCGGACTCAAATTCCTCAGGAGCGATAGCAGTGTTCGCAGTCGGTCCTTCACCTTTAAGGGGTTTAAAGAACTTTTTCGGAAGTGTATCGTCCTTTCGAGTGAATCCCTCCCGCGCGTTGAAGACGCGCATTAAATTCAAACGTCGCTCGCCGACTTTCATCAATTCGTCCAGACTTACTTGCCACCCTGTGACTGCTCTTACAAAGTCCACCGTTTCTGTGGGCCCATAGAGCGTCCAGGCTGGCCCCCACACAAACTGGCACAACTCGAGTGTATCAAGAAGACTGTAAAAGATCTGAGAATAAACTGCGAAACGCACCTTCTCTGGCCCCAGGCTCCCGGCAGGCGGAGGATCATTCAACCCCAATTCCGCCAGCCGGTTGAGATATAGATCCGCAGCCCCCTCCTCATACATCGGGTCATGTTCGCTGGATTGGTGATCAGCACCAAAAGGATTGACTGCATAGATCACGGCCAGAGATTTCTTCGCATGTGGCATATGCGCTGGAGCTTCCTGGTTCTTAACAGTGATCAAACATTCTTCTGCCTTCGGCCCCCAAACCTTAGCTGCCCGAGCTGAACCCAACGAGAGCACCTGACCAAGAGCACCGCTGTTAGTAACGATTTGCTGCAAAGTTTCTAACATTGCATCAGCATCGCCAAAGTGTAACTTCAATCCACCAGTTTGCTCCAGCCCGATAATGCCTTTCTCAAAGCACTCCATGGCAAATGCGATCGTCGCCCCGCAAGTGATTGTATCTACACCATACATATTACAGATTTCATTTGCATAGGCGATAGCCGCCAAATTATCGATGCCGCAGTATGAGCCGAAAGTGCTGAGTGTTTCATACTCCGGACCACCATAGAGTGGTTGGGCTTTATAAGCTCCCTCGGTGATTTCAACTACCCGCTTGCAGCGCACCACACAGGCATAACAAGTATCATTATCTTTTAAGATGGTTTCGGTCATGACCTCACCACTTATTGGCTCGGCACCCTCAAACTGGCCTTCCTCGTAGTTGCGGGTAGGCAGGCTTCCAATCGTGTTCTGAAACATCACTACACTGGCAGTGCCGTATTTTGCCAGTCCATCAACATCGGGGTTATCGGGTATCAATTTGGGACCGGTTTTGTTAATTGCAGCTACCCCGGTAGAGTCAGCGAGTTGGACGCGCTGCTTCCCACGCACAACAATGGCTTTGAGATTCTTACTCGCCATCACCAATCCCATACCCGTGCGCCCATTATGGCGATTGGCCATATTGACTAGGCTCGAAAAAAGAACCCCATTTTCTGCCGCTGGCCCACACTGCATCACTTGCGCCTTGGGATCCCCAACCTCCCTTTTTAATATCTCATCCACTTCACCAGTAAGTTTTCCAATCAAGTGGGCAGCTTCCTGTAGTTTGGCTTCCCCATTCAATAATGAGAGATAGACAGGCCTGGGGGATCGCCCTTTGACGACGATACCATCAAAACCAGCGAACTTTAGTTCCGCCGGGAAGAAGCCGCCTGCCTGGGAGTCACCGATCGCGCCACTGATCGGCGATTTCGCGTTCGCGTTGATCCGGCTTTGTCCAGAGATG
Source organism: Anaerolineales bacterium (assembly GCA_035291705.1). Classification (GTDB taxonomy): domain Bacteria; phylum Chloroflexota; class Anaerolineae; order Anaerolineales; family UBA4823; genus DATDRM01. The sequence continues at coordinate 7,892 of DATDRM010000265.1, forward strand.
GGCGCGCCTGTTGTAACGCTATCCATCAGCGTAAGAACATTTTCAGGAGCCTGGGGATCGACTCCAGCCGGCATTTCACGCAAGATGTAGTAAAGCCCCATAGCGCTTCCACCCATATACTTGCGGTAGAAATCTTCCGGCGGTTGCTCGACCTCCAATGTGCTCCGTGTCAGGTCAATGTGCAGGATCTTTCCAGTGTATCCGTGTGGCATGAGCTTCTCCTTGCTTTAAGAAATTTCTATAACCCTGAGAGCCTTTCCAGGTGCCGTACACCCTTGGAAGGCAAAGATTAACACGAAATTTCCCATTTGGCAAGTTTAGAGCAGGGATAAATATTCAAGGATTTGAGTTCTGAAACAGGTTGAACAGTTACCCTAGACATTTGAGCCCTGATTAGGCTTAAATCTCTATTATGGCATAAGGGAATCCATAGTCAGCCATTTTTTTCATAAAAGGCAGGGCATCGAAAGCTTCCGGGCCTAAGACCCCGCTGCCTTGCCATTCTCCGTGCTCGAGTAAATCCCAACCGATGACAGGATTGAAGGCGGTTTGCGCGACGACAGCCTGGCAACCCAGCTGGCGCATGCAGGTTTCATTGTCGGCAACCTGGTAAATATACACCTGGCGCGGCTTGCCATCTTTTACGCCCTTAACCCAGGTGCCGGCACACGTTTTACCGAACATGCGATCCCCCAGGTGTGCTGGATCGGGCAGGCAGGCTGCCACCACATCGCGTGGCGCTACCCTCACATCCTTGACTCTGATCGGTTCTTTGTTATCGAGGCCTAACATTTTTAAAGTTTTTAACACCCCGATGAACTGATCGCCTAAACCATATTTGAACGTTACGCGTTTACACTTGACCCAACGTGGCACCAGCAGGACTTCCTCGTGTTCTACATTAACGCATTCGACTTTACCAATCCCTTCTGGGAACTCGAAGATCTCCGGTTCTGAGAAAGGTTCGGTAGTAAACCAACCTTTATCATGCTCCCATATCACAGGGGGATTCAAGCACTCTTCGATCGTCGTCCAGATCGAGAAGTTGGGCGCGAATTCATAACCCCGCACTTCGAGGTTGGCCCCGTCCCGGACACCAATTTCTTCGATCTCGTCGAAAAGATGGTCCTGAGCATAACGGGCGAAGACATCCGCCATGCCCGGCTCAACTCCCAAGCCCAGCAGCGCTAACAGACCCTTTTTCTCCCAAAGGGGAGCACGCTCAAACTGGTAATCGCCTAGTTTCACTCCTGGCAAACGGTAAGGGTTTTCCGGGTGAGGCTCAGAGAGAGACATCGCCAAATCCATATATTTACAGCCATATTGGTAGGCAGCCTCGAAGATGGGAATGTTGAATGAAGGGTCGCAGGCATTCATGATCAAGTCCACTTGGTATTTCTTGGCTAGCGCTTCGATCTGATCTTGATAGGTGGCATCGACCCTCTCCACTGGAAAACGTGCGTTATCGCTTAGTTGCTCTTGTACCTCCTTAGCCCGTCCAAGGTTGTAATCGGATAACACGATACATTCCACCCAGGGTTGACTTTTAGCAATCACTGCAATCGCCTCGCCAACTCCCCCTACCCCAACAAGTAAGACTCTCATTGTATCCTCCTTAGATAATGAGGTTTGTTCATCACCTTATCTCTTTTAGGCTGTCCTCCAAGGCACTGAGAGTCGCAGCCACGTCAGCGTCTGAATGTGCTTCACAAACAAACCACGGTTCTTTGGCATCAAGTTCGTACTCAATACCCC
>DATDRM010000266.1:0-4071 GCA_035291705.1 Anaerolineales bacterium
CGCTTTTCAGAGGATTTCTTCCACACCCATGGCGGAGAAAACTTTGGTTAGTTGGTGTCAGGGGGGGTTTTGCCCGCCTAACACCCGAAAATTACCCTCTCAAGCTTGTGGCGATTCGTTTTTCAGACTATCAAGAAGAGCATATCCACAATAAGGGCAATGATTCCAGTCATCCTGGACCGGACGCTGGCAGTTCGGGCAGGCTTGGCTGGGAACCTGGCCAGATACCGGCGCGGACGCTGAAGCTGGCGAGGTCTCCGGAACTGAAACAATGGCAGGTTGCAGAGGGCGTCTCAGGCCGCGCACCAGGGTGAGCACCCCTAACACGATCAGGGCTAAAAGACCCAGCCAGATCAGCCCACCGGCTATCATTCGGAGCGGGGAGAAGCCGCCAAACCATAGGACGGGCACTCTCCAGTTGGGATGTATCGGCATTTCACGCCCCGGCAATCCACGCCATGGCAGGGCGCGCCCGCCATCCCAAAACTGGCCGGCGCGTCCGTCCATCATCCAACCTGCCCCACCCCACCGGCTCATGACCAGGAAGCCGATCGCCGCTAAAGCAACCACGACAACCAGACTAATCACAATCCCCAGAATCCACTTCGTTGTTGTTTTCATAGGATACCTCCAGATATATTCACTACTCTAATAAGGATGATAGCACTGAGTTGTTAAGAAATTATCAAGAACCGATTAAGACATCTTGAATCGTGCCGCTTTACAAACCTAAATCTTTTCAAAATCACTTCTTAACAATTTCTGAACATGTTCTTGTTATGCTTACGGTTAGATCCAATGCGGATCAATCTTTTGACAGAACCATTCAGAAAGGAAAATAGTTATGAGTCGAAATAAGTTGATTTCTATCGTTATGCTGGGTGCGTTGGCAGTGGCAGCCGTCTTCGGAGTGGTCGCCTACCGTTCAGCCAACGCTGCAGCGCCCGCCGCCATTACGCCCATAGTTAATGGCTATGCCCATTTTGACAGAGGCATTGGCGGCTACAATAATGAAGATTTGGCCGATGCTCTGGGTGTCAGCGTCGACGCACTCAACACAGCCTACCAGAAAGCCACCGACGCTGCCTTAGATCAGGCAGTCGAAGACGGCCTGATCACGCAGGCTCAGGCCGACCAGATCCGTGACCGTGGGGCTGCTTTCCCCATGGGCGGCCGCTGGGGAGGCTGGCTGAGCCAAAATGGCATCGACTTCGACGCACTGCTGGCAGATGCCTTGGGGATTACCGTGGAGAAGCTTCAGGAGGCCTACATCCAGGCCTTTGAGGCCCGCATCGACCAGGCAGTAGCCGACGGCAACCTGACACAGGAAAAGGCTGATTTGATGAAAGGGCGACGTGCGCTCTTCTCGAGCGAAAGCTTCCGCTCTGCGATCCAGTCCGCCTTCGAGTCCGCCGTGAAGCAGGCAGTATCGGCCGGAGTGATCACCCAGGCGCAGGCCGATCTGATCTTGAAAAACGAGACCAATCTGGGTTTTCCCGGCTTTAGAGGTTTCGGCGGATTCCCCGGCTTTGGAGGCTTCGGTGAGTTTAACGGCCCCCACGGATTTGGACGGCACGGTTTGTGGGGTGGCGATGCCCCTCTCAATCCGACCACTCCCCAGCCGACTCCAGAAACACCTTAGAGCGGCTTGTCAGCTCCGGTGAATCCTCACCTGGGTTTGAGGGAGTATCCAGGGGCTCAGCCTCCTGGATACTCCCAAGTTTCGATATATCTCGGGCGGGCGGTGATTTGTTTTATAATTCACAGGATTAAGAAAGCCTATTAGAGAGAATATCAATGGCTAAGAAGATCCTGGTCGTCGACGATAAATCGGAACTGCGCACGCTGTTGAAGTCGTATTTCACCCAGGAGGGTTTCGAAGTGGTCACGGCGGGCGATGGGCAGGAAGCCCTGTTCGTCGCCCGGCACGAAAAGCCTAATCTGATCATCCTCGACTTGATGATGCCCGAGATGAGCGGCTATGACTTCATGCGGGCATACCGTCGCCAGGCCGATACACCCATAATCCTCTTGACTGCCCGCATCGATGAAAACGACAAGGTGCTCGGACTGGAGTTAGGCGCCGACGATTACGTGACCAAACCGTTCAGCCCGCGCGAGCTCACCGCGCGGGTCCGCGCGGTCCTGCGGCGGCTGGAGAAACAAGCTGGCGAGCAGGAAATCCTGCGCATCGCCGATCTTACCCTCGACCGGACAGGGCGGATCGTCACGCTAGGCATGAAGTCTGTGGACCTGACCCCCTCAGAGTTCGAACTGCTGGCTACCATGATGGCGGCTCCAGGCCGGGTCTTCTCGCGCCTGGAGCTGCTGGATCGCCTGCAAGGTAGTGCATATGAAGGATACGAGCGCACGATCGACGTTCACATCCGCAACCTGCGTACCAAGATCGAGACCAACCCCTCCAATCCCCGCTACATAGAGACTGTCTATGGAGCTGGTTATCGTTTCGCCGCTCAGGGTTAACCGGCCCAGGGAAAATCCATGCGTTCGCTCAGCTTTAAACTCACCATTGCCTTCCTCCTGGTTGGTTTGACGGGGGCCGTGCTGGTGGCAGTCATCATCCGGCAGCGTACCCGAACTGCCTTCGATCAGTTTCTCCTGAACCGGGAAGGGCAGACGCTAATCGACAGGCTGGACAGGTATTACCAGACCCACGGCAGCTGGGAAGGCGTGGCAGACGATTTACTCTCCGTCATGGCTGCTCCCCCGCGCAACTCTTTTGGCAGCAGAGACTTTCGCCGTGACTGGATGCGTTATTCCCTGGTGGGAGTGGATCGGGTGGTCGTTTTCAGCATGCAACCGAATCAGATCGGGAAACTAATGTCCCGTCGCGATCTGGAGCGGGCCGTCCCTTTGCTCGTCAACGGGGAGGCAGCTGGCTGGTTGCTCGTGGCTCCACTCGCCGGCGAGTGGATAACCAACTCGCCGGAAGGGCTTTTCCTGCGGAATGTCAACCGCGCTACCCTCCTCAGTGCGCTGGTGGCTGCCCTCCTGGCGTTGACCTTGGGAGGTCTACTGGCTTTCACACTGACCCGCTCATTACGCGAGCTGACCGAGGCAACGGTCGAGATCGCCCGGGGCAAGCTTGGGAAGCAGGTAAAAGTCCGTTCAACGGACGAGCTGGGGGAGCTGGCGTCTTCATTCAACAAGATGAGCCTGGATCTGGCGCAAGCCACTCAGACGCGCCGCCGGATGACTGCCGACATCGCCCACGACCTTCGCTCTCCACTGAGCGTGATCTCGGGATACGCCGAGGCCCTCAGCGATGGAAAATTGCTCGGCACGCCCGAGGTTTACAGCATCCTCTACCAGGAAACCAAGCATCTCAGCCACCTGGTGGAGGACCTGCGAACCCTTTCCCTGGCCGACGCCGGTGAACTCACGCTCAACCTCCAGCCGATCCAGCCGCAGTCGATCTTGGAACGGGTAGCTGCCCGCTATGCTGTTGCCGCAGGACAGAACAGCATTTCGCTTCGGGTCGAGGTTGGGGAGGGAATGCCTACCGTGGAAATGGATGTGGAGCGGATGGCTCAGGTCTTCGATAACCTGATGGTGAACGCCTTTCGCTACACTCCCCAGGGCGGCGAAGTTATCCTGGCAGCCAGGCCGATGAATGGAACGGTGCAGATGCAGGTGCGGGACAACGGCAGTGGCATTGCCCCCGAGGACATCCCTCATATCTTCGACCGGTTTTATCGAGGGGACAAGTCGCGCCAGCAGAATGGGGAGTCAGGGCTTGGCTTGGCAATTGCCAAGTCGATCGTTGAAGCACACGGGGGAAAAATCGTTGTGGAGAGCGCTCCCGGACAGGGAACCACATTCACCATCGTCTTGAAAACAACCGGTTTGGCGGCTTCTCTGCAATCCGAATAACATTTGGTCTTAGGCAGTTGGCGAGCGTGGCAAATTGACCTGCACGATGCTGCCGCTACCCGGTTGGCTTTCAATCGCAATCGTGCCGCCCTGTTCTTCGATCAGGGCTTTAGCGATGGGCAGCCCCAAGCCAAAACCAGGGACAGCAGGATCAGCCTCGCCGCGGTAAAAGCGGTC
>DATDRM010000267.1:0-4582 GCA_035291705.1 Anaerolineales bacterium
TGACCAGAAACATGACCACGAAGTAGATCGCCAGCGGAATGGCGATGCGCACCACGTCCAGCGGGATGCTCACGATCAGGTTGCCCTTCAGGCTGAACATCACCACGATGGTGAACATCAAGGCGATGAGTGTGATAGGGCTGATCTTGGGGATGAACTGTGAATGGTACCAGTCTTTGCCCTTAGCCCACACCAATACCAGGCGCGTCAGGAACCCGGCGATGAAGGGGATTCCCAGGTAGATGAACACGCTCTTGGCAATCTCACCAATGGTGATGTCTACAACTTTGCCTGTCATTCCAAACACGGATGGCAGTACGGTGATGAAAACGTAGGCGTAGATGCTGTAAAACAACACCTGGAACACGCTGTTGAACGCCACCAGCCCGGCCGCGTACTCGGTATCGCCGTGGGCCAGCTCATTCCACACGATCACCATGGCGATGCAGCGCGCCAGTCCGATCAGGATCAAACCGGTCATGTATTCCGGGTAATTGCGCAGGAATACGATCGCCAGGACGAACATGAGAATCGGGCCGATCACCCAGTTCTGTACCAGTGAAAGACTCAGCACTTTCCAGTTGCGGAAGACGTCGCCCAGCTCTTCATAACGCACCTTGGCCAGGGGCGGATACATCATCAAGATCAAGCCGATGGCAATGGGGATGTTGGTGGTGCCAACCGAAAACTTGTTGATAAAGCCTTCCACGCCAGGGAGGAAATAGCCTAGCCCCACACCGGCCGCCATAGCCAGGAAAATCCATAACGTCAAAAAGCGGTCTAGTGTGGAAAGTTTCCGGGCGACGCCTGGAGTGGCCGCTTGTGAAACAGTGGAAACTCTCGATGCCGCCATATTAAGCTGCCTCCATCTCCGCGTTAACCAGCCAGGTGGTCACTTCAGCCTGGGTGGGGATGCGGCCAGAGCAAACCAGCCTTTCGTTGATCACCAAGCCTGGCGTGGAGAGGATGGGGTACTGCAGGATGTCGTTGTAGCCGGTAACCTTAACGATTTCCGCCTGCATGCCCATCTCCATTACTGCTTTATTGGCCAGCTGTTCCAACCGTTTACAGTTTGCACAGCCAGAACCGAGAACTTTGATTGTCAGCATATAAACCTCCTAAGTTTTGCGTATCTTGAATACTTAACCTTGAAATGGAGCCGATAGTCATTGGGTTTTCGTGTCTCGTCTTCAGTCCTCCGTCTACTTCGCCGCCTCCACCGCTGGAGCAGATTTTTCCAAATTACGCCTTCCAACCAGGTACAGGGTAAGCGCCAGGATCACCATGAAGGCTGCCAAATAGAGAAGGATCAAGCCGGCGCTGGCGCCGTCCACCCAGGCACCATAGATCAGCCCGGCCAGGGTGCTGAACAACGCCACCCAGGCGACGTAAATCCACGCCTTGAGGCGACCAATGATGGTAGATACGATCAAGATGCTCTGCAGGCTTAATTCGGGATCGGCCATCAAGTAGGCCAAGAGCGGGCCGCGGTGCATGCCCAAGCCGAGGAACATTTTGGCAATCGGCACCTCCACCAGAGTGGGGAAATACATAAACACACCAAAAACGACGCCTGCCAGGTTACCCAGCAACGTGTTTTCTCCGGCCAGGGTCTCGATCCATTCCGGGCGAATCAACTGGCGGATCACGCCCACTACAAAGACACCAACGACAAGCAGCGGAAAGATCTGCTTAACAAAACGCCACGATTCCCACAGCCATTCCTGTACTTCCCGCTCTTCCAATCCATATCGTCCGATCAGCCAAAGAATGACGAGCGCCAGTCCCACCCCAACCAGCTTGCCGGTGATCAAGATATTCAATCCGCCGGCCTTGGGAATTACTTGAACGGAGGCCACCAACAGAGTCAGGGCGACCAAGCCAAGGGAGGTCCAGGTCCAGCTGGTGAACCGATCCAGGATGTTCTCAAATCCCAACCAGGCTGTCACGCCGATCAGAACCAGCAAACCGATCAAAATCGCGCCCTGGGCGGTTACGCCCTCCTCGCCTTTGCTGGGGTTAAAAGGAACCAGCTGGTATAGCTCCTGCTGGAAGGTATCCAGGCCAGGGATGGGCAGGTTGATCTGCCCGTAAGATTTGGTCAGCAGGCCGATCTTGAGCGTCCCGGCAAGCAAAAGTGCTACCAACATGAGCAAGAAAAGTAATGCGGCGCGGCGCATGCTTCTGCGACCGGCGAAGCTTTCATCGGTGATCTTATCGTGCGCCGCGTCGTCGCGGCTGAAGATCAGCGCCATGATCAGCCCGATGCCAACCCCAAAAGCCAATGATAGCGACAGGCGGGCGAACGCCAGATCCGGGCCGATCGCCACCCCTGTGTAGACCAGGGCCAGGATGTTCGCAGCGGGAGCAAAGAACAGGAAGGTGATGGCGGGACCCAGGCCGGCGCCCTTTTTGTAAATTCCAGCAAACAACGGCACGATGGTGCAGGAGCAGACTGCCAGCAGCGAACCGGCCAGCGCAGCGGCCGGATAAGATATGACCCTCGGCGTGTTGCGGCCCAGGAAGCGGGTGACGGATTCCTTAGGAATTAAGGCCGTCATCGCCCCCGCAATAAAGAATGCTGGCAAGAGACAGAGCAGCACATGCGCTGCCAGGTAGGCCGCCAGGTTGCCTGCACCACCCTGCAATAACCTCAATAGAAAATCGATCATCCGCAGGCGCTCTCCTCCCCCGTACAGTGCGGGCACGGACAATTCCCCAGGACAGCCGGGTGGGCGAGGAACGGCAGCTCCGTTTCGGGTAGGCCTGCCAACTTTCCGGCCTGACGGATCAAATCCAAAAGGTCAGGGGTTTCCAGGCGATAGAAGATATTTCTCCCGTCCCGACGAGCAGTCACAATCCCGGCCTGGCGCAGGGCCATCAAATGCTGAGAAATGTAAGCCTGGCGTAATCCCAAGGTGGCTTCCAGATGGCATACACAGGCTTCACCATTTCCGATCACCAACAAGATACTGAGGCGCTCCGGCTGCCCTAAAACCCGAAGCAGGAAGGCAATTTCTTTGGCTAAATCTTTCGTTCTGGACTTTGATATATTCATTATATTGAATATATTATAAAACTTTTGCTGTGGATTATTAAGTGACATTTGTCAGTCGCTAGGGCGTTCATTGTCACAATTGCCCTTAGCATTGTCGAATTATTGGATTAAGGCTATTATTCAATATGCTGTACCGCACAAACTTTTGATTCCCATGTTCCCTTTTTCTAGCAGATGGCGAAACTGGAAGACCTAACCTAAAGGAGTCCACGATGAGCAAATTCCCCCGTTCTTACCAGCGCTTCAAGAATGAACACCCTAAAGTCTGGCAAGCTTACGAAACCCTCGGCGCCGCGGCTGCCGAAGCAGGCCCCCTGGAGGCCAAAGTGCGCGAATTAGTCAAACTGGGCATGGCAGCCGCCAACCAATCTGAAAGCGCGGTGATTTCCCACACCCATCGCGCCCTCGAGATCGGGACGACTGTCGAGGAAATCGAACAGGCCATCCTGCTGGGGATCACCACCATCGGCTTCCCGGCGATGATGGCCGCGCTCAGCTGGGCTCATGCCGCGATTGAGGTGCACAAGGCGTAGCTCACGGCTGGTAAATGCGCGTCTCTGGCTTGAAAGCTGCCCACGAAAACCAGAAGTGATTCACCGATACAACCGGATCGAGCCGCGCCCCCGTCAGCTCACCGCCCACTGCCCGGCCAAACACATCCCATTGGCTGCCGGTCTGATCGTCCAGGATGCGACCCCCCTGGTAGACAAAGTTCAGCACTTGTAAGTCGATCTGTCGGGAAAAAGTGGCGGCAGCCCCCACATCCCGTCCCCCGGCGATGGTACCGGCGTCCAGAGCTGAGGTGGTGCCGGGCTGCCAGAAAATCACCACCTGCTCGCCGCCGACAGCGTCGTTGACCACACCCAAACTTTGCAGGATATCATAAGGATAAGCCACAGCTTCCCCGTTCAGGTCAACGGTGAGTACGCGTGCCACGGCGGGCAACACCCCGGGGGTTTGCGGTCCGCGATATAGAAAGGGGGAATTGTTGATATTATCGTACCCAACGTAGGGATTGCTCCCATAAGAGCGGGTGTAGCCTGTTTCCCGCGAGAGAACCTTGCCGTCCGGGTAATTGGCCTCGAACTCCTCCCAAGCGATGATCGTCGCCGGCCGAAAGACCAGCCGCTGGCCGGTAAATTCCCCGGCAATGGCTTCACCGGTGGCTTGCTGCCACCAGGATTCTGTCGGGCGGTCGTACATAACCAAGTTGCTGTAGCGCAATCTGCCGGTCGTGCCAAAGTCCAGGACCTGCCCATCCACGGTGCGCTCAAATGTGATGGCTGTGTTGCACAGCGGGCAGAAGGTCACTACCACTGGCACGCCTCCGACGGTGTCGTTGACGATCTCGTGCCAGGTCAGGATTTGCAGGGGGTAAGCGCGAGCGTCCTCTCCGATCTGCAAGAAGACCACCGGTTCCTTATCTCCCAGCCAGGAGTCGGCGTCTCCCACATTGACGAACTTGGGATCGTCGATGGCCGGGATGCCGTCTTTAGGAGGACCGCCAGAAAGGATTTCTGTGTA
>DATDRM010000268.1:0-4894 GCA_035291705.1 Anaerolineales bacterium
AAGTCGGTCATGCTGGCTGCACAGGCTATCCGAGCCGGTGATGGCGGTCTATTCGTGACCGGCGGTATGGAGAGCATGAGTCGTGCCCCTTTCTTGATTCAGGGTCGGAGCGGGGAACTGCGTTACGGCCATGGTCAATTGACTGACGCCCTGTTGCTGGATGGCCTTTGGGATCCATTTGAGAACTGGGGCATGGGCGATGCCGCTGAGTTCATCGCCGAAGAATACGAAGTCACCCGCCAGGCTATGGATGAATATGCCCTCGCCAGCCACCAGAAAGCGATCGCCGCCAGCCACAGCGGTAAGTTCAAAGCCGAGATCGTGCCGGTGGAGCTGCCCGGGCGCAAGGGCTCGGTTGACGTGTTCGACACCGACGAGACTCCCCGCGGCGACACTTCACTCGAAATTTTAGCCAACCTGAAGCCGGCTTTCCAGAAGGATGGCAAGGTGACCGCCGGGAACGCACCGGGTTTGAACGATGGGGCAGCCGCAGTGACGCTCGCCAGCCGGGCGATGGCAGAGCAGCTGGGCCTCCAGCCCCTGGCGCGCGTGGTCGGATACACTCAGGCGGCTGTCCAGCCCAAGTACCTGTTTGACGCCCCTGCTCAGTCTGTCCCCAAACTCCTGGAAATAGTGGGCTGGACTCTAAGCGAGGTTGACCTGATCGAGCTCAACGAGGCTTTCGCCGCCCAGGTGTTGGCCAACGGCTATGCCCTGGCAAACCGGGGTTGGGACTGGCGCAAAGTCAACGTCAACGGCGGGGCGATTGCCCTCGGCCATCCAATTGGCGCCAGCGGGGCACGCCTGCTGACCACCTTGATTTACGCCTTGAAAGACCGCAGCCTGCGGCGCGGTATCGTCTCCCTCTGCCTGGGCGGCGCCGAAGCAGTTGCCATGGCGATTGAACTCGAGTAGATAAACAGGAGGTTTAACCATGGACATCCAGCACATCTTCGTCGTTGGGGCGGGCACCATGGGCAACGGCATCGCCCAGACCGCCGCCGTCTCCGGGTTTCGGGTGACGATGATGGACGTGGTGCCTGAGCAACTGGTGCGTGCTCGAATGACTATTGCCAGGTCGGTGGAGAAGTTAGCCAGCAAGGGTCTCATTAATGAAGAGCAGAAACGCGCAGGGATGGAGATCGCTATGGCTACCAGCCTGGACGATGTGCCCGCCGCGGACCTGGTCATCGAGGCAGCCACCGAGAACCCCGAGTTGAAACACAAGCTCTTTGCGGAGCTGGATCGTTTGGCGCGGCCGGAAGTTATCCTGGCCTCCAATACCTCTTCTATCAGCCTGACCAAGATCGGCGCGGCCACGCAGCGTCCCGACAAAGTCGTCGGCATGCACTTCTTCAACCCCGTGCCCCTGATGCGCCTGGTTGAGGTGATCCGCGGCCTGGCAACCTCCGACGAGACAACCGCCGTCGCCATAGACATCTCTCGCCACATGGGAAAGGAACCGGTCGAGGCCAAGGACTCGCCTGGCTTCATTTCCAACCGCATCCTTTGCCCGATGGTCAACGAAGCCATCTTCGCCTTGCAAGAGGGAATTGGCACACCAGAAGCGATCGACACAGTCATGAAACTGGGCATGAACCACCCGATGGGGCCGCTGGCGCTGTGCGATCTAATCGGCCTGGATGTGGTGCTCTTTGTTATGGAAGTGCTGCAGCGTGACCTGGGTGAAGACAAGTACCGCCCGGCGCCCCTCCTTAGGAAAATGGTCGATGCTGGTTATTTGGGCCGTAAAACTGGAAAAGGGTTTTATAATTATAGTTAGTACCCAATTTGTCCTGAGCTCTTTGCATGTAAAATCTTTAAACACAAAATATATAACCAGGAGTGCTTTTGAGCGAGGAACCCAGGGTAGCAGAACCTTCTAGTTTTAAATATGTAGTAAAGAACCGGTTGCAACCAGCGGATGAAGCAATTCATAGCTGGTACCGATTCGTTCTTGGCTATCCACCGCATCTGGTAAAAGAATATCTAAAAACCCTAGGCGCTGACCCTTACATAGATTGGGTCTTCGATCCGTTCTGTGGAACAGCCACAACACCTATTGAAGCTCGCCTAAATGGTTTCTCCACTATCAGCATAGATGCAAATCCTATCTCAATCCTGGCAACTCAGGTAAAGCTTAATTGGAGTGTTAATCTTCAAGAAGTAACATTACAATTAGAAGATATTTTGGATATCGCCTCTGTTTGTCTGAACCATTATAACTTGGCCTCTGTACCTGAGGATCACAGGCAATTATCTTTTTGGGGTCCGCAATTTCTGGGAGATAATACTGAGGATAACGGTTCATCATGCGATTTTGAGCTTGACGAACTGCTTCCAGCAAGTGCTGCAAGCCTTATACCTAAAGGCTTTATTAGCCAAAATCCTTTGCTGCGCGTCCTGGCTCTTCGTTATGCTATTGAAAAGACAGTCTTAAAGCAAGAAATTCGTGATTTCTTTAGATTAGCCTTGGCGAGCACGATTGTAAATACCGCTGGCAATATTGGGTTTGGCCCCGAAGTCTATCGCCTTCCGCCCCGCGAGGACGCCAATGTTCTGGGAGCATTTGCTGCAACAATTACTCGCATGGTGTCGGATCTTAAGTTAATACTCGAAAAGCAACAGCGACCATTTCCATCTGCGAAGGTGTTTAAGGACGATGCGCGTGCGCTCTCTTCCCTTAATGAGTGCCCGCCAATCGGGATTGTAATCACCTCCCCACCGTATCCAAACGAGAAGGATTATACGCGTAGTACTCGATTGGAAAGTGTTCTGCTTGGTCTTATCACAAGCAAAAACGATTTGCGCGTTCTAAAGTCTGGTCTTTTGCGATCCAATACTCGTAATGTGTTCGTCAGCGACGATGACGATAAATTTGTTCAAGACATTTCCTCAATTATGACTGTTGCTGAAGAAATTGAGAAAATGCGGCAGAGACTTGGCAAAACCTCGGGATTTGAACGCCTATACCATCGTGTAACACGCCTATATTTTGGTGGTATGTATCGGCATCTAATGGCTTTATTACCAAAACTCCGACCTGGTGCTCGTTGTGCTTATGTGGTCGGGGATCAGATGTCATATTTTCGCGTCCACATCCGAACTGCTCATTTACTAGCAGACGTGGCAAACAAAGTTGGTTTTCAAGTTGAAGGAGTCGAACTTTGGCGCACACGTCGTTCAACTACTACCGGTATTGACTTAGAGGAAAATATACTATTCCTTAAGCGTCCAGGAGGGAATAGGATTGCCAAAAAGAATACGCCAAAATCGAGATAGTTATATTTTTGAAGATGAAGGGCTATCCCAATACGACGGAGTAATATTGGAGGTATTCATACGTCATTATCAACCCGGGGTTGAGCGTTTAGTGTTTGAGAAGGATGAGTTAGCTGAAATATGTCTTAAGCACGGCATCACCGTCAGAAATATACCGGATATCATCTATACTTACCGCGCTCGCAGGATGCTCCCACAGAGGATCTTGGCTTCTGGCCATTGGGCGATTGAGCCTGCTGGGCGGGGAACTTATGCATTTCATCTTCTTCGCAATCCGCCCCACTTTGAAATCCCCTTCCAAGATTACGATCCGATAGATATATATAATGCAATTCCTGAAGTCGTGGAAGGACTCTTGCGTCAGGATGAGCAATCATTATTGACGCGTATTCTCTATAATCGGCTGGCTGATATCTTCACTGGTTTAACTTGCTTTCATATTCAGAACCATTACCGAAGTTTCGTAGCGGAAATGGGGGAAGTTGAATTGGATGCTTTATATGTGGGTGTGGACAGAGGTGGAACACTGTTTGTAATCCCGATTGAGGCCAAGAGCCAGGCTGAGAACGAGATGATCGGTCGTATTCAAGTATCGCATTTGGTAAAGCTTGTTCGTCAGGATTTTGGTAAACTGCAACGACGGATAATTGCTATAAAAGCCCTCCACGATGGAACCATCGCGATGGTTGAATTTAATGATCAAGAGGAGCCAGATGAGCTCAAAATAGTCACCGTTAGTCGCTATCGATTAATTAGAAGAGGAAGCCAATTAACGTTTCCTTTGAACATTCAACCCTCGGAAGAAATCTAAAACACAGGAAGCCGTCTTTCGGCGGCTTCCCGGTGCGCTGCGGCTCCCTTTATCCTTCAAGGAGGAGGGATGCCGCAGCGCTAAGTTTGGTACTATCGTTCATCGGCATCACCTCCTTGTCGGTAGGATAGCAAAGAAGGGGTGATTGGTTCACCACGGTGCGAAATAAGTATCACATAGATTCACCTAAATGTCAATGGGGACAATCTCAATCATCTTTGTAGGAAAGATCTATGCCTGCGAGTAACCAAAACAGATCGAATTGGGGCAAACAGTGGGTGGGCGCCTTTGCCGGCGCAGTGGTGGGGTGGGCGTTGGTCGTGGTTTTTCCTGCTCTGGAGCAGAAGTTCAGCCTGCTCACAGTCATCTTGTGGTGTGCAGCCATCGGCGCGGCTCTGACCAACCTGAATGGTTTTACGCGCGCCGGAGCAGCGCTGACGCGCCGTCAGAATAACCAGTTAAACTTTATCGTTGGGCTCGGCCTGCCGGTCCTGCTGTTGCTACTGATCACGCTACTGCTTCGTTGATAAATAGATCGTTGATCTTTCCCTTGTATGCGGTTATAATCAAGGCAATTGAATACACTAACCTTCGGGGCGGGGTGAGCGGCAATTTGCTTAAGCAACTCCCCACCGGTGGTAAAGCCCACGAGCGCGATGAACTTCGTTCTGTATGCGCATGATCCGGTGAAACTCCGGGGCCGACGGTATAGTCCGGATGAAAGAAGGTTTTGGCGACTTCCCTCCTTGGGTACAGTTTCCTGTTAGCACGCTCCGAAAACCAAATGGTTTTCGGTTTTTT
>DATDRM010000269.1:0-4088 GCA_035291705.1 Anaerolineales bacterium
AACCACCGCTCTCACACAGGGACTTGTGCCCAGCTGTAACGAAGATCTTCTCCCCGTTCAGCACCCATTCGTTAGTCGCCTTATCCAGGACCGCCGTGGTGCGGATAGCAGACGTATCCGATCCAGCCTGGGGCTCGGTCATCGCCATGGCCCCAAATGTCGGTTTGTCTGTTCGAAAGCGGGCCAGGAATTTTTCTTTTTGTTCCGCAGTGCCGGTGGCCTCGACCGCCGCCGCGCCCAACCCGCCGCCTGGCGTGACCAGGTACATCCCGACATCCCCCCAAGAGAGCGTCTCCAGCATAAACGCCAGGGATTGGTAGCCGATCGGCGGGCGATCTTTTTTCTTCGCCTCGCCTTCTTCTCCTCCATTCTTTTTCTCTCTTGGAGCTAATGAGCCGGCCCCCACCGACCGCATCGCCTGGTGCATAAAATTAATGTAATCCCACGGGATCTGGTGCTCGTGTTCGTCAAAGTAACGTGAGTGTGGCCGCATCATCTCCTCGGCCACAGTCTGTAAGAGATATCTCTGTTGCCCGATAGGTTTCGGCATTTCAAACTCAATCATGTCTGGCCTCCTGACAATCGGCTAATTTCGCAACTCGCAATCCGCCATTCACAACTCACAACCCGCAACTCCTAACTCGCAACTTCCTCACACCATCGCCAACCCGGTGAACGTAGCCACCCCGCGACCGCTGCGCATCCACATTTCCACCGGGTGTTCCCGGATATAACCGTGACCGCCCAGGATCTGGACGGCGCGATCCGTGACCATCATCGCCATATCTGTAGCACCGGTATGCGCCAGGTAGGCTTGCTTGCTGGCCTCCGGTTTTTGGGTGTCTACCATCCAGGCTGCTTCCCAAGTGAGTAATCGAATGGCTTCGATCTCGGTCGCCATCTCCGCCAGCATGAAGGCGATCGCCTGCTTTTGAGCGATCTTCACCCCGAAGGCATCCCGCTCCTTAGCATAGTCCCGGGAGTACTCAAAAGCTGCCCGCGCCAGGCCCACAGCCAGCGCGGCGACCGCCACGCGGGCGATGTCAATGATCGGACTAAAATCGTGCCCCTCAGGACCACCCAGGCGATTGGCTTTGGGTACTCGCACATTCTCTAATGTAACCTTATAGACCGGCAGCGCTTTAATCCCCATTAGGGGCTGGCGTCCCTCGATCTTGAGACCCTCCACCCCACCTGGGACGATGAAGCCCTGGGTGGTGTCGTCTAAACGCGCGTACACGATCATCGCTTTGGCCTCGGCGGCAAACGGCACATAGACTTTTCCGCCGTTCAACACATAGCCGTCTTTCGATTCCTTTGCCGTGCTGGTCAAATCGTGGGGGTCAAAGTCAAAGCGTGGTTCGAGCAGCGCTGCGCTATAGGGCTTCCACTCTGCCTCGATCATCGCCGGCAGGTACTGGGTTTTTTGCTCTTCACTGCCCACTAAAGAAATCGGCAGGGCAAACAAGCCCGGAGCCAGCACCGCCAGGGTCCCGGCCAGGTCACCCCAGGCCATCTGTTCGGCAGCCAGCACCCCTGTCACTGCCGAATGCTCTCCGAAGCCGCCGTAGGCTTCCGGGATCGAGGCCTGCAACAGGCCCAACTCCCAACCTTTCTCGATTACCGCCGGTGGAAATTGGTTTGACTCATCCGCCTCGTGTGCAGCTGGGCGCAAATCCTTCTCAGCGTAGCGTTGAATGGCCTCGACCAGCATTTTCTGTTCATCCGTCGGCTCGAAAGAATACATGAGGTCCTCCTTGAGTGATGCGTGATACGTGATACGTGATATGTGAAACGTGAAGCGTAATGAGTGCTCCTGTAGAATTTCACGATTCACGTTATATCTTCCTCACAAGCGATAATACTTGATCGCCACCGGCCCATCCCCGGCTTCCAATTCTGCCAGGTTTTCAATTCCTATTCTCCCGCGTTGGTATAGATATTCGACATGGGCGCCAGCTTCCTCCAGCGCCAACAGGACCGTATAGCCATGCACTTCTCCAAACAGGGCGTGCGAGATTTCGGCGATCGTGTGCGGCTCCGCCAGCATGTCCAGCACCAGGTTTAAGCGCTCAGCGTGCGCAGCGCGGATTGCCTCCAGGCGGGCTGGTAAATCTTTGATCGGTAGTTTATGCCCGGTAAGTGTGAGGCGCGCCTGGTTTGCCCAGGGCTCCAGGGAATCCAGGGATCGCAGGTAGTGTTCCAGGCCAGTCGATAAGGTCAGGCTCTCAGGCGCCTGGTGCGGCGTGATGTCTTCCAGGACATGATCTCCGCTGAATAACACATCGTGCAGGCGGATCACCACCTGCCCGGCGCAATGGCCGGGAACGTGCAGGAACTCGAATGGCCCTAGATGCATCCCAATCGCTTCGTAGGTAATGTCAACCCGCACCGAATGGAATAAACCTTTAGTGATCAAGTACAGGTCCAATAAGCTCCCCAGCCGGTCTGGAGATACCCCTGCTTCCACCAGGAATCGTTCCATCTGGCGACCCACGACGACCAGCCGCTCCTCGTAATTGGTCAAGTTGCGGCGGTCCAATTCATGGATACCTAACAAAGCCTGGGTGCGCGGTCTTATGTAAGATAATCCCCCAAAGTGGTCGATATGCCCGTGGGTGATGAAGATATGCGTCAGGTCGGACAGTCCGATCGCCTTGCCGGACTCCAGGCGGCTCACCCGGCTTAGTCCAGCCTCGAGTTGGTCGTTTGAATTGCCGTATCCCGAGCCGCTATCGATCAACACCCGCAGGTCCTCTACCAGCACCACGTAGACGGATGTCCAGAATCCTGGAAACGCTTCCAGCGGGATCTGATGTATCCGCCCACCGCAGGCAGTCTCATAAGTCTGGATGGTAGGCTCCAGCTGGTCCATTCGATGCCCCATCATTCTTATGATGGCTCCATTGTTCTTACAATATCTTCGTTATTCATTCGATGCCCATCATTCTTATGATGGCTCCGTCGTTCTCCCGATGGCCAGATCATCTACGATGGCTCCGTCGCGCGCGATCAATCCTAGCAAGAATAAATTCGCGAATTGCTCGGCGATCTCATTGGAAGATAGCGTTCCGCCCGGGTGGTACCAGGTGACAGTCCAGTTCATCACCCCAAGCAGGGCGCGGGCGGTCAATGAAGGATGCGCACAGGCAAAAATCCCGCTTTCCTGGCCTGCGACGATCAAATCCCTCCAGATGCGCTCGAAGCGATCCCGCCGGGGGATGTGCCGGCTATGAAATTCAGGTTCCAGCGAGCGATGTTCCAGCAGCAAGACTGCTGCCAGGTCCTGGTATTCCGCCAGGGTTTGCAGGTAGATGCGCATGGCTCTGCGCAACTTTTCTTCGGGCGAATCCGGCTCTGCGGACGAGGCCGGCTCTTCGAGCGCCGCGTTTACCCTTTCGATCAGCAGGTCCAGGCCCCGGTTGAGCAGTTCCAGCAGGATTTCCTGTTTGCTGGATACGTGGTGATAGAGGCTGCCTTTTTGCAGGTTTACCGCCAGGGCGATGTCCTGCATCGAAGTGCCGTGGTAGCCTTTTTGGCTGAAGATTTGCGCTGCGGCGTCCAGGATATCGTCGCGTGTCATGCCTCTCCCTACCGAACGGTCGGTAGACATAGCATAGCAAATTTCTTGACAAAAGTCAAGCGTTTTTTGACGAAAACTTAAGGACTCAGTTGGCGGTAAATAAATCCATCGGATCGAAGTGGCGAAAGACCCCGCTGGTGCGCCACAACTTGTAATTATCCATCTCCTCCTGGGTTGCCCGCGTGTCATAAAAGCGCATGCTCTCGAAGATGGTGCCTGCTGGCCCAAGGCGCGTTTCCAGATGCAGGTGCGGGATATCGGTGTTGCCGCTCATGCCCACTTCCCCCAGAGGCTGGCAGGCCTCAACCGGCTGCCCCAATCGAACCAATGGCGGCAGGTTAAGGTGGGCGTATAGCAGATACAGCGACTCGCCCTCCGGAATCTGCAAGCGGCTCACTAATTCTGGCAGTAAATCCTCACGTCGCGTCTCGACCATCACCATGTTGCCATAAGGATAGTTGTCATTTAAAACCGAGGCCACCACCCCAGGCAAGGCCGACTGCAC
>DATDRM010000270.1:0-3790 GCA_035291705.1 Anaerolineales bacterium
GTTGTGGAACACCGGAAACTGGCAGGAGGCGATCCAGGAATACAAGGCGGCCCTGGCGATCAACGATAAGATCGCCGACCTGCACCTGGCTCTTGGTTACAACTACCACTACCTGGGCGAGTACGATCAGGCAGTACAGGCCTTCCTTCAAGCCTACGCGCTGAACCCAACCGACCCCCGGGCGCCGTTCGAGATCTCGCGCACTTATTCCACAGTGGGAAACTTCAGCCAATCTGTACAATATGCAGATCAGGCGGTCAAGGTCGACCCACACGATGCGAAGTTGCACGGCAACCTGGGTGTGATGTTCTATAAGAACAATCAGCTGCAGGAAGCGGTTTCCGAGCTCTCCCTGGCCATCCATGGCGGAGCGCTCATTGACGGCACAGTCGTAGAAGGGCTGCCATTGGATTACGGCACTGTCGCCGAATACTATGCCATCTACGGATTGGCTCTGGCGAAACTCAATCGCTGCGCGGATGCTGTACCCATCTTCCAGGCTATCCGCAGTGGGATCCCCGATGACGAGATCAACGTCTACAATGCCGAGCAAGGTTTGATCGTATGCCAGGAAGGGCTGGAACTGACCACTTCTGGAGAGCAGACTGGAGCGGAGGCAGGCGGCGAGGTCGAAGGGACGGCAACCCCGGAAAACCAACCATGAACCGTGAAATCACTGGTCAAAAGCCCCACTTCCGTCCGGAGAAGCGCCAGACAAACCCTTATCGCCTGCTGCTTTGGGTATGCCTGATCATCGGGGGCATCTGGCTGCTTCTGAGAATGGAGAGTGGCCAGGTGAAGCCCATGTTTCTGCCCACGCCCACGCCCACGCGGACGGCGAATTCGCACATCCTGGAGGGGGAAGCTCAATTCAATGCCGGCGCTATTGATGGGGCGATCGCCGCCTACCAGGAAGCGGTCCAGATCGATGCGGGGAACGGCAAAGTTTGGGCGGAGCTGGCACGTGTCCAAACTTACTCATCCAGCCTGCTCAGCACCGATGCGGAAAGATTCGAGCGCATGCAAGCGGCGCGCAATTCTATTGACCAGGCCGTCGCCGCGCAACCCGATGACGCCGATGTACACGCCATCCGGGCGCTCGTCATGGACTGGTATGCCGCCAGCCCCTTGCTGAGTGAGGTCGAACGCCAGGCGGCGCTCAACGAAGCCGAGGCAGCCGCGGTACGCGCTCTACAGCTCGACAGCGAGCATGCCCTGGCTCTGGCCTTCTTCGCTGAAATCCTGGTCGACCAGCAAAAATGGTCGCAAGCGGAACAGACCATTCAAGCGGCCGCTCTGATCGATCCAAATTCGATGGATGTCCAGCGCGTATTCGGTTATGTGTTGGAGTCCCTTGGCCAGTATCGCGCCGCGATTGAAAAATATCAGGAGGCAGCCAAGATCGCGCCCAACCTGACTTTCCTATACATTTTCATCGGCCGGAATTTTCTCAGCCTGGAGGTGCACAACCGCGCCCTGGATGAATTTGAGAAGGCTGCCAAGATCAACGAACAGCTGGGGATCAAGGACCCTGTGCCGTATATCGAAATTGCTAAAACCTACACGCGCGAAGGCGAATTTTTTGCTGCGGCCCTCAATGCCGAAAAAGCGTTGACTTTTAACCCGTATAACCCGAACACCTATGGCCAATTAGGCACTATTTACACCAAAGCGCGTAACTTCGAGGGCGCCCAACCGGCTTTTAAGTGCGCCGTGCGGGGTTGCAGCGCCGAGGCGAACACGGTGGCACAAGAGTTGATGGAGGGGCAAGGCGTGGAAGTGCAGGGTTTACCGCTCACCTCAGGGACAGTGGCTTTCTATTACGTCCAGTACGGCTCGGTGTTGGCTGCCCTGAGCCGCCCTAACCAGAATTACTGTCCGGAAGCGCTCGAGGTACTTGGAGATGTAAGTGCTAAATATCCTGATGATCCCATTTTTAAAGGCATCATCGACGAGAACATCACGATCTGCAACCTGGTAGGCAGCACGGGCGGTACTCCAACGCCCTAAATGAGCGTCTTCACGGAAGCGAATTCTCCCCAAAACCCTTGACGATCTCTAAAAATTTGGGTATGATCTAGTCTCGAGTTAGCACTCTCGCCCATCGAGTGCTAACTTCTCTGCATGTAGTTTATCAAAATTATTCCACCCCTAACAGGAGGCTAGTATGTCGATAACTCTCAAACCCTTAGGCAACCGCGTAGTGGTCGAACCGACCGAGCAAGAGGAAGTAACTGCCGGCGGTATCGTCCTTCCAGAGACTGCCAAGGAAAAACCCCAGAAAGGGACGGTCCTGGCGATTGGCCCGGGCGACCGCGATGAAGGCGGGAAGCGCATCCCGCTCGACGTCAAAGAAGGTGATACCGTGCTCTTTGCCAAGTACTCCGGCACAGAGATCAAAATGGACGGCAAGAAGTTGCTCATCCTGCGCGAGAGCGATTTGCTGGCAATTGTCCTAGGAAACTAATTATCCCAAACATAAGGAGTAAGATCTATGGCTGCTAAACAACTTGTATTCTCAGAAGAAGCCCGCCGGCGCTTGCAGCACGGCATGGATATCCTGGCGACCGCAGTAGTAACCACGCTTGGACCGAAAGGCCGCAATGTGGCGATCGACCGCAAGTTCGGCTCTCCCACCATCACTCATGATGGTGTTTCCGTCGCCAAGGAAATCGAACTGGAAGACCCCTTCGAGAACATGGGCGCGCAATTGCTCAAAGAAGCCGCGACCAAAACGAATGACATCGCCGGCGACGGCACCACCACTTCCACCGTTTTGGCCCACTCTATCGTGTCGGAAGGCATGAAGAACCTGGCTGCCGGTTTCAATCCCATGCTGCTCAAGCTGGGGATCGAGGCGGCTACCAAGGCTGTCGCTCAGAAGATCAATGACCAGGCGATCGAAGTCACGACCAAAGCGGAGATCGCCAACGTCGCCTCTATTTCCGCCCAGGACCGCGTCATCGGTGAACTTATCGCAGATGTGATGGACAAAGTGGGCAAAGACGGCGTGATCACCGTCGAGGAGTCCAAGGGTCTTGAATTCGAGACCGAGTACGTCGAAGGCATGCAATTCGACCGTGGCTACATCTCGGCGTATTTCATCACCAACCCAGAGAGCATGGATGCCTCGGTCGCCGATTCATACTTACTGGTCTACGACAAGAAGATTTCGGCCGCTACGGACATCGTGCCCATCCTGGAGAAAATGGTGCAGGTCGGCAAGCGTGAGCTGGTGATAATCGCCGAAGACGTGGATGGTGAAGCGCTGGCTACCCTGGTGCTCAACAAGCTGCGGGGCATGCTGAATGTGGTTGCCGTTAAAGCCCCCGGCTTTGGCGATCGACGCAAGGCCATGTTGCAGGACATCGCCGTCCTGACGAACGCCACCGTGATCTCCGAAGAAACCGGCCGCAAGCTGGAAACCGCGGTCATCGCCGATCTCGGTCGCGCCGAGAAAGTCGTGGTCACCAAAGACGATACGACAATTATTGGCGGGAAAGGCGATTCAGCGGAAATCAAAGGCCGCATCGAGCAGATTCGGGTAGAAATCGACAAGAGCACCAGCGATTACGACCGCGAAAAACTGCAAGAGCGCCTGGCCAAGCTCTCTGGCGGCGTCGCCATCATTCGCGTGGGCGCAGCTACCGAGACCGAGCTGAAAGAGAAGAAGCACCGCGTGGAAGACGCGCTCTCGGCGACGCGCGCCGCTGTCGAAGAAGGGATCGTGCCTGGGGGTGGGGTGGCCTTGATCAACGCCATGACTGCCCTGGATGGCCTGAAAATGGGC
>DATDRM010000271.1:0-32020 GCA_035291705.1 Anaerolineales bacterium
ACCCACTCAATATACCTCATAATGGCCTATCAGGCAGCCTGGTTCGCGAAAAAAGTTGCTCGGTCAAACGTTCCCCCCTACCAGCCTTTAATGAAGGCTTCCCCCCATTTGCGCGAAAAATCCCCTATTCGTCAGGGCTGACGTGAAAGCCGTTGGCTTAACAATGTTGAAAAAGTGACCCGCTGATTTCAATTTTCTGGTATAGTCAGGGTATTCGGAGAGGGTCACAAGAGGGCGAAAAGATATAATCGTTGAGGAGGATGATCTGGATGGACGATCTGGCGCTTTGGAATTTGACCCGCGAGGCTTGGGGCGCGTTGGTGTCTCGCTTCGAACCGGAGATCGAACCCTTAATCCAGGAGAGTGGCTTGGATGACCGGGCATGGGGGTTGTTGCTAGCCGCCTTGACTTTCGAGCCGGAACATATTACGCCGGCCCATTTGATGGTGCGCGGACCTTATACGGCTGCTGAACAATACCTGGCTCGGTTGAGAAGCTGCTCTGAAAAAGGGTGTCTGAAGGAAGTGGCTCAGGGGGAATTCCGTCTCACGACTAAAGGCCGTACCGCAGCTGGACGTTTCATTAACAAGGCTCGCACGGCGATGGCGAAAGTCGATTTCCTTTCATCGTTGGATTCCCAGAAACTTGCCCGCCTTCTCGGGCGCTTAGTTTTAACCTGCCTGGAAAACCCTCCTCCCCCAGATACCTGGTCCATCCGTCTTAGCTATCAGCTTATGCCGGACCTTGATCCGCCATACCCTTATTTTGAGCAAGCGGTGTCATGCCTGGCCGCCTATCGAGACGATGCACACCTTGAAGCCTGGAGACGGACTGGTTTAACCGCAACAGCATTGGAAGTGTTGACGTTATTTTGGCGTGATCAGGCCGGATCATTAGATGAGCTGGTTGATAAACTCGCCCACAGAGGGCACTCTAAAGAGGTTTATGCCAGCGCGCTGGCAGAGTTACGTGAGGGTAAGCTGATTAGCGGCACTATCAGCGCGATTCGATTAACAGAGGCGGGGAAAACCTTCCGTGAGCAGATTGAAGCAGATACTGATCGCTTGTTTTTTGCTCCATGGTCGTGCCTTAGCCTAGCCGAAAGAACTGACCTGGAAGGATTATTGGTCCGCGTGCGAGACAGCTTGCGAGAGACGGTCAGCCAATAAGTCCTAAAGGTTGTAGGAATCTACGGGCACACACCGCTGTGCCTGGATCTTTCTTTAATTTGGAGGTTTTTATGGATCATCAAGAAGTGCTTAGTAAGGTAAAAGAAGACAACGTGAAGTTTATCTCCTTGCAGTTCACGGATGTCACGGGAGCCGTCAAGAGCTTAGATATCCCGCTTAATCGCTTGAATGTCGCTCTAAAAGAGGGTATTTGGTTCGACGGTTCCTCGGTCGAGGGCTTCGCACGCATCCAAGAAAGTGATATGCGCCTGGTGCCCGATCCGGCAACATATGCCTTATTGCCCTGGAGTCCGGTAGATCTGCGCAGGGCACGCATCTTTTGTGAGATCTTCCAGCCAGATGGGTCACCCTTCCTGGGCGATCCACGCGGCACTCTTAAGCGGATGTTAGCGCAGCTTGAAGTACGCGGCTGGACGTACAACGTTGGCCCGGAGCCGGAATTTTTCCTTTTCAAGCGTAATGGCCCAACCATCCATCCAGTGCCTCACGACGTGGGTGGCTATTTTGACTTCTCAGCCAGTGATGAAGCCGTGCGCGTGCGCACCGAGTTGATGGACGCGCTAGCGGGGATGGGCCTGGAGGTTGAAATGGGCCATCACGAAGTAGCACTTGGGCAACATGAGATCGACTTTGAGTATGACGACGCCCTGCGCACGGCTGATAATGTGTTGACCTTAAAATACACTGTAAAAGCCATTGCTGCTCAACATGATTTAGTAGCCTCATTTATGCCCAAGCCGATCTTCGGTATCAACGGCTCTGGGATGCATTGCCACCAATCGTTGTTTGACAGACAGGGAAAAAATCTATTCTTTGATCCAAATGAAAAATATGGGCTTTCGAAATTGGCCTATGGTTTTATTGCCGGTCAACTGGCACATGCGCGGGCCTTATCAGCAGTCGTCGCTCCAACTGTGAACTCCTACAAGCGGTTGGTGCCGGGTTATGAAGCGCCGGTCTACATCGGGTGGGCGCAGATTAACCGCTCAGCTTTGATCCGCATCCCCCGCTATACCCCAGGCCGGGAAAAGTCAATCCGCGCTGAATTGAGATGCCCTGATCCCTCAGCCAATCCTTATCTGGCTTTGACGGTCATGCTGGCAGCCGCCCTGGATGGGATCGATAATGGTATGCCTGTGCCGCAACCCCTGAATGAGATCAATGTCTACCACCTGACTCCAGAAGAACGGGCAGATATGAACATCGCTGAACTGCCCGGTTCGCTGGCCGAAGCCTTACACTTGCTGGAGGGGGATAAAGTGTTGCAGGAAGCGCTCGGACCAGCGACGTATGACAGTTTCACCCGCGCCAAATGGGCTGAGGTGGAAGAATATCGCATGAGGGTGATGGATTGGGAAGTTGAAAGATACCTTGAAGTTGCTTAACAGTCATTAGAGGTGTTTTTACGTGCTAGCGCTGTAAAAACACCTCGGTTGTCTCTATTGGGCTAAAGTTGGTGTCCCGATCGTAATAGTCTTCTTTTTCGGTGCGTTTTAAGGCGTTGACTACCAGGTAGGTTAGCGGGGTTGCTAGAACTTCATACCCGACTTTGAATAGCCATTGCGAAAAAATTGCGCGTTGCAGGTCACCTGCCGGAATGATCCCCCAAAAAGCAATGGTCAGAAACACAGTTGAATCTGCGGCCTGGCCGATTAAAGTTGATGTGATAGTGCGTAACCATAGGAAACGTCCGTTTGTTCTTACCTTGAGTTTGGCAAGAACAAAAGAATTCAGGAATTCTCCGATCAAGTAAGCAACAAAGGAAGCTGCCAATAAGCGCGGTGTAAACCCCAAAATAGCTTGATAGGCCTGTTGGGCGGTTTGAGGGGAATCATAGACACCGGCGGTCCAGAACGGGGCTGCTGGCAGAAGGCTACCGATCCAGATGGCGATTACTGCTAATAGATTGCAGACAAAGCCAATCCAGATCGCAAGGCGCGCCCGGGCGTAACCGTAGACCTCAGTGAGTATGTCACCGAAGATGTAGGCGATGGGGAACAGGATCACCGCAGCGGGGAGAACGAAACCAGCAAATTGCACGATTTTCACCGCGATGATATTTGAAATGATCAGCGTGGTGACAAAGACCGCGATGACCAGGGGATACCAACGATAGCTTCTTTTTTCCAAGGTTAAACTCGATTCTGGATTATAAGCGATTAGCGATCACCAATCAGCAGAAAGCGATTAGCGTCTGGCAATTAGCCATCCAGCGAGAGGGGATGGGGGTTGGTCGACACTCGTCACTCTAACATCCCGGGTTCGATGCCATTACTGGCGGGCAGCAGGGGTTTTGGTATGCTCGGCTTCGACAGTAATTCCGATGCCGCCGCGGACGTTAAATATTCCGGTGACCTTAATCCAATGGGGGTCCAGGATTTCCACCAGGTCATCGCAAATCTGATTAATCACATGCTCGTGAAATGCACCTTCTTCGCGGTATGACCATAGGTAGAGCTTGAAGGACTTAGATTCCACGATCTTCTGATCGGGCACGTACTGGACGCGCAGGGTAGCGAAATCCGGCTGACCGGTCATCGGGCACAGGCAGGTGAATTCGTTAGTTTCCAGGCTGACCAGGTAGTACCTGTCAGGTGAACGGTTTGGAAAGGCTTCTAATGTTTTGCTAGGCTTAGCTTTCCGCCCCAAAATCGTTAATCCTTCCAGATCAGAAGGTTCGGTTTGCATAAGATTAACTCCTCAAGTTAACAATCTGATCGAGGAAACCCAACACTGCTTGATTAAGGATCTCGGGTTTACTGAGGTGAGGTTGGTGACCACATCTTGGGATAGCATACCCGCGCGCATCGGGTAGAGCGTCCACCAACTTTGGAAACAAATCTGGATTCAGCGACAGATCGTTATCACCCCAAATCACCAGGGTGGGTGTGGTAATCTTGGGCAGATACTTGGTCAGGTCAGGGATTGTTCCGGTAATATAGACAATATAAGGAGAAGCTCGCTTGTAGTCTGACGCAATCTGTGTGCGTGTGTGCGTCATATCATAAGATGCGGTATCCAAATCTAATCCGGTTAAGGCATGGATCAGCCAGTATGGCGCGGCGCGCAAGGCTTTCTCTCCCAGCTCAGGCCGGCGTTGGACCAGGCGAAGCAGGGGCGAGAGTTGGCCAGGCCTGAATAAAGGATTGATCAGCACCATTCCCTGAACATTTTCAGGCCGGTCGAGGGCGTATTTCAGGCTTAAGAGACCACCCAACGAGTGGCCAACCAAAATGAGAGGTTGGTTGAAATTTAGGTCAGCGATCCAGGAAAGCAAGTGAGTATATAGTGCGTCAAAATCATACACTTCGGGTGTGTCTGGCTTGGTGCTTTGGCCATGTCCCCATAAGTCCGGGGCATAGCCCCGAAAGCCGGCCTGGGTGAGCTGGGGCAAGAGATATTTCCAATCGTAAAGCGAGGCGGCAATCCCATGAAGCAGGATCACCGGAGGTCCGTCACCGTGGACGACATAGTGGAGAGACACGAGTTCGTTTTGTTTGGTTCGCATACTCAATTGTTTTGCTCAAAGAGTTTCACCAGCTCCCTTCGGATAACCTTTCCGATGAAGGTGCGTGGGAAATCGTCCACGAAAATCACCAGTCTCGGCACCAGATCCGGCGGTAAACGGCGCTTACAATAGGCGATCAATGCATCAGCTTGCGGACGATCCCTTTGTGCGATGATGAAGGCAACTGGTTGGTTGGCGATGGCGACGACGGCAGCTTCCTTGACCTGTGGAACTTCAAATAATACCTCTTCAACATCGCGCGGAAAGGCGGGTGTGCCCGGTTTGGAAGGATACCACATATCGGCTTTCCGAGCGATGATGCGGAAATACCCGTCGGAGTCCATCTGAGCGATATCGCCGGTCAGTAAAAAGCCATCTGCGTTGATAACACGCCGAGTTTCTTCTGGGTTGTCCCAGTAGCCGAGCATGACCTGTGGCCCGCGCACCGCTAGTTCACCGACCTGTCCCACTTTGACTTCTTTTCGCCCTCTGACTAAATCTACAACGCGGGCTTCCGTGGAGGGAAGCGGAATGCCGATCGAGCCGATTTTTCGCAAGCCGTTCAGCGGGTTAGCGTGCGTGACTGGTCCGGCCTCTGTCAGCCCATATCCTTCCACCAACCGCCCCCGAGTGAGTTTCTCGAACGCCTCTTGAACTTCAACTGGCAGAGGCGCGGAGCCGCTGACGCAGGCCTTGATCGATTGAATTCCATACTTACGCACCCCAGGAAAATCTTTAATCGCCAGGTACATATTCGGGACGCCGGGAAAAACAGTTGGATGATGGTTTTGGATGGTTTTTAGCACGTCGACCACCTCGAAGGTCGGCTTGAGGATGAGCGTTGCTCCAAGGGCGACTGGCACGTTGAGTGCAGTGGTCAAACCGTAGCTGTGTGAAAATGGCAATACACACAGGAAGCGCTCCCTACCTTCTGCGAAGGCTGGCAGCCAGTGGCGGGTCTGTAATGCATTGGCGATCAGGTTACGGTGGGAGAGCATTACGCCTTTGGGAGCGGCAGTGGTTCCTCCAGTGAACTGTATCACTGCCAGGTCTTCAGGCGATTGGTCGACCTCTGTTATGTGTTGGTCACGGATCGCAAGCAGGCGTTTAAATTGGTGAGTCCTGGCGTCTAAAGGGATATCCGATTGGTGACGAAGGCGCTTCTCACGGGAGAGCATAAGCCCGAGTCGCTTGGGGAGCGGTAAGTAGTCGCCGATGTGCGTGAAGATGATGTGTTCCAGGAGGACAACATTATCCTCTACCAGCCCAGCTTTAATTTCTTCTACGAGTTTATCAAATTGAGTCAGGGTGATCAGGACGCGCGCACCAGCTTCGTGCACCTGGCGGATTAATTCTTTCGGATCGGTGGAAGGTAAAGTAAAGACGGCGACGGCGCCAGTCTCCAACGTGCCGAAGAAACCGATCACCATCTGGGGTAAATTGGGGAGCAGCAACATTACCCGGTCGCCGCGGTTCACTCCCAAGGAGCGTAGCGCATTGGCGAAGCGAACGACATCCTGATGAAAGCGGCGATAGGTTATGCGTTTACCCTCAAAGATGATTGCAATCTGCCGGGGAAAACGGTTGGTGGCGGAACGTAAAATATAGTTTAAGGGGACGCGAGGGATAGCAACTGTATACGGCACACCATTATCATAATAGGCCAACCAGGGGCGTTCCTGCACTAAGGCTGCTCTCGACGTGGAATCTATCGTCCGCGATTCATCTCTCCAGGAACGCTGACTTCGCTCCAGACAGCGTTGAATGACGCGGTTGACAGCATCCCGGCGTTCCAACATGACTAGATGCCCAGAGGCACCGACGTTGACCTCTTCCGCATTGGGGATGGCGCGCGCTACTTCTTCGAAAAGAGGTCGGGCGAAAACGATGTCGAGATGGCCATGGATCACCGTTGTCGGGACGCGTAGGTCGCGGAACAAACTCCAGCCGTTCCAGGCGGCGATATTATGATGGTACCAGGAATACATCACTTGAGGTGGCGCAGCTAACCAACCCCGAACGAAGGGGGCGAGCGCACGTAAGACAACAAGGGGGAGACTCAGCAAGAGACGATAGAAAGGATTGAGATTGAATTCACCAGCGGTGGCGATCAAGATCAGATTCGCTACACGTTCCGGATGAGCGACGGCGTACTCTGTTGCTATGGCACCCCCGAAGGAGTGGCCGATCAGAAAAAATTGGTCATCGACATTTAACTCTTCGAGGGCCGTCTCCAAATCACGCAGGATTTGAGCCATCGTGTACTTTCCCTCCGGCTTATCTGCGCGACCATGACCGCGTAAATCAAGGGCGATCACCCGGTTGGAAAAGGAGAACTCCTCAAGTTGATACTTCCACTGCCTAGCCTGACCGCCATAGCCGTGGAGAAACACGATTGTCCTTTGAGGATGATCAGGCGAGATATCAATCGCCGAAAGCCGGATTGATGGTATGGTTGAGACGCGTACGGGGCGCCGGTAGAGTGCGAGATCTATTCCCATTGATTTCCTCAGCTATTCAGAGCCACCTCACAAAATTGATATTTAGTAGATTATCAGAAATTATAAAACCATATGGTTTTATAATTTTAGGAGTTACGCAGAGGTGGGGATTGGGGGTGTGTTTGGGCGGGCAACGCCCGCCCAAACACACCCCGTCCTCATTCCAACTGCGTAAGTCCAAAATTTTATATAATTCCTTAATCTTACACATGGAGGGTAATCACTATGGCTGAAAAAATGGAATTCGTCAATAACTATTCAGACTTAAGCACAAACCAGGGATATCAATTTGAGTTTTATTGTAATCGCTGTGGTAGTGGCTATCGCACCCATTTTAAGCCCTCTATCACTGGCACAGTATCTGGAGCGATGGATGCTGCAAACAGTCTCTTCGGTGGTTTTTTTGGCAAAGCTGCTGACTTAAGCGAACGTGTCCGATCCGCGAGTTGGGAGAAAGCTCATGATGAAGCTTTTCAGAATGCGATTGAAGAACTAAAACCCGACTTTATCCAATGTCCACGGTGTTCAAGTTGGGTTTGCCGGAGAAATTGCTGGAATACACAACGTGGTCTGTGTAAAGGTTGTGCCCCCGATTTAGGGGTAGAGATGTCAGCTGCTCAATCAAGTCGCACGGTCGAAGAGATTTGGGCGCACTCCAAAATGGCAGAGGAAGATCGAGAAATGTTGCAGGAAAAGAGTTGGCGTGAAGGAGTGCGAGCAACTTGTCCCAATTGCGAATCTCCGCTGGCAAAGAATGTCAAGTTTTGCCCCGAATGCGGTGCGAATATTAAAAGCTCTACGCATTGCTCGGAATGTGGCGTAGAATTACAACCGGGAGCCAAATTTTGTGCAGAATGCGGAACAAAAGTAGCAAAATAACCTTGCCAGTCAATAAACCACCAGCGAACAAACTAAATTATATGCCAACCAAAACTAACTCAATTGGACTGAACACCAAGGGCAATGCCGACATTTTGGACATCACCGATCAGGTCAGCCGGGTGGTGGCGGAAAGCGGGATTAAGGATGGGATCGTTACCTTATTTTGTCCCTCTTCGACCAGTGCACTGACGACCATTGAGTATGAGTCAGGTTGTTTAAGCGACCTAAGGCGCCTGTTCGATGAGATCGTCGATCCCAACCGTCCCTTTGCCCACAACGCCCGCTGGGGCGATGGCAATGGGCACAGCCATGTGCGCGCCGCCATATTGGGTGCTTCATTCACGGTGCCCTTTGTGAGTGGGCGTTTGACCCTGGGGACCTGGCAGCAAATTATCTTCGTGGATTTTGACAATCGCCCGCGCCGGAGAGAGCTGGTCGTGCAGATTCTGGGAGATTAGTGAAATATGTTTCAAAAGTCCCAAGAGAACACGCAATGCACCAACGATTTTATCGGACGATCTTTAAGGGATAATCTCCATCTCTCCCGCTCGCATGGCTTCGAAGGCGGCGATAGACACCTCTAACATTTCGGGGCTGGGTTCGCGGGTAGTCATTCTCTGTAACGCCAGGTTGGGCTTGATCAACCATCTTACCAGTCGTGAATCCAGGTGATTCGCTGTCCAGCGGATGTACTCATATGCCAGACCGGCCAGAATCGGGATCAATAAGACCCGGCTGGCAAGCCTCCAAATGACAGGCATTGGCCCCAATAAAGCGAAGATCAACACAGACATCACCAACAGCGAGAGAAGAAATGCGGTGCCGCAACGGGGATGCTCTAAAGAGAATTGCGACACGCTGTTTGGGGTTAATTCAGCACCGGCTTCGAAGGCATTAATTGTCTTGTGTTCAGCGCCATGGTAGGCGAATACGCGCTGTATATCGGATACTTTACCTACGAACCAAATATAACCCACCAGGATCGCCAGGCGTATCAGCCCTTCCACCAGGTTCCCGAACCAGGCCCCCTGGCTTGAGGCTGTTAATAGGCTTTCTGTGAGGTGACCGATTGCGGCTGGAGCCAGAAAGAACAAACCAATTGCTAATGCCAGGGAGAGCAACAAAGTCCCAAACAGCGCTGGCCCTTCGATTTTATTTTCCTCTCCGCTCTGGGTATTGGCCGACAAAGTCAATGCACGGATGCCCAATCCCAAAGCATCCCAAAGCATGATCATCCCACGCAACACAGGAATCTTTAACCAACGGCTCTGATAAATGCGACTCAATTTTTCTGTGTGGATAACGATCTCCTGATCAGGAGCGCGCATGGCGATCGCCAGGGATTGCCTGCCCCGCATCATCACACCTTCGATCACAGCTTGGCCGCCGTAAGTCGGAAGTTTTAGCTTTTCCATAAGAAATGTACAGGCATCCTATTCGGCCAGATTAAAGAAGAAATGAATAATGGTTTCGATCCCACGCCGCCAGGTGGGCAGATGCAATTTCTCGTTGGGGCTGTGGGCGTTATCATCCGGCAATGAAAATCCACAATTGACCGATTCGATGCCCAGATATTTTTGTAATAATACCACGATAGGCACACTTCCACCTTCTCGACGGAAGACGGGACGCTTCCCCCACACTGAGTCCATCGCCCGTTCCATGGCATTAATTCCCGAGGAATGGCGATCGGAGATAGCCGCCGGTCCGCCAACCAGCTTGGTTACTTCGTACCGCACAGTATCTATAACCTTGGCTTCTAAATACTCTTGGAGTTGTTGATAAACCTCCTCAGGATCCTGTTCAGGGACTAATCGCGTGGATATTTTCGCCATCGCGTAGGCGGGTAAGACAGTCTTTGACCCATCACCGATGAAGCCTGAATACAATCCGTTGACCTCCAGGGTCGGACGTGCACCGACGCGTTCAACCGGTATATAACCTGCCTCACCCCAAAGCGTTGGGGAACCGGTTTGGTTCAGGTAGAATTGCTCATTCATTGGTAAACGTGCCAATTCGGCGCGTTCTTCTGATTCCAGGGGTACCACCTTGTCATAAAAACCAGGCAGGGTAACGCGTCCTTGGGCGTCATGCATGCCTGCGATCAATTCACACAAGGCCTGGGCAGGATTGTGCACCACACCACCGTAGAGGCCGGAATGGAGATCGTGGTCGGGGCCAAAGATGCGCAATTCGAAATAAGCCAGGCCGCGAAGAGCATAAGTGATGGTTGGCAGATCCGGGGCGATCATCCCCGTGTCTGGATTGAGGGCGAAATCACTGGCTAACAAATCCAAGTGAGATGCAATAAATTCACCCATGCTCGGTGAGCCGATCTCCTCCTCGCCCTCGATCAGGAATTTCAGATTCACTGGAAGTTTTCCAGTTCGGGTCACTGCCTCTAGGGCGTTTATACATACCATGACCTGACCCTTCATGTCAGAAGCCCCGCGAGCGAATAGAAATTCTCCCCGTACCTGGGGTTCGAAAGCGCCACTTTGCCACAAATCCAATGGCTCTGCCGGTTGCACGTCGTAATGTCCGTAGATTAGAACGGTTGGGGCGCTCGGCCCGGCGGTCAACAATTCAGCATAGACCACTGGATGACCATCTGTTGAGAAAATGGTTACTTCGCTCATTCCCAATGCCTCTAACTGCCTTGCAACCCATTCAGCCGCGCGCAGAATGTCTGCGTTGCTGTTTGGGTCTGTGGAAATAGAGGGGATGGTGAGAAAATCCTTCAATTCATCGAGGAAGCGCTGATCATGCTCCTGGACATACTGCAATGCGGCAGATCTATGTTCGGTCATTGAAATCTCCTGATCAAATTGGGGTGTCTTGTTTGAATTATACTCTGCAGAGAGGATTTACTTTTCGTTTACCCGGCGGACCGAGATAAAAGTCAGGTAACATACTAAAAGAAAGGCGGTGAAAAGAAGTGTAAAGCCGAAAAAACGCAAGTTGCTGAGGGGATTTACCAGCCGCGAGGCAATATCAGAAAACACTCCCTTCGGCTGAAGGATGAGATCCCAACTGTTCCAACGGGAGAATCGTCCCAGGTATATACCCAGTCCACCGAGGTAGAGCGCTACACCAGCAAAAACCCAACTAAATCCCCACCCCAGGTAGTTTTGTACGATGAATTGCATGGTCCGTAACGAAGCAATCGCCAGGAAACATCCCGTCCAGGCAAAAGTGGCCAGCATAATAATGTCGTACCAGAGGGGAACATAAGGCCGGTCTGCCAAGTGTAAAAAGTCCGTCACGATGTACGGGGCATTAGGGAAGAAGATTAACCACAATGCTCCTGGTAGGAGAAACAATCCCCAGCTACGCGGACTTATGAAATTCAGGAAAGCAACAAATAAGCTAAACACATACGGCATCCAGGCTAGGTAGAGATTCCAGACCAGGTTTTTATAGGTCAAGGCGTTGCTTTGCAGCACGCGCCCGGCGAAGAGGATCAATGCCAGGAGAGTAGATAGCATTATTGGGTAGAGCAATTGTCTTGCCAGGAATCGATGAATACTAATAAGGTCTTCCAGCAGGCTACGGATCATGGATATCCTCGTGCGTGAAGTTCCACGGTTTAGTGGTTTTATTCTTGACCAGGAAGAACAATGATTCAGGAAAAGACCCAGAAAACTTACAGGGAACTGTCTCGAGTTTCCTCTGACACCTCGATATTATCCCCTACCAGTAGGTTCCCTTCGGTCAGGACTTGGGCACGCAGTCCGCCACGATGCACTAATGCGGGTAATACAGCTTGTTGAGTGAGCTCCGCTAGATGGGAACAGGGTTCGCAAAGACGGATGCCTTGCAAGGTGACTTCACCAACCCTGAATTTTTTGCCAACCAGGTGGTTTAAAGGGACGTCTTGGGTAATCAGATTACGGCGGGTTTCTCCCAGGTCGAGCGGAATTTTGTAATCGCGTCGAACAGCTTCAATCGCCTCGATCTCGACCAGGGTCACCTCACGGCTCGCATCGGTTTTCCGTTCCGGAGAGCCGATCTTCAGATAATAATGGTCTCCCTCAAGGCCTCGGCCAGGCACCACATGAACCTCAGATAAGGCTTGTGTGGGCTGGCCCACTTGCGGGCGGATAAAGATGGCAATGATTTTTCCCATGACCCTGGATTATATGCGAATTTGTAAAATTTTGGGATAGAGATTCCCTATCTTTGTGCTAAAATACCTCAACCCGGATCGGTGGTCGTTACAGGCCAGGCCTGCAGCGGCGTCGGGCAATTGCCCGTCGAAAAGTGCCACCGTCTTCGTGGTGTGTGTCGGCTAGATACGCGTGTTTGGCGAAATCAGTCGATCGAGATACCACCGGTGGCCGATCCATGCCTCTCTGGAAGAATTATCACCTCGCCCAATCCGTAGACGATGCTTTACAAGCTTTGTCCAGGACTCCCCGCGCAGCCAGCCTGATCGCCGGGGGTACCGACTTGTTGCTTGATCTCCAACAGGGGCGTCACCCAGCAGTCGATACGCTGGTCGATATTACGGTTGTGCCTGAGCTAACTTGCCTAGAAGTGCGTGGGGAAAATCTTTTTGTTGGGGCAGCTGTGCCGCTCAGCCGGATCGTCGCTAACCATTCCGTCCAGGAACACGCCCAAGCTCTGGTTGATGCTTGTAATTTAATCGGCGGCCCGCAGGTGCGTAATAGTGCCACTTTAGGAGGAAACGTTGCCCATGCCTTACCAGCGGCAGATGGGACGATCGCCCTGCTGGCTTTGAAGGCGGTGGCAGAAATCGCAAGTCTGGATGGTCAATGTCTGATGGACCTGCAGGAACTTTTTATTGGGCCAGGCCGCTCAGCTCTGGATCCGAGGCGAGAAGTACTTTTGGGATTTCACTTGCCTTTGCACGGCGTGGGCGATGCTTCGGCTTTCAAAAGGGTGATGCGACCGCAAGGGGTAGCCTTGCCGATATTGAATATGGCTATCTGGGTGAAGCGGCGCGGTGATGTAATTGCAGATATTCGCCTTGCGCTAGGTCCCGCTGGACCAAGACCCCTGCGCGCCCGCGCTGTTGAAAAAACCATGGCTGGCCGGCCATTGAATAAGAACACCATTGATATAGCCCTCAAGGCTCTCCTGGCCGAAACGTCGTTCCGCTCTAGCCCATACCGCGCCTCGGCCGATTATCGTCGCCATCTCAGTGCAACACTGCTCGAAGAGACCCTGCAGGAAGCATGGAAACGAGCTGCGTAAGAATAGCGTATGATTATTTAGGACACGGATTTCCGGAATAAAACGAATTAATTGCTGATCACTGATTAATGGTTACTGAATCCTGAGTACTGGCTTATGACAATAAACCTGGTAGTTAATGGGAAACCTTACCGAATCGATCCCCACCCGGGCGAGATGCTTTCTGACCTGCTGCGAGAGCGATTGGGCTTGACCGGGACGAAGATCGGCTGTAACGAGGCGGAGTGCGGATCATGCACTGTCCTGGTCGATGGTGATCCGGTATTAGCGTGCACTTATCCCGCGGGGCGAGCTGATGGAAGGGAAGTGCTGACCATCGAAGGATTGGCTTCCCTTTCTCCTATCCTCTTGAAGAAGGGAAAAAGGGATAAGGGAAATGGGAGTAGAGGATTACATCCGCTCCAGGAAGCTTTTATCCTACATGGCGCAGTGCAATGCGGTTTTTGTATCCCTGGCCAGATTATGACCTCTTATGCCCTCTTACAGCGTAATCCTGACCCAAGTGAGGCTGATATCCAGCAGGCTCTCAAGGATACCTTGTGCCGGTGTGGAGGGTATCCGAGTATCCTGCGCGCTATCCAGTCTGCGGCTTACACCCTGCGAACTGGCGAGCCTATCGAGCCAGCAGCTTTGTTTTCAGCAGCTCCATTGGAAATCATTGGCACACCCCAGATTCGCCCGGATGCAGTGAATAAAGTCACTGGCGAG
The DNA here is from genome assembly GCA_035291705.1 of Anaerolineales bacterium. Classification (GTDB taxonomy): domain Bacteria; phylum Chloroflexota; class Anaerolineae; order Anaerolineales; family UBA4823; genus DATDRM01. The sequence continues at coordinate 14,010 of DATDRM010000271.1, forward strand.
GCGATATTTACCGACGACCTGCATTTTGAGGGCATGCTGCACGCGCGGGTTAAGCGAGCTGGCGTCCCGCATGCGATCATCCGGAAGGTCGATGTTACGAAAGCGCGCCAGATTAAAGGGGTCGCAGCTGTCCTGACCGCGCAAGATATCCCTGGCGAGCACAATCATGGTCTGGTTATCCCAGATTGGCCGACAATGGTGGGTGTCGGAGAGCGAGTGCGAACAGTGGGGGATGCAGTGGCGATCGTTGCTGCTGAAAGCCGGGACATAGCCACCCAGGCTGTTGACTCGATTGATGTCGACTATGAACTTCTCCCAGTGATCTCTGATCCGGTCCAGGCACGTCATCCAGGTGAGACAGCCTTGCATTCCAAGGGCAACCTGCTCAAACACATTAAAGTTCGCAAAGGCAATGTTGAGGAGGGATTCACTGAAGCTGAGGTTATCCTGGAACATACTTTCTTCACAGCCATCACGGAACATGCTTTCATCGAACCTGAGTGCAGTATTGCCCGCCTAACGCCTGAGGGGCGGATAGAGGTTTATGTTGGTTCGCAGATCGCCTATGCCGATCGAAACCAGATTGCACGGGCATTGGATTGGCCTGAAGAGCGGGTGCGTGTGATCGGCATGCTGGTCGGAGGTGGTTTTGGAGGGAAGGAGGACATCGCCGGACAAATCCATGCTGCCTTGCTGGCCCAGGCCACCGGACGACCGGTGAAATTACTGTTCGACCGCTACGAGAGCTTCCACGTGCACCCAAAACGACATGCCACCCAGATTCGGATCAAACTCGGTGCCCGACGGGATGGCCGACTGACCGCTATGGAGACAGAGCTATATGGAGATACCGGTGCGTATGCCTCCCTGGGGGAGAAAGTAATGACGCGCGCCACGACACACTCAGCCGGACCTTACGAAGTACCCCATGCGCGGGCCGACTGTTACGCCATGTATACTAACAATCCGCCGGCCGGCGCGTTTCGTGGTTTTGGGGTTACCCAATCGTGTTTCGCGGTAGAGAGTATGATGGACATGCTGGCAGAGCAACTCAGCATGGATCCGGTAGAAGTCCGCCGGATCAATGCCCTGCGCCTGGGCAGTGTGACGAACACCGGGCAGATTTTACGCGAGAGTGTGGGCTTATTAGAGTGCCTGGAGCGGGTTGTCGCCGAGATGTACCGACGCGCGGGGGAGAATCCTTTTACAGCGCGTATTGTGGAGGGCGCGTCGCATCTTCGCCGGGCATGGGGGATCGCCCTGGCATACAAAAACACCGGACTGGGTGGCGGCGCTCCGGATAAGGCCGCGGCTGAAGTGAAATTGCGCTCTGACGGGATGCTGGAAGTGCGCACCTCTTCGGCGGAGATCGGCCAGGGATTGGTGACGGTACTGCAGATGATCGTCGCCCAGGAGTTTAATACCTCGGTGAGCCTTGTCAGGGTTTTGCTATCTGATACTGATTTAACCCCTGACGGCGGACCGACCACTGCTTCCAGGCAAACGTACGTCAGCGGGAATGCGGCGCGCGGCGCGGCTCTGGCATTACGCCAGGCGATCACAGCGACACTGGCGGAAAAATTTGATGTCCCTCCCGATCAGGTGCGGTTCGTAGAAGGTCTGGTCCAGGTGAACGGTCACTCTGTTCGGATGGAAGCTGTTGCTAAGGAAATGCTCTCTGAAGGTCGGCCGCCACGCGCTTTGTATGAGTATTGGGCACCCAACACTCAACCTCTGGGAGAATCTGGGGATATGCATTTCGCCTTTTCCTTTGCGGCTCAGGCAGCCGAGGTCGAAGTGGATACTCGTACAGGTGAGGTGCGCGTCTTGCAGGTCATCGCGGCGAACGACGTGGGTAAAGCTGTAAACCCTCTCGGATTGCAAGGTCAGGTGGAGGGAGGTGTGGTGATGGGAGTGGGTAATGCACTCACCGAGCATTTCATCGTCGAAGATGGGCGGATAGTCACCGACCGACTGGCGCGTTATCGCATGCCATCTATTGTCCACACTCCTGAGATAATCTCCATCGTGGTCGAACATCCCTCTGGTGAAGGACCGTATGGCGCGAAGGGAGTAGGAGAAATCTCGAGTATACCGACCACACCGGCAATCACCAATGCTATCTTTCACGCCGTAGGTGTCCGGGTAGACAGGTTACCTGTTGACCAGGAGAACATCCAGCGGAGAATGTCTCTCTGAGCGACCGAAGGGGTGCAGAGTCCGTGCGAAATATAAGTGAAAGACGAAGACAGGTGTAGGGGGTAGGTTGATCAACAGGAAAGTGCGATGACATTTGAAATTCCACGTTGGTTAATATGGGCACGCGAAATCCAGGCCCTCTCGCAAACGGGGTTTCACTACGCGGAGAACGAGTATCAACGCCAACGCTACGAACGTTTGTTTGAGATCGCGGCCGAGATCATCAGTGAGCATACAGACCTTGAAACCTCCTCCCTGGTTAATACTTTCCAGTCCCAAATTGGATACGCGACTCCTCGGGTTGACGTGCGGGGTGCTGTCTTTCGCGATGGCAAATTGTTGCTGGTTAGAGAACGATTAGACGGCGGATGGACGATGCCGGGTGGTTGGGCTGATGTCGGCGATCTGCCGTCCGCGGCAGCTGAGCGGGAAGTATGGGAGGAAGCCGGTTTCCAGGTCAAGGCACGTAAAGTAGTAGGTGTGTACGATGCTAACCGCGCCGATCCGCTAGAACTCTTCCACGCGTTTAAGATCGTTTTCCTATGTGAAATCCTCTCAGGCGAAGCTCACCCGAGCAACGAAACCTCCGAAGTCACTTTTTTTGGCTTGGACGAAATCCCTGGAGTCTTTTCTGGTGAGCGCACAAAACTGCGTCATATCAAGGATGCATTCGCAGCTTATCATGACATGACCTGTCCGACCGTTTTCGATTGAGCATGGATCCATTTACTGAATTGCCATACCGTTTACCAGGCCGCGTCTTTCGCAGTGCCATGCCTTTCAGCAGCTTTGATCCGGGAGGAAAGCTCCTGGATCGGTATCGAGAGGAACAGGTTTCAGTGGTTGTCTTGCTGGTGTCTGACGAAAATTGTTGGATACATTCTGGTCGTGATCTGCGATCTCTCTATCAGGATCAAGACCTGACGGTGATTTATTTGCCGATCCCTGATTTTGGAGTTCCCGAACGAGATGAGCTCGAGCGTGATGTGACCGCTGCGCTAGGTTACTCGTTGGAAGGGAAGAATATCGCTATCCATTGCCAGGCTGGAATCGGCCGGACGGGGACGTTTGCCGCCTGCCTTGCTAAGCGTACCCTGGGGCTTACTGGAGATGAGGCGATCGTTTGGGTGAGGCAATGGATCCGAGGCGGTATAGAGACATTTGACCAAGAACAACTGGTAAGGAGTTTCTGATGGAGACAAAAAGCCCTGCTAGGGTGGTAACCAACGCCACATTGATCACCTGGGAGGATCCTAACCGCATAGCGGAAAACCAGGCGGTCTACATAGTCGGAGACCAGATAGCCGACATTGGCCCGCATGCTCAGATCGTGGCGCGATACCCGGACGCTCAACAACTGGATGCTGAAGGCAAATACGTTATGCCGGGCAACATCTGCGCCCATACACACTTCTATGGCGCTTTCGCACGCGGTATGGCGATCCCCGGCCCAGCCCCCAAAGACTTCCCGGAGATTCTGCAAAAATTGTGGTGGCCGCTGGATAAAGCCCTGGGGCTGGAGGATGTAAAAGCTTCGGCGGAAGTGATGTTAGTTGACGCCATAAAACATGGCACGACAACTTTGATTGATCACCACGCCTCGCCCAATGCGATCGATGGGTCTCTTGATGCAATCGCTGAGGCGGTCGGAGTATCCGGATTGCGAGCGGTTTTATGCTACGAAGTCACCGACCGGGATGGGCGTGAAAAAACCCAGGCGGGGATCGAGGAGAACTTGCGCTTCCTCAAACGCAGCTCGACGAAAAGCCTGGGGGGAGGACGCGTGGCGGGTACATTTGGCCTGCACGCCAGCTTGACCCTCTCTACTGAAACCCTGGAGGCTTGCCGCCAGGCTATCCCACCGGGAGTGGGATTTCACATCCATGTTGCCGAACACGAAGCCGACGTGTACGATAGCCTGGCGAAATCCGGGATGCGCGTCGTGGATCGCCTGCACCGGCACGGCATCTTGGGTCCAAGCACTATTGTGGCACACGCAGTCCACGTCGACGCACGTGAGATAGCCCTGCTGACAGAGACGCGTACGTGGGTTACCCACCAGCCGAGGTCGAACATGAACAACGGGGTCGGGGTCGCTCAGGTCGAATCTCTGCTGCGGGCGGGGGTGAAAGTTGGTCTTGGTACCGATGGTTTTTCGCACACAATGTGGGAGGAGTGGAAAACGGCTTACTTGCTGCATAAGGTCTGGAATAGAGACCCACGCCGCATGTCAGGGATAGACGTCGTTCAACTGGGCGTGTACAATAACGCGAAGCTGGCGAGTTTATTTTTCCCTGAGGCGGTGGTGGGTGTTCTGACCCCGGGCGCGTACGCCGATTTGATCTTCGTGGATTATCATCCCCACACCCCTCTTTCCCCTGGGAATTTACCCTGGCATATTCTCTTTGGATTTCATGAAAGCATGGTCACCTCAACAATCGTGGCTGGAGAGGTTTTGATGCACAATCGGCAGTTGCTTACTCTTGACGAAGAGGCGATTACTGCTCATGCCCGAGAGCTGGCTCCCCAGGTTTGGGAGCGCTATCGAGGCTTCGTGCTCTGACCCGTGGAGTATTATGAGCGCAGAAAAATCTCTAACAACCCTTCCTATCATCGCCATCATCGGTGGCACTGGAAAAGAAGGCCCGGGACTGGCGATGCGGTGGGCAAAAGCCGGATACCCGATAATCATCGGTTCCCGCCAGGCAGAAAAAGCCCAGGCGACGGCTGCCGAGCTGAACGCAAGGCTTGGCATCCAAAATATCCGGGGGATGGAAAATAGTACTGCGGCGCGCGCGGCGGATATCTGTGTTCTTACCGTGATCTATACGGCTCATCAAGCGGTGGTTGAAAGCCTGAAAGACGATCTGCAAGGCAAGATCGTAGTAGACGCCACGGCGCGGGTAGATTTCCGGGAGCCAAAGCCCCCGGCGCCTCCCCCCGCGGCACGCCTGGCGCAAGATAAGTTTGGGAAAGACGTGAGGGTCGTGGCAGCTTTTCAGACTGTACCGGCATCCGTCCTGAGAAGGGACCTTGACCAGCCGATAGAAATCGATGTGCTGGTCTGCTCGGACGATGTCCAGGCTGCGGAAGAGGTGCTCCAGCTGGCGAGGGCGGCTAAAATGCAAGCTTATTATGCGGGCGGGTTAGAAAATGCCATCGTGGTCGAGGGATTGGCTGCCATCATGATCAGCTTGAATAAATATTATGGGAGTCATGACGCGGCGGTGCGGATCGCGGGTATCAGTGGTCAGTGATCAGATGACAGTCATCAGTTAACAGAAATTAATAAAATGTCGATGACGCTCACTCTACTTCCAGGAATCCCGCTGATCAGTCCAGGGGACGACTTAGCAAGTTTAATCCTGTTAGCCATCGAACAAGCTGGCTTGAAGTTAGTGGATAATGATATCCTCGTCGCCGCTCAAAAAATCATTTCCAAAGCTGAAGGCCAGCTGGTAAATTTGGGGTCGGTGACGCCATCTCCACGAGCGCGGGAGCTGGCGGTTCAAATCCAAAAAGACGCACGTTTTGTGGAATTGATATTGCGCGAAAGCGCAGAGGTGCTGCGTACTAGGCCGGGGACGATCATTGTCCAGCACCGCTTGGGGTTTGTGTGTGCCAATGCGGGGATCGACTACTCGAATGTCAGAGGGGAGGGGACCCCAACCGAAGAGTGGGTGCTGCTGCTACCAGAAAATCCGGACGCCTCCGCTCGAAATTTGCGCCAACAACTGGAGGCAGCCACTGGAACCCGCCTGGGAGTGTTGATTATCGACTCGCACGGCCGAGCCTGGCGCATGGGTATAGCGGGGGTAGTGATTGGGCTTTCTGGGGTGCCGGGGCTTGTCGACCTGCGGGGTGAACCGGATTTATTTGGGTATACCCTCCGGATCACACAGGTCGGGGCGGCCGATGAACTGGCATCCGCCGCCTCTTTGGTGATGGGGCAGGCCGCAGAAGGCACACCGGTCGTGCATGTGCGTGGATTTCCTTACCCATTGCGGGAATCTTGCCTGGCAGAACTGCTGCGCCCGAGGGATCAAGATCTATTCCGCTAAATCCTTGGTAATCGGGGCTCTATTGTAAGAAAAAATATTCAATCGTAAAATGAGTCTGGACACCATTCCAAGTTCACAACCAGGATGAAATCTTTCCTACCCCCAGAATTAGTTCAGCAGTTAATTCGCACGCGTCGCTCCGTACGATATTTCTCGCCAACACCCATCCCCCCCGAAATATTGGAGCGCACCCTTGAAACAGCCACCTGGGCACCATCAGCGCACAATCGCCAGCCCTGGCGGTTTGTCGTATTGAAAACAGCGGAAGCTAGAAAACGCCTGGCAGAGGGGATGGGGGCTGCCTTCCGCCAGGATCTGCTGGCGGATAGGCGTTCGCCTGAAGAAGTGGAGGCCAGCGTGGATCGCTCTCGACAGCGCATCCTGAGTGCCCCAGAGGCGATCTTGCTCTGCCTGGATACCAGGCCAGGAGACGTTTATCCAGACCCTGCCCGCCAGCAAGCCGAGTATTTAATGGGAGTGCAGAGCGTTGCCCTGGCCGGCGGCACCCTGCTACTCGCGGCGCACGCTGAAGGGCTGGGGGGAGTATGGGTGTGTGCACCCCTTTTTGCCCGGGGTGCGGCGCGCCAGGCTTTGGAGTTACCCGCTGAGTGGGAACCGCAAGGGTTGATATTATTAGGCTACCCCGAAAAATATCCTGATTTCCGGCCAAGGTTACCATTGGCGACGGTAACCAGGTACTTATAACCATATGAATGTCGTTGCCTTGGCTGGGGGAGTGGGTGGAGCGAAGTTGGTAGATGGTTTATCGCAAGCCATACCAGCGGAACACTTGACGATCATTGTCAATACGGGCGATGACTTTGAGCACATGGGGTTGAAGATTTGCCCCGACCTAGACACGGTATGCTACACCTTGGCCGGGCTAGCCAATCCGGAGACAGGCTGGGGGCGGGCGGGAGAGACGTGGAATACATTGGAAAGCCTAGCGGAACTCGGCGGGCCGACCTGGTTCCAACTGGGAGATAAAGATCTGGCAACTCATCTCGAGCGGACGCGCCGCTTGCGTGATGGGCAATCCCTCAGCCAAGTCACCCGCTGGTTTTGTCAGATGTGGGGTATCAAACCTAAGATCATGCCGATGAGCGATGATCCTATTCCAACAAGGGTATTTACAGACGAAGGCGACTTGCCATTTCAGGATTATTTTGTCCGTCGACAGTGTCAACCGCCTGTCAAAGGTTTCCGATTTCAAGGAGTGGAAAGCTCGCATTCTGCACCTGGGGTGGTGGAGGCGCTCGCATCCGCTGACCTGATCATCATTTGTCCGTCGAATCCGTGGGTGAGCATTGACCCGATCCTGGCGATCCCAGAGGTGAAGGCAGCGTTGACATTTGGATCAGAGTCTCGCCAGGTGGTAGTAGCCGTATCCCCTATCATTGGAGGAGAGGTGGTTAAAGGCCCAGCTGCCAAGATGTTCGCCGAGCTGGGGGTGCAACCATCGGCTCTGGCAGTGGCACGCCATTATGGCGCGCAGAAGGCTGGCGGATTGTTGACGGGATTTGTATTAGACAACCTCGATGCCGATCAAGCCAGTGCGATCATGAATCTGGGGATGGGAAGCCTGGTGACGGACACCATCATGAGAAACCCAGGAGATCGTTTCCGCCTGGCGGAAGATGTATTGGTGTTTGGCGAGAAATTGTCAAATGGCCAGCAGTGAATTGAACAGAGGAGAATTCGGCTTTCCGAACTATCAATTCAGAGAATTATTGTCAATATATTTGCTATCTGTAGTATAGTTAACCCAGGCAGCAACCTCTAGAAAGCTGGACGTACTTCGAAAGCCTAGCAAAACATGGGAAGGATTATTCGTTCAGCGTAAATCAGCGTTTATTAGCGTCCCAAAAATAAGGAATACACGCGATGACTTTGTGGGCTATCGTTCCAGTGAAGCCGCTGCGGTGGGGTAAGTCACGATTGGCGGGAGTCTTATCGCAAGACGAACGCACAGATTTAAATTGCCATTTGCTAATTCACACATTAGATACGTTAAAAGCGATACCGGAAATCGAACAGGTGCTGGTTGTCAGCCGTGATCCGGGAGCGCTGGCATTGGCCCGCTCCCATGGGGCGAGAACAGTGCAGGAAAAAGGCGCGCCGCAACTCAACCAGGCTCTGGCGCGAGCTACTATCGTCGCAAAACATTACACTACGCAGGGTGTCCTGATCGTCCCAGCTGATCTGCCATTGATCACCCCAGAAGATGTCCAAGCGATGGTTGAACGGGCTAAAAATCCGCCGCTAGTGATCGTTGCGCCGGATCGCCACCGGCAGGGGACCAACGCCCTATTGGTCTGTCCGGTGGGCTTAATCGAATATGATTTTGGTCCGGACTCTTTCCGTCGCCATTGTGATCGTGCTCGCCACGCTGGCGCCCGATTGGAGATCTGCGAACTCTCGTCCCTGGCTCTGGATATGGATTTGCCGGAAGACCTGGACCTGGTGAGCAAAGAACTGGATAGCTGGACATTTTGATCCAAAATTTCCCGGAAGGATCGATCATGGGAGTCTCTTTCTTAAAACCTTCCGGGAAGATTACATTTCCTAATTGGAGGTTTCGATGTCCGAACGGGTTGCCTTATATCTGCAGGATGCGCATGACCTGCGAGCCGGTCTGGACTATGTGCGGTATGCCGAAGAGCGCGGCTTTGAAGCGGTCTGGCAGGCGGAATCGCGTCTCGTGCGGGATGCGGTCGTGCCGATGGCTGCCTATGCTGCCGTCACTGAAAGGATAAAAGTCGGTTCCGGCGTGATCAATAACTGGACGCGCAATATTGGGTTGCTGGCGGCAACATTCCTCACCATGGACGACCTGGCTCCCAATCGGATCATCTGTGGGATTGGGGCGTGGTGGGACCCTCTGGCTCGGAATGTGGGTATCGACCGCCGAAAGCCTCTGACGGCGATGCGTGAGACAGTCGAAGTATTACGCCGCTTACTTAACATGGAACAGGTAACTTTCCACGGCGAATTTGTCCACGTCGATGGCATTGAACTGGACGTGGTGCATGGACGCCGGGAACCTCGCCATGTCCCGATCATGATCGGCGCCACCGGCGACAAGATGATGGAGCTGACTGGTGAGATCGCCGATGGTGTGGTGTTGAATTACTGTGTCCCTCCTGACTACAACGATAACGCCCTTGAGTTATTAGAACTTGGTGCCACACGGGCTGGTAGGAAATTACAGGAGATCGATCGGCCGCAACTGGTAGTATGTTCGGTTGACCATGACCATGATCGAGCGATCGATACGACCCGGGAGCTGCTCACCCAATATCTGGCGCAGCAGCCACATATCGCCAAGGCCTCGGGCGTTTCCCAGGATGTAGTGGCGGAGATCCAATCGATCCTGGGTTGGCCGGCTACCAAAGAACAAATCCAGCGCGCCAAGCATCTGGTGCCTGAGGATTTAATTAACCGCATCACGGCTTCCGGCACACCTGCAGAAGCGCGAGCTAAAGTCGCAGAATACCGCAAGCACGGGTGCATGTGCCCGATCTTATATCCGGTGGGCGGAGATGTCAGGTTATTAATTGATACGTTTGCCCCGTGAAGTAAACGTTGGATTAATATAAGTCAAACTGGAAGGTCCACAGGTAATCCACTAAAGCCCAGGTCTGCTCCTCGGTGAAGATCGGCCCCCAATAGGGCATGCCGCTACCCATCCCGCCGCGGATGATCTTGCCCTGGAGAAGAGCCGGGCTTGCGCCAAGCATCATCTCGGGATCAGTGAAATTGGCTGGGGGTCTATGATCATGCCCAGATTCAGCGGTGGGCTGCGCTTCGGGGGATATGGAGGTCGCCATGACACCCTCGCCGGAACCGGTTTCTCCATGGCAGGCGGCGCAATTCTGAGTGTAGAGCTGTTGGCCGAGGGCGAGCGCAGCGGAGGAGGTGCTGTTTTGCCAGGCCAGGGCGACCAGGTCCCAGACCTGATCGTCGTTCAACTCTTGTGTGAAGGTATCGGCGCGCAGGATAGACCAGGTCTCGGCCGGGCTATGACGGCGGAGGTATTCCGGGTCTTGAAACATTTTGGGGATCGGAATACCCAAACTTGCGCCGCGCCGCGCGGAGGGCCTTTGGAGAGGGATAACAGCAGCCAGATGCGGGGCGTCGATATCTAAGCCCAGGACGGCATACAATGGTTGTTCTATTTCTTGTTCTGCGGCTGTCCTGCCACTGACCTCGATCACCCCGCGCATGCGCCAGTGACCGGGTCCACACCAGCGCGTGCAGTAGAAAACGTACTTACCTGGTTTCTCGAAAGTGATGGTTGCCTCGGTAACTTCCCCTGGATTGACATCCACCGCAGGCCAATCGCTCTGCCCGATCGCAAAGCCGTGGACGACATCGTCTGAGGTCAGGCGAAAGTGAAGCGGCTCTCCGACCTCAGCGGTCAGGTCGGAGGGAGTCCAGCCTCCTGACTCGGCCATTTTGGCATGCATCTCGACCGTTTGCTCGGATGCCGAGCCAGGTGGAAGCCAACGAGCGATCAGGATGGCCAACGGCAAACCCAAAAAAAGCCCAATGACGAATAAGCGAGCTAAGCGTTCGGCTTTCATCGGCGCAGCTTCCAGGCGCCGGCCAGGGCTGCCAGGGTCGCCAGGCCAGCGCCGCGCCACAGGAGCGAGTTCGGACCAACCTGCAGCTTGCCGATCATGAATGGATGAAGCGCGCCGCAGGTCACCGAGCAACGGAAGCGGAATGTCCCCGGGCGGTCGGCGATGAAGATCAGTTCCTCGGTTTGCCCGGGATCAGCGTGCAATTCCAGGTCGTACCCGTCAATGTAGATTCCATGCACAACATCCATTGGGACTAACTCGATGGTTACCCGGTCGCCCAGATTGGCGCGCAGCACAGCCGGGTGGTACTCGAAGCTGCGGGCTTCCACGCGGAAGTGGCGCTCGGTAGGTGTGGTGATCCGAGAAGGAAGGGGGGCAAGGGCGATCAATAAGCCTGTCAGGGCAAGGACAATCCAGGCCCGGTATTTATTGAGGTGGGGGAGAATATGAGGACTCATGGGGGCTGACTCAAAGCCTAGAGAATATTACCAAACTTCTGCAGCAATCAAAAGTGACAAAGATCATCAAAATAAGATGATAATGGACGCGCATTAATTTCGTTTCAGGAGGATGGGGGTCTATGAATCATCTCACGACTAATTGAAATCAGACAGGTCTCTTCATCGATCAAGAAGGCAAAAGTCCCGCGTAGTATAATCGAGGCAATCCAGGAGGTCTCGCTGTGCACACCCTTCAACCTAACTCCCGGCATTGCTTTGTTTGTGGCATCGCCAACCCCTTCGGCCTGGGATTGCGCTTTTACCAGACTGGACTGGGTGAGGTGGCAGCTGAAGTTACCGTACCGGAACATTTCCAGGGTTATCCCGGTATCGTGCATGGGGGGGTGGTGGCCGCCATGCTGGATGAAATCGCCGGCCGGGCTCATATGGGCGGCGATCCCCCGCGCTTCATGTATACTGCTAAAATGGATATCCGTTACCGGAAAAATGTGCCTGTCGGACAAGCCCTGCGATTGATCGGGAGAGCCGGCAAGTCTAAGAATCACACCGCTATTTCTTCCAGTGAAATCTACGGGCCACAGGGCGACCTGCTGGCGGAGGCCGAGGTGCTCCTGGTGAATTTACCAGACGACGTAATTGGGAGAGTGGATTTGGAGGCCTTGGGATGGAAAATTTACGAAGAGGAGGGGATAAGGGATAGGGGGTAAGGGTTTTTTCCCTATTACCTCACGCAACACCTCTTCAAAATCAGGAAGCCGCCATGATTGTTGAGTATCATCGACCAAAAACTGTAGAAGAAGCGCTTTCCTTGCTTTCCAGGAACGGGATGCTATCTATACCGATGGGGGGCGGCTCGGGGATCGACCGATCGTCGCTCGAGCCGATCGCCGTGGTTGACCTGCAGGATCTTGGTTTGAACACACTCCGCGTCCGGGGAAATTTTCTTGATCTGGGAGCAACAGTCACTTTGCAGGCGCTGCTAGACTTTCCGCGCTTGCAACCCGCTCTGCTGCAGGCGATCCGCCACGAAGCGAACTACAACCTGCGCCACGTTGCGACTGTGGCGGGTACCCTATTGGTCGCAGATGGACGCTCGCCATTCACTACAGCCATGCTGGCTTTGGACGCGCGGCTTGCACTCCGAACGGGAAATGACCAGGGTAAAGAGGAAAAAATTGGTCTGGGAGATCTACTCCCGATTCGCGAGGAAAGACTACCTGGTAGGTTGATCACGCTCATCACCATCCCACATACTATCCGCCTGGCATATACCTATGTGGCGCGCACCCCAGCTGACCGGCCAATCGTCTGTGCCGTTGTGGCTGCCTGGCCTTCCGGCCGGACACGGGTCGCATTGGGGGGCTTTGGCTCGGCGCCGCTTCTTGCAATGGATGGCCCTGAAGCGAAGGGGGCGGAGATCGCCGCGCAGAACACCTACAGCCAGGCAGGCGACGAGTGGGCTACAGCAGAGTACCGGCAGGAGGTAGCAGGGGTGCTGGTGAGGCGGTGTATGGAAGAGATTAGTAGTCAGTAGACAGTGGCCAGTAGGCAGTTGTCAGTTTTTAGAAGGAATCTCTCTATGATACTTGATCTTAACATTAATGGTATTCCTCTCACTCTCACCGCCTCACCGGGCGACAGCCTGCTCAGAATCCTGCGCGCCCAGGGCTATTTCGGCGTTAAGCATGGCTGCGAGAGCGGAGAGTGTGGGGCATGTACCGTCGTGCTGGACGGCAAGCCGGTCAATGCCTGTGTTTACCTGGCAGCCCAGGCGCAAGGTCACCGCATTCAGACCATCGAAGAGGTCGGGCAGCATCCTGAACAGGGCTGGAAGGTTACCACCGGGCTGCACCCGCTTCAGTCAGCCTTCGTCGAGAGCGGAGCTATCCAGTGCGGTTACTGCACCCCGGCGATGATCCTGGCCGCCAGGGAGCTGCTTGATAGGGAGCCTAATCCCTCCGAGGCGGCGGTGCGCGAGACCCTGTCGGGCGTATTGTGCCGCTGCACGGGGTATCTCAAACCGGTGCAGGCTGTGTTGCGCGCGGCGGCAGCCCTGCGCGGCGAAGCGGTCGAGCCAATCGACGCGCCTATCCCCGCCCCACCCGAATGGTTACCCGGTGAAGGGGACAAACCTTCTCCGAGAGGCGAAGAAATTCACCCTTCCACCTTCATCCCTCATCCTTTATTAGCGACCACCCTGGTCATGCCTCGCATCCAGGTCACGCCAGAAACCGAGACCTGGCAGCGGGTGGGCAAGCCCGAGATCAAGGTGGATGCCGTCAAACTAGCCCAGGGGAAGCCGGCTTTCGCTGCGGACTTCGAAAAGCGCGGTCTGTTGGTGGCTAAGGTCTTGCACAGCCCCATTGCACATGCCCACATCAAGCACATCAATGCCAGCCGGGCGCGGGAGTTGCCTGGCGTGGCGGCTGTGCTGACCTGGCAGGACATCCCGCGCGTGATCTATTCTACCGCCGGGCAATCTGATCCCATCCCGGGACCGCTGGATAGCTTCTCGCTTGATAAAAAAGTTCGTTACGTCGGTGACCGGGTGGCGTTCGTCGCCGCTGAAACCGAGGAGATCGCACAGCAGGCATTAGAATTAATCGAAGTCGAGTATGAGCCAGTACCGGCGATCTTCGATCCCGCTCAGGCGATGCAACCTGGCGCGCAACGCTTGCACGATGAACCGGAATACGTCAATTTTGCCGAGTCGGATCCAACCCGCAACCTAGCGGCGCACATCAGGATCGATATTGGTGACGTCGAGCGCGGATTCGCCGAAGCCGATACTATTTTCGAGGATGAGTATGAAGTGTCAAAGGTACAGCAGGCGCACATCGAGCCGCATGTCGTGATCACCTATTGGGATGAAGACGATCGCCTGGTGATTCGCACCAGCACCCAGGTCCCCTTCCATGTGCGCCGCCAGCTGGCGCCAGTTTTGGGCTTGCCGATCAAACGCATTCGGGTGATCAAGCCGCGCATCGGAGGTGGGTTTGGCGGCAAGCAAGAGGTGATGATCGAAGATGTCGCCGCGCACCTGACCATCGCCACTGGCCGGCCAGTAATTTTTGAATACAGCCGGGAAGAAGAATTCACCGCTGCCCGTTCCCGCCACCCCATGCGCATCATCATGAAGACGGGCGTCAAAAAAGATGGGACGATCACCGCCAATGCCATGTACGCCTTGAGCGATACCGGTGCCTATGGCTGCCACGCCCTGACCGTCACCGGCAACACCGGGCACAAATCGATGGCGCTATATGTCGGCGATGGCCCTTACCGCAAGGCGCCCAACATCCGTTTTTACGCCGATGTCGTCTATACCAACCACCCACCTGCTGGGGCCTACCGGGGTTATGGGGTGCCCCAGGGATATTGGCCGGTCGAGCGCCACATGGAGAAAATCGCCCGCCAGCTGGGGCTGGACCCCTTGGAATTTCGCCTGAAGAACGCCTTGCGCGCCGGGGAACTGCACCCCTTCAGCACCGCCTGGAGCGAGGGGCGCGAGCCGCGTCCGGAGACGATCGAGACCTGCGGTCTGGAGGAATGCGTCCGGCAAGGCAGTGTTGCTACTGGATGGGACGAGAAGTTTGGCAACCCGGGATGGCACCAGGTGCCCGGCAAGCCGCACCTGCGGCGCGGCATCGGCATGGCAATGGTAATGCAAGGTACGGCTATCCCCTACCTGGATATGGGGGGGGCCAGCGTTAAAATGAACGATGATGGATCTTTCAACCTGTTGGTGGGCGCTACAGACTTAGGAACCGGATCGGACACGGTGCTGGCGCAAATGGCAGCCGAAGTGTTGGGTGTAGCGGTAAACGACATCCTGGTTTATTCTTCTGACACCGATTTCACCCCCTTCGACAAGGGCGCTTACGCCTCCAGCACGACTTATATCTCGGGCACAGCGGTTGTCCGGGCGTGTGAACAGGCCGCCGAACGCATTCGCCTGCGGGCAGCGCGCCTCTTGAACGAGCAAGATAGCCCGGTTAAAGTCGTCCCACATGAAATCCGCCTGATCGATCGCAAAGCAGTTGCCCCGGATGGGCGCGCCGTCAGCATGGCTGAGATCGGGCATCATGCCCTGCACCACGCCGA
The DNA here is from genome assembly GCA_035291705.1 of Anaerolineales bacterium. GTDB lineage: Bacteria > Chloroflexota > Anaerolineae > Anaerolineales > UBA4823 > DATDRM01. Next base: position 29,421 of record DATDRM010000271.1, read on the forward strand.
ACAGGAGCAGATCATGGGGGTTGGCTCTTATGTATCGCCAGTCGCGCCACCGCCCTTCGCTGCCCAGTTCTCGGAGGTGACTGTCGATATCGAGACCGGCCAGGTGGTCGTGGATAAACTGGTTATGGGGGTCGATTCGGGGGTGATCGTCAACCCGATCACTGCCTCCGGACAGATCGAAGGTGGGATGACCCAGGCGCTTGGCTATGCGGTGTGCGAGGAAATGCGGTATGATGAGCAGGGACGCAGCCGGGAGAGGAATCTGCGCGATTATCATATCTTCCAGGCTCATGAAATGCCTGAGTTGATCACGATTTTCGTCGAGACTTTCGAGCCATCGCACCCGTTTGGGGTCAAAGCTGTGGCCGAGATCCCAATGGACGGAGTCGCACCGGCAGTCGGCAACGCCGTCCTGGACGCCTGCGGTATACAGATCGATGATATTCCGATCACACCAGAGAAGGTGTGGCGGGCGCTACGGGATAAATCATGACACGGACATATGTTATCGGACATATAAACCCTGACACCGACGCTATCTCCTCAGCAATGGGATATGCCTGGCTACTGCGCGAGCGAGATGGAGAGGAAGTCGTCGCGGCGCGCGCCGGCCCGCTCAACCCGCAGACTACCTGGGTGCTAAAGCGACTGGGGTTAGAAAGCCCTCTCCTGCTCAACGATGCTTCACCCCGTTTTGAGTCGGTGTCAGCGCGATTGGATACAACGACTCCCGACCGCCCTTTGCGCGATGCCTGGGGGATTGCCAACCGTACCTGGGGAGTGGCGCCAATTGTGAATGTAGATGGCACGCCTTTTGGCTTATTGCATGGCTCCAGCCTTTTCACTTTCCTCAGCAAGCAGATCGGGCCTCACCCTCGCCGCCAGGAGATGCGTATCGCCGAGATACTCGACCTGCCCTGCCGGGAAGCCTGCGACATGGATGTGCCGCGTTTCCAGGCGACTGCCCGGATTCGCGATTCGCTCAACCGCATATTACGCGAAGAAGGGGACGACTTCTGGGTGGTTGACGAGAATGGGTTGTATGTGGGGGTTTGTCGCCAGCGGGGGGTGCTCAATCCGCCACGCTTACGATTGATCCTGGTGGATCACAACGAGCCCAGCCAGGCAGTGGGTGCTTTGGAGGAAGCTGAATTGGTGGAGATCCTAGACCATCATCGCCTGGGGTCCTCCTCGACGCATGTCCCCATCCGCTTCACGATCGACGTTGTCGGCAGCACGAGCACCCTGGTCTCGGAACAGATAGAGGAGGCAGGCCTGAGCGCGCCGCCAGACCTGGGCGGCCTGCTTTTGGCAGGTTTGCTTTCGGATACCTTGATCCTGACTTCACCCACCACCACCGAGCGGGACCGGAAGGCGGCGGATCGGTTGGGACGCTGGGCACTGGTGAAGGGGGGACCTTTGCTGGATGAGACGTTGCGCTCTTTCGGCGAGGGTGTCTTGCGGGCTGGATCGGGCTTAGCTAGCCGTGGACCCGGCGAAGTTGTCAGCACGGATATCAAGGTGTACGAAGCTGGTGGTGTTAATTTTGCCATTGCCCAGGCTGAAGTCACCGATTTGCTGCAATTGGATGAGCATCTCCAGGAGTTGCACAAGGCGCTGTGTGATCTGCGAGACCGGCGCGGCTTAGATTTTGCTATGTTGATGGTGACGGATGTGGTGCGAGGCTCAAGCCGGTTGTTGTTAACCGATGATCTGCCTGTTTTGAGCGAGCTGCCCTACCCGCGCCAGGCGGACGGAACCTTTCTTGCCGAAGATGTTGTCTCTCGCAAGAAGCAGTTGTTGCCTGTAATCTTAGGGCTGTTGGAAAGTTAATTCCGAATATTCTGGAGCATAGACGTTTTCAGCTGGTCAGAGCGACTGAAATCGTCAATACTATCCAACGAATCGTAAATGAAATCGATCTATCAGGTTCTCGTGGAGTTAGAAGCGAATCATCAGCCGGTGGCTTTATGTACTATCGTGAGCAGCCAGGGCTCCACACCACGCCATGTCGGCAGCAAGATGATCGTCTATCAGGATGGACATATCCTTGGCACCGTTGGGGGCGGTGAGCTGGAGAGTCGTGTCCTGGCGACAGCCCTGGAAGCGATCCAGGATGGCAAGCCACGCTTGTTGGCATACAATCTGGCTGACCCGCAGCGCGGTGATCCTGGCGTTTGCGGCGGGCAGGTGGAGGTTTTTGTGGAACCGATTCAACCGAAGCCAACCCTGGTGGTGGTAGGTGCCGGACATGTGGGTAAGGCTATCGCACACCTGGCTCACTGGCTGGGATTTCACGTGGTTGTCAGCGACGACCGGCCAGAACTGTGTTCACCGGAGTCCGTTCCAGAAGCGGATGAATTTATCCCTGGCCTCCTGGCAGAACTTCCCCAGCACTTAAGCATCACCTCCTGGACGTACCTGGTACTTACCACGCGCAATGTCACTATCGATGTCCCCGGATTACCGGTTTTACTAGAGACTCCCGCAGCTTATATCGGTGTGATTGGGTCAAAACGACGCTGGGCTACGACCCTGCAGATGTTGCGAGAAGCTGGGGTGGCTGAGGAACGGCTGGCCCGCGTCCACTCGCCGATGGG
>DATDRM010000272.1:0-2773 GCA_035291705.1 Anaerolineales bacterium
GAAGCGCGCCTGCTCTCATGGCAACAACGCCCGGAGAACACACATATTTCCAGCTAATTTGGAGGACACCGTTATGACTCATTGGCGTATTTTGTCCGTTCCCGCTTTACTAGCCCTGTTGTTCACCGCTTGCTCTGGCGCACGGGCAACCCCAGAACCTACGTTGACTGAGTCGCCTCTGGTTCACATTCGCCTGCCGATGGGCTATATCCCCAACGTACAATTTGCACCGTTCTATGTAGCCGTGGAAAAAGGTTACTTTCGAGAGGCGGGTATCGAAATCGAGTTCGACTACAGCTTCGAAACGGATGGTGTAGCCTTGATCGGGTCGAACGAGCTGCAGTTTGCCGTGGCCTCTGGCGAGCAGGTGCTCCTGGCCCGCGGCCAGGGATTGCCCGTGGTCTATGTCCTGGCCTGGTGGCAGGATTATCCGGTGGGCGTCGTCGCCAAGACCGAGCAAGGGATCACGACACCGCAGGACCTGGACGGAAAACGCATTGGCCTGCCGGGTTTGTTTGGCGCCAGCTACATTGGTTTACGAGCGCTCTTAAACGCCGGGGGCTTGACAGAGGAAGATGTCACCCTGGACTCGATCGGCTTTAACCAAGTCGAAGCACTGGTCACAGACCAGGTACAGGCAGCGGTCATCTATGTCAACAACGAGCCGGTCCAGCTCCGCGCCCAGGATTATCAGATAGACCTGCTGCGCGTCGCTGACTACGCACAGCTGGCCTCCAACGGCCTGATCACCAACGAGGCCACCATTGCCGATAATCCAGACCTGGTGCAACGCATGGTCCAGGCCACTCTGCGGGGCGTTGCGGACACGCTGGCTGATCCCGATGAAGCCTTCGAGATTTGCAAAAAGTTCGTTGAAAACCTCGCTCAGGCGGACCAGGCCGTGCAGAAGGAAGTGTTGGCCTCATCGCTGGAGTTTTGGCAAGCGGCGCAGCTCGGCCTCTCGGACCCCGCGGCCTGGGAGAATATGCAAGACCTCCTATTGGAGATGGGGATACTATCCCAACCCCTGGATTTGAGTAAGGCATTTACCAACGAATTCATCAAATAGGTTTACCAACTGCAGGTAGAAAGTAGTCTGCGTAATGTTGAAATCTGTCCTAACGAATTCAGGAGAATCTCTCCAGGCTGGACCTGTACTTGTGGCACGCGAGCTGAGCCTGATTTTCCCGGATGGGGATGAGGGATTGCATGTCTTGTCCGACATCTCTTTTTCTGTCGACGCTGAGGAATTTGTCTGCGTTCTGGGGCCTTCCGGCAGCGGCAAGAGCACCCTGTTGCGCATTCTGGCCGGGCTGCTGCCGCCCACCCATGGCGAAGTTTTCTATTCAGGGGAGCGGCTCAATGGACCGCGCCGGGAGATCGGCTTTGTTTTCCAAAAGGCAAACCTGATGCCCTGGCGCACTGTGCTGGAAAACATTACTCTGCCGCTAGAACTGCAGCAGGTGCCCTCAGGTCAGGCGCAGGCGCAGGCCCAGGAGCTGGTCAACCTGGTTGGCCTGGAAGGTTTTGAGGAAACTCTCCCGCGTGACCTGTCTGGGGGAATGGCACAGCGCGTCGCAATCGCACGCGCCCTGGTGCATGATCCGGGGGTGCTGCTGCTGGATGAGCCTTTCGGAGCCCTGGATGCTCTCACCCGCGAACGCATGGGGGCTGAACTGATGCGCATTTGGCAAGCCCGACGCAAAACGGTAGTGATGGTAACGCACGCCATCCCAGAAGCGATCTTCCTGGCCGACCGTGTCCTGGTGCTTAGCCCTCGCCCGGGCCGCCTGCGCCTCGACCTGGCGATCAACCTGCCTCGCCCTCGCCAGGAGGAGGTGCGCTATACGCCGGCTTTTGGCGAGCTCGCCCAGCACCTGCGCGCTGCCATCGGCTAGCCCAATATTGCAGATTCCCCTACTCGCTGAATCGCTAAATCACTTCTTCTCTCCCCTCCCCCTCTGCATTCGGGGCATGGTATGATCTATTAAATCCCTTTAACTCATATGGAGGCCTCCCTTGTTTAAACGGATCATCCCCCTGCTGCTGATCGCCTTCCTTTGCCTGTCGATTCCCGCCCGCGCTCAGAACGCGGTCATCTTTAGCACCCTGACGGTCGATCTTTGGCCGGAATTCGATCGCCAGGAAATGCTTGTGATTTATAAAGGCGTATTGTCTCCTTCGGTTTCGCTGCCTGTAGAAGTCACCTTGCGCCTCCCGGCTGAAGCCGGTCCGCCGACCGCTGTGGCTGTCGGGATGGATGCTGCTTCCGTCGCCGACGTGGTTTACGAAACCCAGGCCAGTGGTGAATGGGTGCAGGTGACCTTTATCGCTGCCATGCCGGCGATCCAGTTTGAGTATTACGATCCACGCCTGACGAAAGACGGCGCCCAACGCACTTATGAGTACCAGTGGCCGGGATTCTACAGGGTAGATTCCATGGACGTGCAGGTGCAACACCCGGTCGACTCAAGCGATGTCCAGGTCACGCCGGGTGGAGGGAAGACTGTGCAAGGTGGAGATGGATTTCTTTATACCATCGCCGAGATCGGCTCCGTGGCAACCGGCGACTCATTCTCAATCGGCCTGACTTACCAGAAGGTAACGGATGATCTAAGCGTCCAGAGTCTTGATGTCCAACCCAGCGCACCGATTTCGCCTGAGACCGAGGGCAGGGTCAATTTGAGTAAGATCTGGCCTTGGGCATTAGCAGCCCTGGGGGTATTGCTGATCGCTGGGGGAGGCTTTTGGTATTGGCAATCGGGGCGGCAGG
>DATDRM010000273.1:0-4198 GCA_035291705.1 Anaerolineales bacterium
ACATTTTTTCTCCTCCATATGGAATATCACCTGCCTGCGCTGCTTGTTTAGCAAACGATATTTCATTTTTTTCTACTTTGACCATGATACTAGCACAATCCTGTTAATGCGTCAAGCCAATTTTTTTTGCATTGCTTGCTTTAATGCAAGAGATGTGCCAATTTTCGCTCGAATCTTAGCGCCGGTCGCGAACATGGTCTCCGGTAGCGCTCGCTTAACTGAATGGATAGCGTAATATATATTATACTTTCTTCTACATAGATGCTTTTACAGTTATAACCGCATTAGAATTGGATGGCGTCATTATCACAGGTGATCCCGATTTCGAAGTCGTCGATGAAAATGTTGACCTAAAATGGTTGCCAGAAAAAGGGCGAGCGTGCCGGTGAAAAGGGTCTTGATAGTCGTCTTAGCCTGCCTGTTGCCGGTTTTCGCCTGTAATTTCCCCAGGCGACCACAGAATCCTCCGAGCCTCTTGGAGGAAGAGTTGCGCCTCACGCTGACCGCCCTGGCGGTCTCTACCTACTCGATCGCAACCCCACCCCCGAGTTCCCCGGATGTTTCTGCTCCTTCCCCTTTTCAGGGGTTGCAAACCGCTACGCCAGACGGGCCACCCCTGGGTACACCTCCTGCACCTGGGCAGAGCGAGGTCCCCTCACTATTTGAGTATATTGCTCAATCTGGCGATACGCTTTCCGCAATTGCCAAGCGGTTTGGGGTGGAACCCGAGCACATCACTTCTCCGCAACCAATCCCCATCGAAGCCTTGATACCCCCTGGTCAATTATTGAGCATTCCGAGCACACTGGGTGAGACACCCTATCCCAGCGCCTTGTTGCCAGATAGTGAAGTGGTTTATTCCCCCGCGGCGATTGATTTCCAGGTCCAGGATTTCGTTCAAAGCGCCAGCGGTTATCTCAGTTCGTACGGCGAATCCCTGGAGGGGGAATGGCTCACCGGCGCACAGATCGTCCAGAAGGTGGCTATCGAGAACTCGATCAATCCACGGGTGTTGCTGGCCTTCCTGGAGTACCGCTCCAATTGGGTGCTGGGGCAGCCAAAAGACCTAAATCAGGTGGATTACCCGATCGGCTTCTATGTTCCCGATTATCGTGGGCTTTATAAGGAATTGTTGCTGACTGCGACGCAGCTGGGCATGGGTTACTATGGTTGGCGGTCTGGGATGCTCACCATGCTCACCTTCCCCGATGGGAGCGCCGCCCGCTTGAGCCCTGGTTTGAACGCCGGTTCGGTCGCTTTGCAGGTCTTGTTCTCCAAATTCTATCGACAGGGCGAGTGGCGGGAGGCCCTTTACGGCCCAGAAAGCTTCACCCGGCTTTACCAGCAGATGTTCGGTGACTCGTGGGCGCGAGCCGCCCGCAGCGAGCCGTTGTTCCCGATGGACCTGGCGCAGCCGCCGGTGGAGCTGCCATTTGCGCCGGGGGAGCGTTGGAGCTTTACTGGTGGCCCGCACCTCTCCTGGAACTCGGGCAGCGCGCGCGGCGCGCTGGATTTTTCGCCAGTTACCGGGGAAGCAGCCTGCCTCCCTTCCACTGCCTGGGTGACTGCCTCTGCTGCGGGAATCGTGGCGCGCTCCAGCCACGAGGTGGTGGTGATCGACCTGGACGGAGATGGCTATGAGAGCACCGGTTGGGTTTTGCTCTACCTGCACCTACCCGAGCCGGATCGAGTATCCCTTGGGACGCACGTTGAAGTCGATGACCGCTTGGGCCATCCGTCCTGCGCGAGAGGCAAATCGACGGGTACGCATGTCCACCTCGCCCGCAAATACAACGGCGAATGGATCCCCGCCGATGGTCCGCTGCCATTCGTCTTGAGCGGGTGGGAGGTTGAAGCGGGGAATAAATCTTATGCAGGCTATCTAATTAAGGGGGATCAGATCGTCACCGCCAATCCAGGCGGCTCGCAGAGCTCAGTCATCGTTCGTTAAGATAGTTGCTTTGAAAGAACGACTGCCTCTCTCCCATTAGGCAGTGTGAATTGAGAGCTTTCTTCAAAGCCATGATCCTTTAGGAAATCTACGACTGGATCGCCAATTTCTTCCCGAGCCCAGGCCAGCTTTGCGCCGAGTTCTCTTAGACCGCGGATGAGCTGCAGGTACATCCGTTCTCCAAGCCTCTGAAATATGTCAGGTACCACCACGAGGAAAACCCGGTAGTCCCCTTTCTCTGGACCCTCCTCGATCGCACCATAAGCAACCAATTCTCGAGTCGTTCTGTCTTCGGCGATATAATGGCGGCGGATGAAGCGCAGCCGATCAAACCCCTGGCGGTTTTGCAACCATTCCTCGTTTTCCTTTTCCCCCAGGGGCAGCGCTTTATTTGCTAAAGACAGGATTTCTGCCCAATCCGTGTCCCTTGCTGTTCGGATGATTTCACTCATAAAGATCCTTTCAGTTTCGACCAGCGCTGGCGGACATGATCCTCCTGGTCGTCTCATTATTCCAATGGCAACCCCAGCCCGATCACCAAGCTTGAGATGGTGTTGGTTTGCTGCCAGCGCAGCCTCTGGCCTGGATGCGTCCCCCCGTTAATTGTATTCTTGTGGGTTACAAATTGTGTTTACGAAGATCAGGCGGTTTCTATTTCGTTTAGAACTTCGGTCAAAGGTAGGCTATCCATGTATAGTGTGTCCGGGAAAAAATCCTGGCCGTTCTTCCATTGAATGCTGCCAATGATGCCAAAAAACATGGCGATATTTGCCATGGGGTTGCTTCCTCCTCCCTGATATTAAACCACAAAAACACTAGAAAACCGACTCGACCAGCTCACCCACATCGGTCGCGCCTTGAAGACGATACGTGGGATGGATGCGTCAAGCGCCTCAAGCTTGGTCATGAGCTCATCGTTGTTGACTCGCAGCCCTTAGAGATGAGGGTTCATTTCTTCAAACACCAGCTGAAACAGTGCCTCACTCGCCATCGTAAGCATGGCGCAGCCCCTGGTCCTTTCTACCCTCCATCTCTTTGGACATTTCGTCACTCAATGGTATGCCGAACCGGTTCCGAACGTCAGAGAGAAATCCTTGACTTATAGAAAGTTATTGTTGTAAGATAGGGTTGTTGGTATGCTAAGCAGAAATTTCCATTCAAAAAGGATTTGGCTTGCCGTTAAAGTGGGAGGTTTAGGAAGATGATCGTGAATTTTTATGCAACTCTGCGGCAGATAGCGGGTAGCCGACAAGTAGAATTTCCACTGCTGCCAGATAGCACAGTCCGCCAGCTCATTGCTGAAATTGTCAGACAAATTCCCGCTTTGCGCGCCGAGATGCTCGATTCTCGGGGAAATCTTCACGGACACATTCACATTTTTGTGAATGGACGTGACAGCTCCCTCCTGGATGGTTCCTTAGATACCATTCTGGAGCCGAACGATACGATCTCGATTTTTCCACCTGTAGGCGGTGGTTAGCTGAAAAGGTCGGGCAAGCTAGACCACTTACCCGACCTTTTTTCTAAACAATCTCTAATTCTACCAGCTTTTTCTCCGTGACAACTCCATTGACCCAACCTCGCTCCTGATAATACTCTTCCAGCATCAAGTCAAGCTCGCACACCTGACCAGTGGATCCTGGTCCTGTGGCGGGTTCCTTCAGGAAGCGCTCAGGAAGATAATCACTCCCCTCCCGAAAACCGTTCAGGTTATTGTAATAGCGCTCCAGGTTCCAGACGCGCTCGCCAACTTTAAGCAGATAGGCTGCGTCGGCTTCCATGCCGGTGACCGCTGAAAATTGTGCCGCAAAGGTATCCATTGATTCGGCAAAAGTAGCAAATTTGCACACATCCAGACAGTCTGTGACAGTATGAACATGCTGGAAAATGACGACTAATTTGCCTTTGCCTTTCCATTCTAGTGGATCGGTGATGGTTGATGGACCAAGCACATTTCCGATCACTTCAGCAGCCGGAGTATAAGCTCGTAAGTGACAGGCGCCTCGGTTGCTGGTTGCATAACCAAGGCCCATCCCCTTGATTCCTCGCGGGTCATACGCCGGGATGGCCATACCCTTCACCGTCATGGAAATCTCAGGATGACCGAAATGCTTGGCAGCTCTCTCTGTACCCTGCGCCAGGATGTCTCCAACCCCCTGACGCATACCGATCTTATCGACCAGTGCCACCATGCCCATATAGTCCCCCCATGCCAGCCCATCATCACCATTGAGATAACCCTTCTCG
>DATDRM010000274.1:0-6509 GCA_035291705.1 Anaerolineales bacterium
GGACGTGCGCAGGGCTGCGCTGACATCCACGCCTGCCGAGGCTGCCTGTGCCAACAGGCGTTCGCCGAGCTGGTCGTCGCCTATGGCAGTGATCAGCTTGACTGACCGCCCTAAGCGCGCCAGGTTCTCAGCCACGTTGCGAGCTACACCACCGAAAGACGTACGGATATTGGCCGGATTGGAGGTGCCAGCGCGCAGCTCGCCTGTTAGCCTGCCCACCAGGTCCACGCCAGCCCCGCCTATGACCAGGACAGGGGATTCAGGTGAAGGGGAGATAGCTGGGGTTTCCATCTTTGTATTAACTCACGAAGTGTAAATCATGGAAACCCGTAAAACGCGATGGCTTGTTGCACGGATTCGTTCATCTCTATTAAACGCTGCCCATACCAGTTCGCCTGTTCTTGATTGATGCGATTGATCTCACGAAGATTGGCAAAGATCTCTATCGATCGATTCCATTCTATGATCGCCCCTTCACGCTGGTCAGTCGTCTGAGGCTGCCACAGCACGCAACCGAGCATCCAATGGGCGATGGCCTGGTTGTGCCGGTGCGGGTGATATTCACTGATGGCCTGGCGCAATAATGGGGCTGCTTCCCAATAGTCATCCAATAGAAAAAAAGCCCGGGCGCATTTCAGGCGCGCTTCGGCTGGTTCCAACTCACGTTTAAGCGAGTCGCAGAATGCGATCAGATCCGGGATCCGCACCCGAAGGGTCTCCAAATCCCAGGCGACCAGGGCTTCATTTATTCGCGCCAAGAGCAGGCTTGAAGAATCGCTGAGGTAGCTATTCTTCTGATCGAATCTATTGAGCCAATAGAAAGCGTCTTCTAGAGTGATCAAGACGATCTCTTTCGAGGTGGTTTAAGTTGAGATTTCGATCGCTCTGCTAAGCGGGGACTTGCCGGCGGGGCCTGGAGCTTCTCGGTCAGCGCCTCCAGGATTTGGGCGGTGCGCACCATGATGACATTGCGCAGATTCTGGCTTGGATCTCCCACTAACGGGATATCATTCAAAGCACTCAGGATGCTCATCAACATTTCAGCCTGCGCCTCGGCGCGTCCTCGTTCCTGGAGCGCCAAGCGTTGCGCGTCACCATACGCCCGTTCTACAGCAGCGCTGCCGGCCCATTTTGCGCCCCACTTTTCGGAACGCGGATCTTTGAACTTCTCTTCCTCTTCAGGTTTCGGTTCAGGGATATCAAAATGACCGATATCACACCAGAGCAGCTCGACGCCGAGATTTCTCAATCTCTCGCGGGTGCTCACTTGATTTAATAGTTCAGCGATGTCCAGGCGCGGATTCCCATCCTCGACAGATGGAGCAGTCAAATAGTCGATCCTGCGCTGGTTGATATGATCCGTGATAGTGCCCTGAACCGCCGATTGGACTGCAGTGTGCCAGGGTGCCAGCCCGGTGGTGCTAACGGCGCGGTTATAGGCCATGTCACGCACAGCTTCCACAGAAAACGGATACTGTAGGGTTGGTGTGCGCCGGGCGTAAACCCCTGGCGGCTGGCCAGTCCGCAGCCGGTAGCGAAAATGGATATCGCGCACCTCGATCGAGATGCCATCTTTGGTCGTGGCCGGCACTCTTTCAATGAATCCATGCTGGTCATCCAGGCTGGCCGTATCTTTAATCAGCTCCGACCGCGAAATGAAGTGGAGGCCGGCTGAGAGAACTCTAATCGGGCCGGTTAAATTCTCGATTAAAGCTACGTTTCCTGGCTTGATGCGCAGGTAACCCGGTCCGCCGACCAACTCGAGCAAGTTGATCTCTCCAGCCTCGATCTTCTTCTTGCCTTCCGAGATCGTCAGAATTGGATAGCCTACCCCAATAAAAGTGGCCAATATGTACCGCAGTGCGAGGCGGAAGCGAGGCAGCTGGTAAGTGTCCTGCACATAACGCGCCCCTAAGAGCAGCGCACCGATGAAGGCAGCCAGGGGTAAGTAAAGGTAGCGCAAGAAACGGCCTGAAAAAAGCAGCGCAGATAAACGCAACAAAACAGGAGGGACCACCTGGAGCAGGGGAAAGTGCGCCACCCAGCCTTCTGTGACTGCGACGACATCGATTTGCTCAAAAGCTATACGGCCCAACAGCATGAAGAACATCGTGACCAGGAAGATCAGCAACAGGCGCAAGTAACCTGAGTTGCGGCCGCCATAAAACAAATTATAGAGCAGGCTCCGGATCCGGATCATGGGGCACCACCTCCTGGCGGTTCACCCCCTTCTGGTAATAGCCAGTTTTTTAAGTTGCTTAACATGGAGATCGTTTCCGCAGGGAGCAGGGCGCGCGTGGTCGTATCGGCTGCAGCCGCTTCCAGAGCCTGGAAGACGCGCAGCGCCATGGCCTCGGTTGTGCGCGGTTCTGCACGGAATATCTCAGAGAGCGTTGTCAGCATAGTCTGCTGGGCCTGCACACGCGCCCGGTTGCGAATGCGCATGGCTTCTAAATCATAGCTGGCTTCGGTAATCCTGGCCTCTTTGTCCCATTTGGCGCGCCAAAAATCGTATCTGCTGTCTTGGACTGTTTTGCTCTCTGGTTTCAGTTCGGTGAATCCGGCGAAAATTACTTTTATACCGCGCGAGCGCAGCACTTTGGGAGCTAGCAAATTATGTACTTCAGAAAATAATAAACCATTCCACGCATCCCCTCTCTTAAGCAACTTACCATCCTCGCGTTTCACGCACTGGTAGGATAATACACCCAGGTTACGCACTTTGCGCAAGAAGTTCGTTCTTAAAGTTTGTAGCGGGTATTCTTCAGGGGTTGTCGGCCGGTAGAGGTTGTCATAGATTTCATGCATTAACAAATTACGGAAAACATCAGCTGCAGCGTGGGCGGTCAACTCCGTCCAATCGCCAAACTTGCCTTCGACGGCGTCTTGCGCCTGGGAAGTAACAGCAGCAAAGGCCCGCGCAGGGTCAAAGGGATAAGGGGCAGGCGATGGTGGTATGTGTATATTTGAATGGTCCTGGCCATTCACGTCCAAGGGATTGGCCTGGATGTAGTTATGGATTTCTAACTTATCCTCGGCGTCAAGTTCATCGGTCAGCTCCTTAATTTTTTTGGCACCCACAGGACCTTCGAGGTAAATCACGCGTATGTTTTCAGCAGCGATTCCATTTTCATAAGTTACCTGCAATACGGTCGGAGCTTCGCTGATGGAAAAGAGGTTATAGACATTGGTTGTCACCTCGATCGCGTCGCGGGTATAACCTTGGACACTCGGCCGCGCCCGGATCTGCCGCCGCAGATCTGCCACATAGCGAACGCGTTCATTAAACTCGAGATAACCTGAAAAACCACGGATTTGGGTGAACACCAATCCCGGACCAACCACGCGCAAGTCCGCAGCCGGCGCAGGCGAACCAAAGAATAGTTTGATCAAGGAGGAAAGCGGACGGAGCACCATTCGCAAATAGAGCGGATATCGTCGGCGGCGCCTTTCCAGCACGACCGCGCTGCTCGAGTCGACCAAGATCACGCTCGGGCCTGAACGTCGCGCATCCTCTACTTGAGCAGAATCTTTGACCGAGGAGCCAGACTGCACCCTACCTTCTTTGATCACCGCTCCAGGTCCTAATATCCCCGACCCATAAGCAAAGAGACGACTTATCGCTTCGCTTCGTTCGGATATTGTTTTCACCGGTAGAACAAACTGCGCCGTGAAGGCCACCCATAAGAATAAAACGAAGAAGAAAAGGATCAGATCAAAGGATATTGCCAGGTACGTGTTCCAGAGCTTTGCTGGCACACGGTCTCCCTCGCCTGTTACAATCGCCCATAGAACAGATGGCATCTCCCGCAGCGCTCGCCAGACCGAATAGAACCCCGGGGAGCTATACAGGCCCTTCTCAGCTGGTTTGGCTTCTTTCTTGGCATCCAAAACCTGCAGACCCTGGCCTTCCCCAGCCGTATAAATGTAGAAATGCCCGGGGTTGCCATCCTTGGGAGGCTGCGGGACGACTGCGATCACCTCGCTGCCACCGATTAATTCTTTTGTACCGACAGGCAATGGTTGGATTGGATTTAGAATGTAATACATCTGGATACCGCCGCTACCGTCGGCGATAAAAAGGTAATTTTCGGCTGCCGCCAAATCCATCGCTGTCCCCGGAGTGTCAATTAGCGGAGTGACTTCCACCGGAGCTGCTGGTTTTGCGACATTAAGTAGCCCCAGGCCATGTTCGCCGTTCGCCACATAGGCGTAATCAGGGATCACCAAAACCCCGCGCGCATCCTTAAACGCCGGAACGACGCTGGTCCCCCGGGGGGAGTTGCGGTCCGAGATGTTTACGATTTGCAGGCCGGCGTTTCCATCGGCGATATAGGCGTAATTCCCTTCCACAGCGATGTCGAACGCGTTGCCGGGTGTATCGAACGTGCCGGCAGAGGCCGGCTTGGCAGGGTCTTTAATATCTACGATCCTTAATCCGCCCTCCCCATTCGAGGCAAACACATGATCGCCGGATAAAGCGATGGCGGTTACATTGCTTGGGGTGCCAAAGGAACCGACCTCTCTCGGCTTTCTCGGGTCGGCAATATCGACGATTTTAAGATTATTCGTAGCGCCAATGTATGCGTAGTCACCGCGCACCGCCAGACCTTTAGACCGGCCAGCCGCGTCATAGAAGCCAATTTCGCGTGGACTTTTTGCATCGCCGATGTCCAGCACCTGCAAACCACGCTCCCGATCGATCAGATAGGCATATTCTTCGACAACTAAATCATCGATCCTTTTAGGCACATCATAAAAACCTACCTCATCCGGCTTATCAAGCTTCGACACATCCACCAGCCTCAATCCGCGATCATAAGCAGCCACATAGACAGTTTGACCGGCGCTATGCAACCCGTACGCTTGACCACGCGTATCATAAAAACCGATCTCGCGCGGTTTGGTCGGATCGGAAATATCTATCACCCACAAACCGTCCTGCCGGCCAGCCACATATGCATAATTCCCCGCTAAAACAACATCTCGGGTGAATTCAGGTTCAAGATTGGAGCCAATTTCCTTCGGTTTTCTTGGATCTGAGACATCGATCACGCGCAGACCGAAATCGCCATCTGCCACATAGGCCAGGGTTCGTTCCTTGTTAGCGCCAACCTTCATCACCCGCACAGCGATCGCCTCGCCCAGGGTATCGTACGTACCCACCAGGGCTGGCTTGGTACGGTCGCTGATATTCACCACTCGCAGCCCATCCTTACCATCTGCCACGTAGGCATAATCTCCTAACACCGCCACGCTATAGGCATTTTTTATCTGTTCTTCCATCCCTATCTCGTGGGGAGCTGCCGGGTCCTCAAAGTTGAGCACGCGCAGCCCATTCTCACCGTCAGCAAGATAGATATATTTCCCCTCCACCGCCAGGTCATAGGCTGTGCCAGGGCTATCGAAGTGGGATTTCTCGGTTAGCTCCACAAACCCCGGACCAGAGCTGGAGATATACAAAACCTGCAACCCGGCCTTCATGTCAGCCACAAAGATATAATCGCCCGCAGCAACGACGCTCTGCGCCTGTCCGGGTGTGTCATACAGGCCAACCTCTGTCAGTTGATCCGGTTTGGAGACATCCACAACCCGGACTCCTAAATTTTCGCTGGCCAGGTAAGCATACCCGCCGGCAACAGAAACATCTACTGTGTTACTGAGCTGCTTCTCGGGCGTCAGCAACTCTGCAGACAGCATCAGGTTCACTTCGATGGCGCGCAGGCCATCCATTGAGTCTGCCAGGAAAACCAGGTTTTCGACCACAACCAAATCAACCGCATCCTTGACGCCTTCGAACTTCCCAAATTCCGCGGGATGTTCAGGTCTGGTCATGTCAATCAGGCGTAATCCTGCGCTGCCATCGGCGACAAAGGCGTTAAGCCCGGCGATCGATACAGATTGGGCATTTCCAGGGGTATCATAGGCGCTGATCTCCTTTAGTTCCGAAGGGTTCTCAATATCAAGCACGATGAGACCACGCTGGCTGCCGGCAAGATAAGCTCTTTTGCCGATGATCGCAAGGTTGTTCACCACTGCTCCCGCGTTATAGGTGCTTATTTCCGTGGGAGCATCAGGTTTAGAGATATCCACGACTCTGACTTTCTGATTCGTATCGGCTATATAAGCCTGATCAGCCTTCAAGACGATCCGTTTCAAGTAAGCCCGCGGCCGATAATCTTTGTAACCCTCTGGTTTGAACGGTTTCTCAGGATCGTCGATATTGATAATTTGTAGACCAGACCGGCCGCTTGCAATATAGGCGAATTTGCCAGAAACTGTGACATCCTCAGCTGTTCCTGGAAGATTCAGATAACCGATAGACTTTAATGAGATCGAATCACTGACGTCGAGAATTAATAAGCCTTCATTTCCATCCGCTATATAAGCAAAATCACCTTTTAGGAAAATACCATTGGCAGAACCGGAGGTATCGTATGATCCAACTTCGATTAGCGCAGAGGGATTAGAGATATCGACCACCCTTAAACCCGCATCTCCAACAGCCA
>DATDRM010000275.1:0-5020 GCA_035291705.1 Anaerolineales bacterium
CGCTGGCGGACGGGAAACCTGATCCAGTGCAGGACTTCGCCGTTGGCTGGCTTTCCAAAGGTGATTCGAGTTGGGGGCGTCCGGTGGATGTCATCACCGGGTCAGATGGCAGCCTGTTCGTCTCCGACGACGCAGGCGGCAAGATTTACCGCATCTTTTATATCGGTGAATGATTTTTATAAGGAAGCCAGGAAACCAGGAACCAGAAGAATAATGTCTTTAGAACATGAGGAGCTGACCGGGAAAATCATCGCTGCGGCTATTGAGGTTCATCGACAATTGGGTCCCGGTTTCCTTGAGTCGATCTATGAGAGTGCTTTAGTCATCGCGTTGCACCAGATGGGGTTGAAGGTTGAGCAGCAGGTCGAAATTATTGTAGAATATGCTGGTATGGAAGTTGGTAAGCATCGCCTCGATCTGCTGATTGAAGGTACAATCATTGTTGAATTGAAGGCCATCAAAAATCTTGAAGATGTTCATTTCGCTATCGTTAGATCATATCTGAAAGCTGCGGGCAAACAACATGGCCTGTTACTCAACTTTGCTAAAACAACCTTGGAAGTCAAGCGAGTCATCCTCCGCTATTAATTTTCCTGGCTTCCTACCTTCCTGGATTCCTTATAAATAATAATTTTCTTGCTTTCCTGGTTTCCTCATAGATAAAGGAGTATCGACTTGGACAACAAAGGCTTCTACATCGGACGAATTTTTGACACCGAAAAGGGCAAGACCTCCGAAGAACCCTTGCTCTATGATCCTGGCGATCTGACCACCCATGCTGTGGTGGTCGGCATGACGGGTTCAGGCAAGACAGGCTTGTGCATTGACCTGCTTGAAGAAGCCGCCTTGAACGATATCCCGGCCTTGATGATCGACCCTAAGGGTGATATCACCAATGCGCTCCTGCACTTCCCTGATTTCTCCCCACAAGATTTCCAACCGTGGGTTAACACTGACCAGGCTCGGCGAGAAGGCAAGTCCGTTGAGCAAGCCGCAGCTGAGGCAGCCCAGAGCTGGAAAGAAGGGCTGGCGCAGTGGGGCATCGGGCCGGATCGGCTGGAAGCCCTGCGTGACTCAGTCCAATTCGCCGTCTACACCCCTGGCTCGGACGCAGGCATTCCGGTCAGCATCCTGACTTCCCTGGAGGCTCCAAAAATTCCCTGGGAAGAAAACCGGGAGGCCCTGCGCGAGAAAATCTCGGGCACAGTGATCGCCTTGCTAGGCCTGGTTGGACTTCAAGATGTCGACCCAGTGCGTTCCCGTGAGCACATCCTGTTGTCGAATATCTTCGAACACGCCTGGAGTCAAGGCCAGGACCTGGACCTGGGTGAATTGATCCTGCAAACACAAAGTCCCCCTTTCCCCAAGCTGGGTGTTTTTGATATCAACACCTTCTTCCCCGAGAAGGATCGCTTTGAGCTGGCCATGTTGCTCAACAACATCCTGGCCGCACCAGCTTTCCAGATATGGCTCGAAGGTCAGCCCTTGGACATCGGTAACCTGCTTCACACTCCCGATGGGCAAGCAAGGCACAGTATTTTCTATATTGCCCATTTGAATGATGCAGAACGCATGTTTTTCGTTACATTACTGTTTTCGGCGGTGGAAGCCTGGATGCGTGGGCAGTCAGGAACTGCCACCTTGCGTGCCATCCTGTACTTCGACGAGATCTTCGGCTACTTACCGCCTACCGCTAACCCGCCATCGAAACAGCCTATGTTGCGCATGCTCAAACAAGCACGCGCCTTCGGTGTCGGTTTGGTGCTGGTCACCCAGAATCCGGTGGATTTGGATTACAAGGGGCTGTCGAATACTGGGTCCTGGTTCATCGGCAAGCTGCAAACCGACCAGGACAAGCAGCGCCTGTTGGACGGCCTGCAGGGAGCCAGTCCCGGCTTGGACCGGAGTACGTATGACAAAATGATTTCCACCCTCGGCAAGCGCGTCTTCCTGTTACACAATGTTCACGCAAAACGCCCGCAATTGTTCCAAACACGCTGGGCGATGAACTACCTGGCTGGGCCATTAACGCGCGCCCAGATTCCGGATCTGATGAAGTTGGCAGAATCAGAACCGTCTGTTCCCGCCGCCGGGCTTGCCTCTGCGCCGGAACGGGTTAGCGCGTCGGCCACCGTAACCCAGCGACCGGGTATGCCCGCTGAACCTGCCGCCAAGCCACCTGTGGTAGCCAGGCCAACCCTCGTTGGCTCGACGACGCGTCCCGCCGTACCGGCCGGTGTCGCCGAATATTTCCTGCCCAACAACCTGACCTTCACCGAGGCCTTTGAGGCCGCCGGGCGCACTTATCCCGAACAAGCTCAAAGCTTGGGGGTAGTCTATCACCCGGTTCTGTTAGCCCAAGCAAGTGTTCGCTTTTTCAACCGTAAGTACAACCTGGATTACGAGCAGAGGCGCACGGCCCTGGTGACCTCCCCCGACCGGCGCGGCATGCTGCGCTGGGAGGAAGCGCCGGCTCAACCGGTTGAGGCGCGCGCCCTGGCTGAGAATCCGGACCCGCAGGCGCGCTTTACGACCCTGGATGCGCCCCTATCCGAGGCCAGGTTGATGGCTACAATGGAAAAAGACTTCCTGGATTGGGTCTACCGCACTGGGGAGATCAGCCTGCGCGCAAACGAGGCCTTGCAAGTCTTCGCCGGGCCGGAAGTCTCGCAGGCTGAATTCCGCACTTTTTGCGCCGAGGCAGCCCGCAAAAAGCGCGACCTCGAAGCGAAAGAGGTGTCAGCGCAGTATGACAAGAAAATTAAAGCACTCCAGGAGAAAATTGCGCGGGAGGAGCGCGAACTGTCTTCCGATGAATCGGAGTTGGCGCAGCGTAAGATGGAGGAACTTGGCACCGCTGCCGAAAACGTCTTCGGCCTGTTTGTCAAGCGGCGCAGTACTCGCCGCTTATCCAGCTCTTTGACCAAGCGTCGCCTAACCCAGCAGGCTGCTGAAGATGTGAAGGAATCTGAGAAGGTGATCGAGGGATATGAGAAGGAGATCGCCCAGCTGGAGAAAGAGAAAGAGACTACTTTGGCAGAGGTCACCGACCGCTGGGGCGAGATCGCTAACCAGGCGGACGAGATTTCGCTGGCGCCTGCCAAGAAGGATGTGCTGCTCGATTTGTTTGGCGTGGCCTGGCGTCCAAATTACCTGGTTCAGATCGGAGAGCAGGTTATTGAACTGCCTGGCTATGGTGTGTGATTTTTGAATGGGAATCGAACCCTTTTTAATTTTTTCCGCAGTTGTTGTGTATGGTCTGATCCACTCCCTTTTGGCCTCCGCTTGGGCCAAAGATCGTGCCCGGCAGTGGATCGGCCCGCCGGCGGATCGCTGGTACCGCCTGGTCTATAACCTCTTTGGTTTTGTCAGCCTGCTGCCAGTGCTGACCCTGCCCGCTCTCCTGCCGGATGCCCGGCTGTACGTTATCTCCTCTCCCTGGTCGTACCTGACCCTGGCAGGGCAGTTGCTGGCGGTCGTAGCGCTGGCGGTTGGAGTGAGGCAAACCGGCGCCTGGTCACTCTTAGGGCTGCAGCAGGCGCTGGGAAGGCCTAACCAAAAGCCGTCGCAACTGGTAACGCATGGGCTGTACCACTGGGTACGGCATCCGCTCTACACCGCCGGCCTGGTCTTTATCTGGCTGGTGCCGGTGATGACCCGCAACCTGCTGGCCTTGAATATTGGCTTGACCATCTATCTCGTGGTGGGCGCGCTGTTCGAAGAGCGCAAACTGCTGCGCGAGTTCGGGGAGGTGTATATTCGATATCGCCTGGATACCCCCATGCTAATCCCTCGCCTGTGGCGAAAAACGCGGGTGGGTAGCTAGCTCCCCATTGTTGGCAATGGTAAATAACTTCAATCTCTTGAAGAACCGTTACCTGGCCTCACCGATTCGGTTCTCAAGCCGGACTGTTCCGTTCGCCCTGCTTGCCACGTTGATCATGGCTTTTGGGTTGCTGGTCAAAGACTTGGGATTCTACCAGGACGATTGGCACCACATCTACTTTGGTCATACGCTGGGCATATCCAAGATGTGGGATATGTTCCTGTATGATGGCCGGCCCCTGGCAGCGGTTCTGTACATTATCGGTTTTAAAGTCTTAGGTTTCGCACCGCTCCACTGGCATATCTCCACCCTGGCGCTGAGAGCTCTAACCATTCTGTTCACCTGGCTCATTTTTCGGGGAATCTGGCCAGGACGCCGTCGCCAGGCTGCCTGGGCAGCCCTGCTCTTTGTTGTTTATCCCATCTTTAAGCTCCAGCCTTTAGCCGTGGCTTACACGGTTCACTGGACTGGTTACCTCCTGTTTGTCATTTCTATCTGGGCCATGGTGCAATCGATCCGCCAGCCGCGCTGGTATTGGGGGTATTTCGGGCTGGCATTGCTCACATGCGGTTTACACCTGGCATTTATCGAATACTTTTCCGGGGTTGAACTCGCCCGCCCTTTCATCCTCCGGCTGCTGTTATCCGAAGAGGGTCAAACCACCCGCCGCCGCTTAATAAAGACGTTGCGGCAGTGGCTGCCTTATCTCCTGATATGGGTTGCTTTCTACATTTATCGCATCTACCTGATCCCTCAACCGGAGCCGGGTTATGCCAGAAACGTCCCCGCCGTGCTCTTTGACCTTTTCAGTGCTCCCCTTCCAACAGCCGTCAAGCTGGTTCAGGATATTTTGCAGGATGTTCTTTATCTCCTGGTCAACGTCTGGAGCAATGTCTTTACACCGGATCTGTTTAAGATCACGCAACCGGCCAATCTCAAGATCCTTCTGATCGCCAGCGCAGCCGGGCTTGCCCTGTTCTTCTACCTGCGCCGCCTGGAATCGGGGGAAGATGAGGCAAACGAAACCAGGCAGCCCTGGCACCGGTCTGCCCTGTGGTTGGGGCTGGTTCTGACCGTGGTCGGGCCGATCCCCGCCTGGGTAACCGGCCAGAGCGTCTCGCAGGATAACCCGTTGTGGAGCGGCCGCCTGGGGATGGCCTCGATGATCGGCGCCAGCCTGGTATTGATCGCCGT
>DATDRM010000276.1:0-18505 GCA_035291705.1 Anaerolineales bacterium
AGTGGGGTAGATGCCGTCCAGGCTCAGAACCGGCCCGCCGAACCAGGCAAAAAGCGTTCCTCCGATCAGCCCGCCCAGGTGTCCCCAGTTGTCGATGCCGGGTGAAAGGCCGATCAGCAGGTTGATGATGGCAATCATAATGATGTTGTTCAACGCACGCCGGGCAGAACCACCTAACAGACGCTGGTTGCGATATAGGAAGACACCTTCCGCTCCCAGCAATCCAAATATGGCGGTGGATGAACCAAGCGAAGGGGCGGCAGAAAATATGAATGAGGCCACATTACCGGCAAATCCTCCTAAGAAATACAGAACCAGGAAACGTGTGTGCCCGAAATGGCGTTCCAATCCGGGGCCGAATATATTCAGCGCATACATATTGAAAGCAATATGCAGGAAAGAGCCGTGCAAGAACATCGGGGTGATTAATCGCCAAAATTGCCCCTCTCCGATCAACTCATTGACTTTCATGCCCAGATTGGCGACCAGATCGACCCCGTAAAGCGCTTTGCTTGCCAATTGTAGAAGGAAGGTCAATATGGTAACTACCAGCAGGGTATAGGTTATGATCGGACGCGTCTTGGGGAGGCTCACCAATACCGTGCCTGGTGAGGGAGGAGCTGCAGGGGGAACCTCTCGTTCAAATTCGGGGTAAGAAGAGGTTCGGTCGTATTCAGGGGGGTGAGGCGCTTGCGTCACAAGGTTACCTTTCTTTGCTTTACACGGTGATGTTCGGCCTGGATGATCGCCAGGACCGTTTGGACGGCTTCATCCAGGTGGCATTCCCGGTTGACAATGACATAATCGAACTCCGCAATGCGTTTAAGTTCCTGGTGGGCGGTGGCAATCCGCAGTTCGATACCTTCCAGTGTTTCGGTCCTGCGCTGTTTAAGACGCTGGATCATTTCATCTTCATCCTGTGAAGTCAAGAAGATCGACAAGGCCTCAGGGCAAATTTTTCGGATCGTATCTGCTCCTTGAACGTCGATGCGCATGACCACATCCTTCCCGCTTGCCAAAGCCTGGCGCACCTGCTCCTTGGGGATGCCCTTGTATTCGTCATAGACGATGGCGTACTCTAACAGCTCATCTTTCTCGATCATCTCTGCAAATTCGGCGGGGGAGAGAAAGAAATAATCGACGCCGTACACCTCCTCTGGTCGAGCTGAGCGAGTTGTAGCAGTAACCACAAAGTGGAATGGCAGGTTCATTTCCTTCATGCGTAGGATAACGCTGTCTTTCCCGGCACCGGAAGGGCCAGAGATCACAATCAATAGAGGTTCATATTGTGGGGGAGTAAATGGATCCATCTGGTTAAATCTCGCCGCCGACCTAACTTGAGGGTATAATCTGATGCGCAAAAAATCTGGATGGGAGTTGTTTTTATGCCGAACTACGAATATCGGTGTTTAAATTGTAAACGCCGCTTTGAAGTATACCTTTCTTATAACGAATATGGCAAGCAGAGTTTAAGATGTCCCCATTGTAACAGCGAACAGGTACAACGGCGGATTGGCCGCATCAGGTTTGCCCGTTCTGAGGAAAGTCGCCTCGAAAGCCTGGCTGATCCTTCCAGCCTGGCAGGTCTGGAAGATGATCCCAAAGCCATGGCACGCATGATGCGCCAGATGAGTTCAGAAACGGGCGAGGATCTCGGTCCTGAATTTGACGAGGTGATGGACCGTTTGGAATCAGGCCAGAGCCCTGATGAGATTGAAGAAGCGATGCCGGATATGGAAACGGGTGGTGCTGGAATGGGGGGAGAGGATTTCGAATAGTGAGGCGTGAAACGTGAAGTGTGAATTCACCCCTCACGCTTCAGTTTTAATCTTTCCATAACAACTTGCCGCACATCTGCCTGTACACGCTCGGGCGGTTGTCCGGCGTCGATCACAACCCAACGATCGGGCTCGGCCTGGGCCAGTTGGTGATACCCCTGGCGTACACGCTGGTGAAATTCCAAATTGTATGCGTCGAGCCGGTTCCATTCGCCGCCGCGGGCGCGACGCCGTAACCCAACCTTTACATCGATGTCTAATAAGATGGTTAGGTCCGGATTCAGGCCGCCAGTAGCGAAGGAGATTAGATTCCGTATTTGTGCCAGGTCGTTTCCGTGACCAAAGCCCTGGTAAGCAAGGGTGGAGTCAGCGTAGCGATCGCATAACACTACATCACCTTTCTCCAGATGAATACAGATCACCTGTTCAACCAACTGGGCGCGCGCTGCCAGGAAGAGTAGGGTTTCGGTGCGCGGGTGCATACCGGTATTTTCCAGGTTGGAGAGAATAGCGCGTACCTGGTCCCCAATTGCGGTGCCTCCTGGCTCGCGCGTCACCAGGACAGGATAACCTGTCTGGTCTAGAAATTCAGCGAGCGCCGCAACCTGGGAAGATTTCCCGCTACCATCAGGACCCTCAAATGTGATGAACATGGATCACGTTCCTTGAAATAATGAGGGCTATTCCCGGAAAATACGCACGCGACGATAAGGTTCTTTCCCGTATGAGTGGGATGTCAAGTCTGCCTGGCGGGCCATTTCGTGTTGCAGGCGCCGGATATAAGCCGAGGCAGGTGGCAATTCGACCCAGCGCTCGCCGTTTAAAACTGCACTGATGGCGCCCTCCGTCTCCTGCAAAGCGCGCTCCACGATTTGCTCTTCACCGGTGTCACGGGTGAGGTTGAACACATCACCAAGGAACTGCTGCATTTGGTTGACCGTGTTCGAACGCAACACGTAAATTGGTGTACCGCGGCGTTCAGCATCCACGATGGGGCGTTGGCGGTTACGGTAATAAGAACGCAGAGTAACTACGATGTCGGCCTCAGCGAATTCATTCACCACTAGGATCGGCACTCCCAGGCGTTTTGCCGCCTGCATCAAGCGGTTGCGAGCGACGCCATATGCATAAATGCGCATCGTTTGCAGGGGAGTCGCCTGGCCCTTCGCCGGTTCACTAGAGAGAACCACTGTTTCATCCGCCTGGGGACGTTGGCGTTTCGGACCCCCATTGCCTTGACGGCGGGAGCCCTGGTTGTAAGAAGACGGTCGCGCCGCCGCAACCTGAGGACCCTTCTCAATATGAATTTCACCATCCAGGTCGCGCGAGCGGATTTCAGGAGGCAGGGGGAAACCGCGCAGTAACGCATCTACTGCTTCAGCGACGTCCAAATGAACTGCCAATCGGTCGCGGGTCTGGATTTCGATTAACACATCGAAAGTGGGGGGCGAGCGCCGTTCGAGGACGGTTTTTTGCGTCCCGCGTCGCCGGGCTTCTTCATCGGAAAGTGTGACTGATTCAATCCCCCCCACCAGGTCAGATAGCGTTGGATTGAGCAGCAAGTTCTCCAGGGTGTTCCCATGGGCGGTGCCGATCAATTGCACGCCGCGTTCGGCGATAGTGCGGGCCGCCTCGGCTTCCAATTCGCGCCCGATCTCGTCGATTACGATCACCTCGGGATTGTGATTCTCGACGGCTTCGATCATTACTTCGTGTTGTAAGGAAGGTGTGGCTACCTGCATACGCCTGGCACGCCCGACAGCCGGGTGGGGAACATCGCCGTCTCCACCGATCTCATTAGATGTATCAACGATCACCACCCGCTTGCTCTCTGCCAGGATGCGGGCCGCTTCACGTAATTGGGTGGTTTTACCAATCCCTGGGCGACCCAGGATCAATAGGTTTTTACCGCTTTCGATTAAATCCTGAATGATGTCGGTGGTGCCATAAACCGCGCGTCCCACCCGGCAGGTCAAGCCCACGATGTGCCCGCGGCGGTTGCGGATAGCAGATATCCGGTGTAGCGTGCGCTCCAGACCAGCGCGGTTGTCGCTGTCAAACTCGCCAATCCGCTCAACCACATAGTCAATGTCAGTATGACTGGTTTCTCTCTCACTCAGCGCAACCTCGCGATCGACGAAGCGGGCGGTAGGGACCCGCCCCAGGTCTAGTATCCCCTCTAGAAGGTTGTCGCTGTCATTGGCATCTGTCACAGCCTTGGCGATATGCGGGGGAAGGACACCGAGCAGAACGTGCAAGTCATCTGTAATTCGATGTTGTGACATGGTTTATTTCTTACTCTCCGATTGTGCAAATGGTGCGGTGGCTTCGGGCTGCCCGCCTTCCAATGCCGGCAGGGCAAAAGTACGGCCCACTCTCTTCGCAATCGCCAGATGCTTGACCATCACAGCCTGGAGAGGCCCAGCCGCAGCGCCCAGCTCCTCGAGAGCGTTCTCCAACCAGGATTGGTAAGAACGAACGCAAAGATAGATAGGACGGGAGCGGCGATTAGGCAGATTGCGCATCCGATCCACCAATTGGATAATCACATCTTCGGCATCCGGGTGGATGAACGGGTGTACCCAAATTCCGCGCAATCCGTATCTAAGCTCTGCATAAGCCAGCAGCTCATCCCCTTTGCGATAAACCATGCCGTGAAGATGGTCTGCAGGCGGTGGCTCTACCTGCTGGACAAGTCCAGGCACCAGGTTGTTGTATAAGGATCGTACAGCGATCAGATCCTTAGACCTACTTGCCCGCCAAAGAGAGGGGTTGGATTCCGCAACAGGTTCGCCGTTCAGCTGCCAGACGCGTTGGCGGACGTATATGGCGAAGCTGGCCTGGCGTAACATCTCGAAGGCGATCGTCCGCTCATCGATTTCAGCCAGCAGATGAAATGCTCCTCGCCCGCCGATTTGGGTGATCATGTGGTCAATGAGGGAAGGCAAGGCTTGCGACTTAATCGCCGCTTCAGGCGCTAAAAACGAAAGCCGGGCGATTTGTGAACCTGCCGCGTGGATCACCTGCCCCATCAAGGGAAGATCATTATCGCGATCGTGTGAGAGCAAGTATGTGAAGACGCCGGTTGCCGGTGCAAAGTATGATAAGACAGCTCCAGCGGGTATCCAGGTTTGTCCGCGCGTTAATACCAAAGCATTATCGAAAAACAAGGCATGATGACGGTAGCGAAGCAGAATAGGCAGGTCGCGCCAATCAAAAGGTCGAATAGTCATCGGATATAAAGGCCAAAAGATATTTGGCCAGGGCTATCGGACAATAAATAACCTTTCAAGCCGCTAAAGAGAGAAAGTATCGATGAAGACGGTCATCACCGGTTAATTCGGGGTGAAAGGATGTCGCCAGTAGGTGTCCTTGTTGGGCAGCAACGATGCGCCCGTCTGGGAGAGACGCCAACACTCGCGCTTCTCCTTGCACTGACTCAATCAAGGGGGCCCGAATGAAGACAGCATGAAACGGTCGGTTCTCGGATTCAACCGTCTGTAATGCAGGCAGGTCGAGATCGATCTCAAAGCTGGCTACCTGCCGCCCGAAGGCGTTACGTTCCACAACGATATCCATCAAGCCCAGTAAAGGTTGCTGTCGACGGGCATCTTTTGAAAGGAAGATAGCCCCCGCGCAGGTGCCCCACAGAGCATGCTCTTTCCCGAACCTTTGTAGCGGCTCGAGCAAGTCAAAATCTCGGGCGAGCTTCCCAATTGTTGTCGACTCACCGCCGGGGATAATTAACCCGTCCAGCCCATTCAGGTGCTCAGGCAAACGCACTTCCACCGCCTCTATACCTATGCGAATAAGCATCGTTATATGTTCGGCAAAATCTCCTTGAAGCGCAAGCACTCCGATTTTCATATGACAGCTGCTTACCAATAACTGATCCCAGACAACTGTTGGCAGGATCCTACTTACCACCCTCGCCCAGCGATCAGCTCTGCCTCGGGGATGGCGGAGATTTGGCGCCCAACCATCGGCTCGCCCAGGTTTCGGCTGACTTCCGCCAGGATGTAGGGATCGTTGAAGTGGGTCACTGCTTTGACGATCGCCGCTCCCCGCCGGGCTGGGTCACCGGATTTGAAAATGCCAGACCCGACGAAGACGCCATCTACTCCCAGCTGCATCATGAGCGCCGCATCCGCCGGGGTTGCGATGCCACCAGCGGCGAAATTAACTACCGGCAAGCGGCCAAGAGCGCGTGTCTCAACTACCAGCTCATAAGGCGCACCAATTTCCTTGGCATAGCTCATCAACTCCTCTTCAGGCATATTCTGCAGGCGGCGGATCTCGCCCAGGACAGCGCGCGCATGCCGTACAGCCTCGACTACATCCCCGGTACCTGCCTCACCTTTGGTCCTGATCATCGCCGCTCCTTCTCCGATCCGGCGCAAGGCTTCGCCCAGATTGCGGCAACCACACACGAAAGGCACCTTGAACTCGTGTTTATGGATGTGGTGGGCCTCATCGGCGGGAGTTAGCACTTCGGATTCATCGATGTAGTCCACCCCGATGGCTTCAAGGATTTGGGCTTCGACGAAGTGGCCGATCCTCACTTTAGCCATTACAGGGATAGTAACCGCATCCATGATCTGCAAGATCAACCCAGGATCACTCATGCGCGCCACCCCGCCGTGGGTGCGTATATCCGCCGGCACGCGCTCCAAAGCCATGACAGCCACCGCGCCGGCCTCTTCTGCGATCTGGGCATGTTCGGGTGTGACAACATCCATGATCACACCGCCCTTTAACATCTGTGCCAGGCCCTTCTTAACCGTAAAAGTGGCAACTTGCTGTTCCATACTTTCTCAACCTCCAGGATATAAGAGAAAAATTAACACACCTGCATTCTACCACGCAGCGCATGATTTATTCTTGCTCGCCGGGCCCGATCCCCAGCGGGATCCACTTCTTCTCATCTTTCAGGCGGTGCTGGATTCCACCCCGGTCGTGAATCTCATCGAAGCCTTCGGGTTTGATATACATGTGTTCTCCATCCAAAAGGCCGGTGATACCGGCTTGGCCGGGCTCGGGACGCTTAAGGCGGTATTTGGCTGCGTCGCTCGGTTTGTAATCAACCGGTTCTTCGTAGGTTGTGATAAACCCTTCGAAATTGCGCAGCACGATCTTATGGTCGGACATGCTGAGCAGATAGTTCGGCGCGACGGGGATTTTGCCACCCCCACCCGGGGCGTCAACGATGAATGTGGGTACTGCATAACCAGAGGTATGCCCGCGTAGGCCTTCAAGGATTTCGACCCCTTTGGCCACCGGGGTGCGGAAGTGCCCGGCACCCTCTACCAGATCGCATTGATAGAGGTAGTACGGACGCACCCGGATGCGCACCAGATCATGCACTAGCTGGCGCTGGATATGCACGTTGTCGTTCACCCCTGCCAGGAGCACCGATTGGTTGCCAAGCGGGATACCAGCGCGGGTCATGCGATCACAGGCTGCCGCCAGCTCGGCAGTGATCTCATTGGGGTGATTGACGTGGATATTGAGCCAGAGCGGGTGGTATTTCTGCAACATATCACACAGTTCCTCGGAAATGCGCATGGGCAGAAATACCGGCACACGTGAACCGATGCGGACGATCTCGATATGTGGAATTTCTCGCAAGCGGCTGAGGATCTCTTCGAGGATTTTTGGCGCCAGGACGAGAGGATCGCCGCCCGAAAGCAGTACATCGCGCACCTGCGGTGTTCGTTTAAGGTACTCGATCTGCATCTCGAACTCGGCTCGTGAAAAGGTCGCCGAGGGGTCCCCGACAATGCGTGAACGGGTGCAGTAGCGGCAGTATGTGGCGCACTGGGTGGTGACAAGCATCAAGACGCGGTCAGGGTAGCGGTGCACAAGCCCGGGGACAGGTGAGTGGCGGTCTTCAGCCAGGGAATCTTCCATCATCGCCGTAAAAGGTACCATCTCGGATGCGGTAGGTACAACCTGTTTCCGGATCGGGTCGTCCGGGTCATCCGCGTCGATTAATGAGATGAAATAGGGGGTAATATCTACCCGAAAAAGATGTGCAGCAGAGAGCGCTTTGCGTTCGCTGTCGGTTAGAGGGATCACTTTTTCAAATTCATGCGGCGTGTTAATCCGGTTGCTGAGCTGCCAGCGCCAGTTATTCCACGACTCGTCCGGCACGTCGGCAAAGATCGGAGCTCGTTTGGAAGGGAAAGGGGTATTCGCCATGAAGTTATCTCCTAAATTCAATCATTGGATTGTATTGTATGATTACCGATAAATAAAGCAAAGCAAGAGTTTATGGAGATAGCCCTGGGGGATCGTGATCAGTACGAAAAAAGCCAGCAGAGTAAATTTGATGCCAGTTTGTCATGTCATATTTATATCAACTATCTCCCCGACCACCATATTCCAAAAGTAGATCGATTTTCCTTACCCCGATTATACCTTGGCTCAACGACACTTATCCCGCTAAGTCTAACCTTCACTCCTTGCTCTTTACCCAGCCCACAAAGGAGGGCGCCAGATCGTCTCCCGAGCTGACCTCTCCATATACTTCCCCAAGTCGGAAACTCCATAATTTCAACGCGCTGTCTTCTGCATAAGCCAGGAATTCAGCATCGATTGAGATACTCAAAGGAAGTAAATTTGAGCCTGGAATGATTAAATCATGGCTGTTCTTCGCCGGAGTATAACGATAAATGCCATCAGCCTCTGCGCTCTCTCCACTCAAGCTGTAATACAGGATACCATCTGAAGCCCATACCGGATATGCCGCCAAGCCTTGGGAATTATTAGTAATCGGAGTCAGGTCACTGCCGTCAGGATGGAGGCGATACAAACGTGTCGGGAAATTCAAGGGCGCCAGGGCATCCTGATCCAGTCCAAAGGCAATCCAGGTGCCATCCGGCGACCAGGTAGGGGTGTGAGCACCGGCGATCATTGTCCCATCACTTTCATCGCTCATCCTGATGGCAGGCGCGACGATACGCTGCGCCGTGCCAGCCTGAACGTCAACCACATTCAGTCCAGGATTCATGTTGCAGGGATGGGCATAACCCAAGCCGGTGATGGCAAGCTGAGCCGATATGGGTGACCAGGCGGCCCCTGTGTCACACCCGTAACCAGGTGTCTCTCCAGGAGTCAGCAACTCGTGCCAGATTTTCTCTTCCAGTAAGATCCAGCCGTGCTCGATCGAATCCCCATCCGTTGGGGGGACCTGGGTCAGGTATAAGTGAGTCGACCCGCTCCAGGCGCGCGGCAGGTAATAACCACCTTCGGTAGGGTCAAGTAAAGCTATGATTTCCCCATTCCCCATGTCCAATGCGCTTAGTCCGTTATCATCGCTGAAAGCTAGTACTTTTCCATCTGGGGAGAGGACTGCGCCACGTAGGTCACCGCTGCTTTTAAGGTCGGCCGGGATCACGTTCTTATTGAGCACATCGTAACCGAACAAGTCGCCGTTGGAAAGATAGACCATCGTCAGCCCCAACCCGACTGGTTCGGAGAGGATTTCATGGATCTCAGTTGCCAGCTCCCAGGCTGCGTCCAATGTAGCCGCGTCCGGAGTGCCTTCGCCGGTGCCAAGAATGATCAGACGTTGCACCTGGTCACTAACCACCCGCAGGTCGTCCAGGCTGGCGAAGGAGGATCTCAGGCTTTCTAAAGCTAACTGGCGGCTGGCAGGCAAAGTTAGCTGAAAGACTTTGTCCAGACAATCGTCCGTATAGGCAGAGGAGCCATCGGGAAAGATGCGCAGGCTATCGCACCAGGCCTGCGCACCCCCGCTACGGATATAGGTATAGATAGGATCCTTGCCAACGCCAAAAGTATCTTCCAACAAGGCTTTTACTTGGAGGGTCAGGTCGTAGCTATATTGGCGGTCGAGGAGCAGGTTGCCATCCTCTGTGTAGACGGGCAATGCCTCGGCATGCACTGCTTTTGGAAAGCCCAGGGAGGGATCGAATAAGGCTCTCAGGTTGACCGGGACTGGTCCATTTCCCATAGCATCTTCGCGCACGCGCGCTAAAATGGCGTCAACGGTATAGGTCTGGGCTTCTTCTGGAGCGAGGTTGGTTGGTTCTCCCCAATTGCTTTCGGGGTCCATCTCCAAACGTTGAGCCGTGCGGATTACCCCATCAGCGACGATCAATCGCACCATCCAGCGCTTTTCCTGGGTCTGTTCGTCCAGCTCTAAAAAGTAACGGGTTGTGTGGCTGTCTTTCCAGCGTTCAATAGCTGTATCGATCTCTGATATCGGAGGCACAATTGCCGTGGGCAGAAGCGGGAGCTCTTTATCCGGCGTAGGTTTACCTTGAGCACAGGCAACCACTCCGATGGCAAAGGCACACAGAGCGAGAACGAATCGCAAGGTTTTCACGGGCTTAGCACAATCTCCAGACTAGACAGATGAACAATCCCAGGGATGCGGTCACCGGGTTCCCAGACCAACAGGCGAACTCTGCCCGGTTCGCCGATCGTGAAAAGGACATCGACCGTGAAGGTCCCGTAGCTGCTCCCAGGCGTTGGAGCCACAGCGACTTGGCGAGTGCCGACAATTTTACCATCGCTTGTCTGCAGTTCAATCCTCAGGGGTTGCTCCGATCGCAGACGCGCCCGGCCGGAGACCCGCACTGTCCCTCCTTGGATCAAGGAATTTGCTTTGGGCGAATCAATAACGATATTATCTGCCTGGTCTCCAGGGGGATTTAGATCAGCTTCTCCCATAGAAAGCAAGACCAGGTCAACCGAGGCCACCGCCAGGTTGCGTCCAAATTCGTCTTCCACGCTGACTTGCAGGCGGCCGGCCTCCGCCACGGCGGAAATCGCGTACTCTACTTTCTTCGCCAGGCTGACTACCCTGCTTTGGCTCTCGGCGTACACACTGACTTCGCGCATTAACAATCGCCCATCCTCTCCCTGGAGCTCGATCCGCACCACGCCTTTCGGGCCAGTGTCCAGGAGAGTTCTCAATAGGATTGGGGAAGTGACTCGGGAAGCGAACCCGGGGCTGATGATCTGGATCGGTGCAAGGGGGATGTCAATCAGTGGGAGATCATTGGAAGAAGTCGTTGGAGAATTATCGACTGCCAGCCCAGATGTGAAGGTAGGTAGTTGAGGGAGAGGAGTTGGTGGAAAAGTAGCCGTAAGTGAGGGGAGCGCGGCTGGAGGGACAGGGGTACCAGTCAGGTCAATCGAGGGTTCACCTGGTCTTCCGCCTGTCTCGAGAGCTTGCACGGTCAAGGCGATAACTGTCGGGACAAGTTCAGAGGGTAAAGGGGTGGGAAAAGAGGAACTAACCAGCGCGCGGCAACCGCTCACCAGGCTAAAGGCCAGGCAAAGGCAGATTACACGTCCCAATTCATCCACCTGTATAGCGTTGGATCACTTCCTGCAAGGTGTTCAGACGCACCGGTTTGGAAAGAAAATCCTTAGCCCCGGCCGCTCGGGCGAGCTCGGCGATGTCCATTTCTGCGCTAGCAGAGAGCACCACCACCGCGATGTTTTTTGTGGTTGCGTCTCGCTGCAAGTGCTTAACGAGAGTCAGTCCATCCATATCAGGGAGTCGCATGTCAGTCAAAATCAGATCCGGAGATCGGGTGGCAGCCAGCGTCAAAGCCTCACCTCCCGAACTGGCCAAGACCGCCTCATGACCAAAGAGGAGAACCGATTTTTTAAGCGTTTCCAGCGTAAAAGGATCGTCGTCTACGAACAGGATAGTAGCCATCTCTATTTAGTTACCCCAATCATAATCCGTAGATCTCCCCGTATTTCGTTGTCAAATAGCGGATGTATGGGCCTGGATCGATCTTACTACCGGTAACGCGTTGCACCAGTTCCTGGGGTTCATATTTCTTCCCATGCCAGTGGATTTTCTCCCGCATCCAACCGGTCAGGTTAGTGAAAATGCCGCCCTGAATCTGATCTTGCAGGTCAGGGATATCCCGGTTGACACATTCCCATAATTGGGCGGCGATCAAATTGCCCAGGGCGTAGGTGGAAAAATAACCAATATAACCACTTGACCAGTGGACATCCTGCAGCACACCCAGCGAGTCGTTGGGAGGTGTTATGCCCAGGTAAGAGCGCATGCCATTCCCCCAGGCTTCAGGCAGGTCTTTCACCTTTAAACTGCCCTCGATGAGGGCGATCTCCAGTTCCAGGCGCAACATGATGTGTAGATTATAGGTCGCCTCGTCAGCTTCCACGCGGATCAAGGACGGCTCAACTTTGTTTATGCCTCTATAAAAAGTCTCCAGAGGTACATTGGCGAGTTGAGCTGGGATGTATTTCTGCAAGGAGGGGTAAAAGTGAATCCAGAAATCGCGCGAGCGCCCAACGAAGTTTTCAAATAAACGCGATTGAGACTCATGGACCCCCAGGGACGCGCCGTCGCCGAGCATAGTGCGATCCAGATGGGGATTGATACCCTGGGCATATAGGGCATGTCCACATTCATGGGTTGTGCTGAAGAAGGCTGAGGGGAAGTAGTCTGCGAGGAAGCGAGTGGTGATACGCACATCGCCTGTCCCAAAATCGATCGTAAAGGGATGAGTAGCCTTATCCTGGCGGCCATGTTTCCAATCATAACCAAAACGGGTGATAACCTCGACACCAAAATCCCATTGCTTTTGTTCGTCATAAGGCTGGTGCAGAAAGGAATCGTCTACCTGGGGACGTTCGCTGATTAGCTGGATGAGTTCGACCTGTTGCGGGCGCAGGGTCGAAAAGATCGCCTGTACCTCGGCAGTTTTCAATCCTGGTTCATAATCGTCTAACAATGGGTCATAGATATGGTCGTAGGGGACAAACAGGGCCGCATAGCGACGGCGCAATTCAAAGATCTTCTCCAGGTAAGGTTGAAACTTAGCGAACTCCGCTCCCTCCCGCGCTTGCTTCCAGACCAGATGTGCATCGCTGGTCACCTTGGCGAACTCGGCGACCAGGTCGGCTGGCACCTTAATGAGCTTTTCATACCGGTGAGCCGTGACATTAATCAAACGGGCGTCATCTGAGTCTGGGTCCAGCTCGGCGGCGTAAGGTTTGAGGTCTTCAAGCAGGCGACCAACTTCGTCGGAAGTGAACTTGAGATGGGCGATGCGGCTGAGGGTGGCCATCTGGTGGCCACGCCCCGCCGCGCCTCCGGGAGGCATATACGTTTGCTGATCCCAACTGAGCATGCCCTTTGCATGATTCAGGTCAATAACCTCATTGATCAGCGCCTTCAATTGACCGAGATCGGGATTGGTTTCCATGAAATCTCCTAATATCCTTGGGTTACACGACTCTCCAGCGCAGCGGTTCGCCGCGCAGCGCAGCCAGAACCTCGGTAGCGATATCCACTGCTGCCCTGGCCTGGGCTTCGGCAGTTTGCGCACCGATGTGAGGAGTGGCAACCACGTGGGGATGAGTCACCAGAGCGGACATTCCTGGGGGTTCCTTGGCGAAAACGTCCAGCGCGGCGCCGGCGACCTGCCCCGATTCCAATGCGCCGAGCAAAGCGGTCTCATCGATCACGCCTCCCCGAGCAGTACACACCAGGCGCACGCCACGTTTCATTGAACCCAGTGCTTGCCCGTTGATCATGCCGCGTGTTTCGGGGCTGAGCGGCACATGCAGGGAGATAAAATCTGACCGGGCATAAAGATGCTGAAGGCTGACCGGTTCGGCACCCCGCGGGCGGATTTCATCAGCTGCGATCAAAGCGTCGTAACCCAACACGGTCATCCCTAAGGCGGTTGCCTTGCGAGCGACGCTACTGCCGATGTTGCCCATCCCGATTACGCCTAGCACTTTGCCATCTATTTCAACACCCAGTAAGTCTTTTTTAAGCCAAAGGCCGGATTTTAACCCCGCATCGGCGAAGGGGATGGCGCGCGCCAGGGAAAACATTAAAGCCAGGGTATGTTCCGCAACTGCTTGGCTTGTAGCCAGGGGCGTATTGACCACAGTCACGGCGTGCAGGTTGGCGGCCGCGAGATCGATATTATCGATGCCGACACCCGCCCGTCCCACCACCCTTAGCCGTGCACCAAAGTTGAATAACTCTGCCGTTACTTTCGTGCGGCTGCGTACGATCAGCGCCTCGTATTCGCCGACGATCTGAGTGAGCTCTTCCGGAGGGATGCCGATTCGCTCGTCAATCCAACCCGCTGCGCGCAAAATGCTCAACCCGTTTTCTTCCAGGCCGTCGGTGATGAGGATTTTCCAATCAGGCATCAACAATTCCAGAGCATAGGGGGGAGAGGATTGGGGAATAACCAGCCTAGATTTTACCTCAGATCAGCCTGTTTAACCCAGGAAAGGCTGGAAATAGACTGGGATGACCCCCGGAAACCAGAACAGTAAGTTCTAGTTCTGTGGCTTCCCCTTGACTTTTATCACCAGACTGGGTACTATGTTCGCGACAAGCGCATGGCTCCACACAATGTTCTTGTGGATTGTGTTCTCTGGATGCGCACCTTTTCACAGGTAAAATAACTTTCTCATGGAGGTATGAATGGCCAATATCCCTGATGTCGACGAAACCACATTTCAAAATGAGGTGCTTACAGCCAGTGAGCCAGTCCTGGTTGATTTTTCTGCCGTGTGGTGTGTTCCTTGTAAGATGTTGGACCCGATCGTCGAGCAGCTGGCCCATGAATGGGCTG
This sequence comes from Anaerolineales bacterium, assembly GCA_035291705.1. Taxonomy (GTDB): domain Bacteria; phylum Chloroflexota; class Anaerolineae; order Anaerolineales; family UBA4823; genus DATDRM01. The sequence continues at coordinate 14,402 of DATDRM010000276.1, forward strand.
GAAAGATTAAAGTGGTAAAGTTAGACATCGATCACAATCCCGAGATCGCCATGCAATACCAGGTCATGGGCGTACCGACGTTGATGCTTTTCGTCAATGGCGAAAGCCGCGAGCGCATCGTCGGTTTCCAACCGAGAGATCGCATTGTCTCCAAGCTCAATCCCCATTTGCAGCCAAACTCAACTTAAGATACCCATCCAGTCTCAGTAGCACAAGTCCCAATCACTGGCACGGGGCTATAATAAAGAGTAATTTGTGCCAAAAGATATGTTCTTCTCACCAACCGCGATGCATATCCCCGATGGTTTCCTGTCGGTAGCCGTGTCCGTCTTCTTATGGATAGTCTCCATTGTAGTGGTGGGGTACGCTCTCAAACGTGTGGGGAAGGACCTCGGCGAACGCCAGGTACCGATGATGGGCGTGCTGGCAGCGGCGATTTTCGCCGGACAGATGCTTAATTTCGCCGTGGCGGGCGGCACCTCCGGCCACCTGATGGGAGCCGCTCTGGCGTCGATCTTATTAGGGCCCTGGGCGGCGGTCCTGGTTCTGACCAGTGTGGTGAGCATCCAGGCGCTGATCTTTCAAGATGGAGGCCTGCTGGCATTGGGAGCCAATATCTTCAACATGGGAATTGTCGGTGTGGCGGTGGCCTATATGGCTTACCACACGCTAAGAAAGCTGGCTGGAGGCCGGAAATGGGGGCTCTATCTGGGGGGATTTATCGCAGCCTGGTTATCGATTGAGGTAGCTGCGCTAAGCGTCGCCCTGCAGTTAGCGCTTTCGAACACCTCGCCCGCTAACCTGGCTATCCCGGCCATGGCAGGTGTGCACGCCCTGATCGGTGTCGGTGAAGGGTTGATCACGGTTGGCGCGCTGGCCTTCCTGTCCACAGCGCGGCGCGACCTGGTCGAGGCCGGAGAGGCAGGTCCCATTAAAGGGAGCCTGGTTTGGGTCGCCGGCCTGTTGATCGCCCTGGTCCTGGCTATTGCATCCCCCCTGGCCTCCGCTCGCCCGGATGGCCTGGAGCGGATTGCCGGGCAGCTTGGTTTTCTGGATGCCGCCCGTTCTTCGCGCTCTCAAATCATCCCAGATTATGCCTTCCCAGGGGTCTCGAACACAGCCCTGGCGACTATTTTGGCAGGGATGATTGGGGTTTTGATCGTATTTGGCGTCGCCCTGGCTGTGGGCTACGCCCGCCGCTCCGTGCGCCGTTCCGAACGCCGCTCTGAGCGCCGTGACCACCAGGTTTCCAGCAAATAGCCGTGCACATCCACTTTCTGGACCCGTACCGGTCGGGCGATAGCTTAATCCATCGGCTTGACCCGCGCGTCAAATTTGTCCTGGCGCTGGCGTTCATCCTGACCTGCGCGCTGACCCCAGCTGGAGCATGGCCGGTCTACGTCTTGTTGTTCGCCACGATCCTGGCTATCGAAATACTATCAACTTTGGGCGTAGGCTATGTGCTCAAGCGGGCTATCCTGGCATTTCCGTTTGTCCTGGCGGCGCTGCCAATCATCTTTACTACTCCAGGCGCGGTGTGGCTTGAACTGGGGATCGGGAGCTGGGAGTTGACCATCTCGCTTCCCGGGCTGGTCAGGTTTTTAAGCATCGCCCTCAAATCGTGGCTCTCGGTGCAGGCCGCCATTGTCCTGGCAGCCAGCACGCCGTTTCCTGAGTTATTGGTGGCGATGCGGGCGGTCAGGATCCCCCGCTTACTGGTGGCTATCTTTGGCCTGATGTGGCGTTATCTGTTCGTGCTGGCCGACGAAGCCTTGCGTTTAAACCGGGCGCGGGCTGCGCGCAGCGGGAATTCCGGCCAGCCAGGCATAAAAGCTGGCGGGGACCTCGCCTGGCGGGCGCGCGTCACCGGGGGGATGGCCGGTAACCTGTTCCTGCGCGCCTTCGAGCGCAGCGACCGGATCTACCTGGCGATGGTTTCGCGTGGCTACGATGGGGAGGTGCGCAGCCTGCCGTTGCCTGCCATCACTTCTGCCAATTGGTTGGTATTGCTGGCTGGGCTGGTGATCCTTGGTGTCCTGTTGAGTCTGTCGTTCCTGTTCGGGTCTTGACTCAGATGCACCACTCGATTGAGATCGAACACCTGTCTTATTCCTACCCGGACGGACACCTGGCTTTGCAGGATGTATCCCTCTCGATCAAGCCGGGGGAAAAAGTCGCTCTGGTGGGGCCGAACGGCGCCGGAAAGTCCACCCTGATCCTGCATTTGAATGGCATCCTGAGCGGAGAAGGGAGCGTGTGCGTGTGTGGGCTGGAGGTGTCGCCGGCCACCCTGGGGCGAGTGCGCGCCATGGTTGGATTGATCTTCCAGTCGCCCGACGACCAACTCTTTTCGCCGACCGTTTTCGACGATGTCGCCTTTGGCCCCCTGTACCAGGGATTGCCCCCCGGGGAAGTGGCTGCGCGGGTCGAAGAGGCGCTGGAGGCTGTCCACATGAGCGCGTACGCCCGGCGAGTGTCCCACCACCTGAGCATGGGCGAAAAGAAACGCATCGCCATCGCCACTGTGCTTTCAATGAAGCCGGAGGTGCTCGTCCTGGACGAGCCGACTGCCGGGCTTGACCCACGCTCCCGGCGATCGCTGATCCGGCTGCTGGGGGAACTCCCGCTCACCATGCTGGCCGCAACTCATGATATGCGCATGGTGCGGGAACTATTTCCCCGCATGGTTATTCTGGATGAAGGTCGGGTCGCCGCCGACGGCCCGACAGGGGTGCTGATGGAAGATGTAGCCTTGCTAGAGGCGCATGGGTTGGAGAGGACGTGAAGAGGACGATGGACGATGGACGATAGACGAAAGACGAAGGCGGTTGAATTTATTCGCCATCGTCTTTCGTCATTGGTCCTTCGTCATTAGTCTGCCGGCACAGCCACTGGCTCAGTGATGCCCGCCGCAGCCCGCAGCAGTTCGGCCCTATCGGTGCGCTCCCAGGTCAGGTCCAGGTCGTCGCGCCCGAAGTGCCCGTACACGGCCACCGAGCGATAAACCGGGCGGCGCAATTTCAAATCGCGGATGATAGCCCCGGGGCGCAGGTCGAAATGCTCCTGGATCAGGCTGGCGATCTGGCCGGCCGGGATGCGTCCGGTGCCGAATGTCTCTACGTTAATGCTCAAGGGGTGCGCCACGCCGATGGCGTAGGCCACCTGGATCTCGCAGCGGTCGGCCAGGCCAGCTGCCACCACGTTTTTGGCTGCCCAGCGCGCCGCGTAAGCCGCCGAGCGGTCCACCTTGGTGGCGTCCTTGCCGCTGAAACTACCCCCGCCGTGGCGTCCCATGCCCCCATACGTATCGACGATGATCTTCCGCCCGGTGACGCCCGAATCGCCCATCGGGCCGCCGATTACGAAGCGCCCGGTCGGGTTAACAAAAATCTTCAACTTATTATCTACCATCTCTGGCGGCAATACCGGTAAAATCACCTTCTCGGTGATCGCCTGGCGAATGTCTGCCGGGGAGATATCCGGAGCGTGCTGCGCGCTGACCAGCACCGTGTCGACCCGCTTCGGTCGCCCATAGCTGTACTCGACGGTCACCTGGCTCTTACCATCCGGGCGCAGCCAGGGCAGCGTGCCATCTTTACGTACGATGCTCAACCGGCGGGTGAGCTTGTGAGCCAGGTAGATCGGCATGGGCATCAGCACCGGCGTTTCGTTGCAAGCATAGCCGAACATCATCCCCTGGTCACCGGCTCCGATCGTGTTCACCTCCTCCTCGGTCACCTCGCCGCTCCTGGTCTCCAGGGAATGGTTGACACCCATAGCAATATCGTTGGACTGGCGAGCGACCGCCACCTGCACCGCGCAGGTATTGCCGTCGAAGCCTTTGGAGCTGTCGTCGTAGCCGATCTCGGTGATGATCTTGCGCGCCAGGATATCATAATCGAGGTGAGCCTGCGTGGTGATCTCACCCAAAAACATTACAAATCCGGTCTTGGTGGCTACCTCACACGCCACGCGTGAGAGCGGGTCCTGCTCCAGGCAGGCATCCAGGACGGCGTCGCTCAATTGGTCGCAAATCTTGTCCGGGTGGCCCTCGGTGACCGATTCCGAGGTAAACAACAGGCTGGGCGATTCCATGAAAGTGGT
>DATDRM010000277.1:0-18971 GCA_035291705.1 Anaerolineales bacterium
CGCGCTATCCTGGAACGGGATTTCGAGGCGTTCGCCGAAGTAGTCGAATTGGACTGCCACCTGATGCACGCCGTGATGAACACCTCCATGCCACCCCTGCTCTACTGGCAGCCGGCGACGCTAGCGGTTATGCAGGCGGTATCAGATTGGCGCAAGAATGGACTCCCGGTTTGCTATACGATCGACGCTGGTCCGAACGTGCACGTGCTTTGTCCCACCACTTCCGCTGACCAGATGATCTCCCGACTGACCCAAATCACCGGCGTCGAAAAGGTGCTCGCCGCGCGTCCAGGTGGTCCAACCCACCTGGTTTGATTTAGGAAAACGAATCAAGCCCACGGAGGAAATTCATCTTGCTAGAAATTCGTTAGAATCGTCTAATGCTTGCATTGGTGTATGGAATGTTCCCCCAGGACAGGATATAATCAAATCTGGTAAGCTTTTACATATCAGAACTATTTAAGGTAACTATGAGTACAACGCTATTGGTCGAAATTGCACAATTCATCGGCGCCCTGGCTGCTCTGATCATTATCCACGAGCTCGGTCACTTCATTGTTGCCCGCCTGTTAAAAGTAGAAGTGGAGGAGTTCGGGCTTGGCTTTCCACCCCGCATCGCCACTCTTTTTTATGCCTGGGGCACCCGCTTTTCCTTGAACCTGCTCCCCTTCGGTGGTTTCGTCCGCCCGAAGGGGGAGAACGATCCCAATATTCCTGGAGGACTGGCAGCTTCCAGTCCATGGGTGCGCCTGTCTGTGTTGGTTGCTGGCCCGCTGGCCAACTTATTGGTTGGCGTAATCCTTTATGCGGTGATCTTCAGCAAGATCGGCATGCCGATCACAGATCAGGTTCAAATCATAGAAGTGGTGCCCAACTCCCCAGCTGCCCAGGCCGGCCTGTTGCCAGGCGACCTGATCTTAGCTGTCAATGATAACAAAGTCGACAGCACCCAGGCTTTGCATGACGCCATTTACGCCAACCTGGACCAAACGACTCACATCACCTACATGCGGAACGAGCAAGAAGGAGAAACCACACTGGTACCGCGCAGCCAGCCGCCGGACGGCGAGGGTGCCATCGGGATCGTAATGGGCAACCCAACCAGGTCGGTCTCTGTGCTGACGGCGCTGCCGGTGGGTTTTACAGCTGTGTTCGAACACGGAAGAGAATTGCTGGCCTTTCCGGTGAGGATGATCAAGGGCCAGACTGCTCCAGAGGAGGGCCGCCTGGTAGGTTTCAAGGGTATGTTTGACATATACCAGCAGGTGCGTCAAAGTGAGCCTCTCCCGAACTTTCCGGCCGGTGTGAACATCCTTGGCTTCTTCGCCACTATCACCATCTCCCTGGGCATCTTGAACCTGCTCCCCATCCCAGCCCTGGATGGAGGTCGCATCCTGTTTGTGCTGCCTGAGATCGTGTTGGGTCGCCGTATCCCTCCCCGCTACGAGAATGCGATCAATCTGGTAAGCTTCGCTATGCTCTTGATGTTGTTGCTCTTTATCAACTTGCAAGATTTTTTCAACCCCATTGCATTGCCTTAATTGCCTTGTGAATCCGTGCAGGCTTTGGACTGCGCCCAGAAATCGCGTTCCTGGTTTGTAGTCAAATTATGTCAAGCCCATCCGAAATACCCTTGCAAACATTGATCAATTCGTTATTAGACGAGGACACGCCGTTGAATCCGAGCCTCCTCTACCGGCTTTCTGATCTCGATACTGGCGAGCTGGCCTTGTTGAAAAATGCCTGGCCCCAGCTGCCCCTTTGGCGACGGCAGGCCCTGATGGAAGACCTGGAAGAGCTGGGCCTCGCCGACGACTTGCTTTCTTTCGAGACGATCGGGCGACATGCCATTTCGGACGCAGATCCCAAAGTGCGCCTGGCAGCCGTTCGTTTGTTATGGGAATTTGAGGCGATTGACTTGATTCCGAACTTCCTGCGCTTGCTCGAGTCCGACCCTGAAGTCGACGTGAGAGCCGCCGCAGCCACAGCCTTGGGGCAATATATCTACCTGGCAGAAATCGATGAAATCCCCAAGGCAAGACAGTGCACTCTTGATGACCGCTTACTTCAAGTCATCGCCGGGGATGATGCTGCCCAGGTACGCCGCCACGCTCTGGAATCGATCAGCTTTTCTAGCCGGGTTGAAATCCCCCCCTTGATCGAGACAGCCTTCTCGAGTGGTGAAATAGATTGGATCGCTTCTGCGCTGATCGCAATGGGTCGTTCAATGGACAGGCGTTGGGAAGAAGATGTTCTCTCCATGCTGGATAACAAGGTGCCATCCCTGCGAGCGGAAGCGGCGCGTGCGGCCGGGGAGCTAGAGATTTCAGAAGCCGTTGCCTCGCTCGTCGATCTTGCTGAGGACACCGACGAGGATGTACGCATGGCCGCCATCTGGTCGCTCTCCCAGATCGGCGGGGAAAAAGCCCGCCGGACCTTGAATAACTTACTCCTCAAATCGGAGGAAGAAGACGAAGTTGATTATTTGGAGACCGCTCTGGACAACCTGGCGTTTACCGAGGGTTTGGATCCCTTTTCGCTCCTGGATCTCCCGGAGGACGAGGCAGAGTCTGAGCTGTACGGCATGCTCATGGAGGAGGAGCTCGATTATTACGAGGAGGAAGAGGATGATGAGGGTGAATTCCCGGACATCGAAGAATTCGACGAAGAAGACGAGGATCTTCTGGATTGAATGTACTATTTGTCCTTTTCAGTAACAACATCCTGCCAATTTTTATTGCGGCCGGAGCTGGCTACCTGGCCGCGAAATACCTGCAGGTAACCCCCCGCTCAGTTTCCCAGATAGCTTTTTATATTTTCAGCCCATGCCTGATTTTCAACCTGCTCACCTCCACCCAGCTCAGCGGCGAAGACGTCACTCGCATGGCCGGATTCACTCTCATCAGCGTGCTCACTTTAGGGGCTCTAACGGGGCTGATTGGCTGGATGCTGCGCTTAGAGCGCCGCATCCTGGTGGCAGTGCTGATCACAACGATGTTCGGCAACGCCGGCAATTACGGCCTTTCCTTGAACCTGTTCGCCTTTGGCGAAACTGCGCTGGCGCATGCCAGCCTTTTTTTTGTGACCACTTCGATCCTCGTTTATACAGTAGGCGTGGTGATCGCCTCCTTGGGGACCACGAGTCTGCGAAACGCGGTTTTAGGACTCTTTAAAGTCCCCGTAGTTTACGCGGTTGTCATTGCTCTGCTGTTCAACCGCCTCGAGTGGCAGTTGCCGCTGCCCCTCGATCGCACCGTTATGATTATGGCCAACGCAGCCATCCCCGCTTTGCTGGTCCTGATGGGCATCCAGCTGCATAATTCTAAGTGGAGCGACCACATCCTCGCCCTGGGGCTGACCAATTTCATGCGCCTCGTCGCTTCACCGCTCCTCGCCCTGGGGGTCAGTCTGCTCTTCCGGCTCGAAGGACCGGCCTTCCAGGCCGGGATATTAGAATCAGCCATGCCAACCGCGGTGATGATGACCATCCTGGCGACCGAATATAACGTCGAGCCTTCTTTTGTGACCACCGTGGTATTCACCTCGACATTGCTCAGCCCGTTTACGATCACCCCTTTGCTTGCTTACCTGGGAGCATAATGCGCACCCGTCCCCTCTGTCTGATTCTAGTCCTGCTCATTCTTGGGTTGATCATCCCCCTGCCACTCCCGGCATATGCTCAGACAGAAGTGGAGGTGCTCGTCGAGCAGCCGGATTACACCTTTGGGCAGCAGATCCGCTTTCAGGCGACTATCCAATCCGCAGAGCCGATCGTCAAAGTCTTGGTCTTAACCCAGACCGGGGACCAGGCGGATATGCTGTTCATACCAGCCTCCGTCGACTCGCAAGGGAAGATCTCAGCTGTACTCGACTTACGCCAGCAGCCCCTACGCGCCTTTTCGAACGTGGACTACTGGTATCATGTGACTTTTCAAAATGGGGAGACTGCCACCAGCCCAGGATACTCGTTTTACTTAGAAGATAACCGCTTCCAGTGGGACTCGCTTACGAGCCCACCATTTGTCGCCCATTGGTACACAGGAGACATTACTTTTGCCCAAGAGGTATTAAATATCGCCCAGGCCGGGTTGAAACGCGCTCAAGAGTTTCTGCCACCAGTGCTCGTTCCAGAGACAGTGAATCTCTATATTTATGATGACGCCCAACAACTGCAGACCGCTTTGGCCCACTCTACACAGAATTGGGTCGCTGGTCACGCCGATCCAAATCTGAGCGTCATACTGGTCTCGCTGCCCCCCGGACCCGAAAAACAGCTTGAAATGGAACGGCAGATTCCGCATGAACTCATGCATGTCCTGTTGTACTACACCAACGCGGACGCCTACGCTTACCTGCCAGCCTGGTACAATGAGGGATTGGCATCAATGGCCGAGCTATATCCCAACCCGGACTACCAGGTTTTACTCCAGAGCGCCTTCGAAACCGGGGGCTTGCTACCGATCGCTTCCCTGTGCCAGTCATTTCCAACTGATGCCAGTAACGCGATGTTAGCTTACGCCGAGGCGGCTTCCTTTACCCGTTTCATCTCTGACCGTTTTGGCATGACCAGGCTGGAAGGGTTGATGGCTTATTACGCCCAGGGTGTGGATTGCCAACGTGGTGTGGAAGCTGTTCTGGATAACGATTTGGAACACCTGGATGGCATGTGGCGCCAGGATACATTTGCCGAGAACCTGTGGCGCAGCGCCCTCGAGAACTTGCTTCCCTGGTTCACCTTATTGGTGATTGTTTTGGCCGTACCGGTAGCCTTGGCGATCAGCATGCTGCGGCGGAAGCCGGTAAGGATGGAATTATGACGGAAGGCGAAAAGGTACGCCTCCAGGCCATTGTCGAGGGGCGCGTGCAAGGTGTAGGGTTCCGCGCTTTCGTGATCGATAAAGCGAACGATCTGGAATTGACCGGTTGGGTGCGAAACCGTTGGGATGGCAGCGTGGAGGTAGTGGCAGAGAGCGACCAAACAACGCTGGATAAACTCTTGGGTGCCCTTCGAAAGGGTCCCCGCGCGGCTTACGTCACCCAGGTCAAATCCGAATGGCAAACCGCCACGGGGGAATTCTACAGTTTTTCCGTCAGGTCCACGTATTAGGTAAATCCAATTCCACGTTCCTTAAGCGATATATATCTCCCTCCCCCGATCACCAGGTGGTCTAAAACATCGATATCCAATAGTTTTCCAGCCTGGGCTATTGCACGCGTGATCGCAATGTCGTCCGGGCTGGGTGTTGCATCACCGCTGGGATGATTGTGCACAACGATGATGGCAGCCGCGTTGCGCCGGATAGCTGCCTTGAATAATTCTCCCACTCGAACCTGGGAGGTATTTAACGAACCTTGATACACTTCGACGATGTCCAACACCCGGTTACGCACGTCCAGCAACATCACTCGCAGATGTTCCTGTTCCAGGGCGCTCATTTCATAGCGCACCAGGGCGGCTGCGTCTTCTGGGCTGTGGATGGCAGGTCGTTCCTCAGGCGATTCGAGGCTCAACCGCCGGCCCAATTCGATGGCTGCTTTGATCTGGGCGGCCTTGGCCGGGCCAATCCCACGCTGACTGCATACCTCCTCGAATGCAGCCCGGTGAAGACCAGCCAGTCCGCCAAAACTTTGCAACAGGCGTTGCCCCACCTGGACAGAGTTCTCGCCGGTTACACCCACCCTTAGCAGAATCGCCAACAATTCGGCATTGCTAAGCGCCTGGGGACCGAGATTTGCCAGACGCTCGCGCGGCCTTTCCGACTCAGCCAGATCGGTGATGCGAAAAGTGCTGTATTGTTCGCTCATGGCTTCCCTTCCTTCCAGTCGCTTCCATGCTATAATCCCCAACTAGGCACAGCCCATGACTTTTGATCCGGCATCCCTGACCAATATTCTCCTAATCCTGACCGCCTGGGGAGCAGCTTTCCTCGCCGCGCTCTGGCTGAGCCTGGTCATCTGGACCTTCCGGGATATCCGTTCGCGGGCACGCGACCCCCTGGCGCGTATCCTTGCCGTTTTGGTGGTTGCCGTTCTCTTCCTACCCGGGATCATCATTTACCTCATCCTGCGCCCTCCCCGGACGCTGGAGCAGGAATATCAGCAAACTTTGGAAGAGGAAGCCCTGCTCCAGGCGATCGAGGAAAGCCCACTTTGCCCAGGCTGCGGGCGGCGGATTAAAGAAAACTGGGTGGTCTGCCCGAATTGCCATACCAAGCTCAGAAAGAACTGTCACCAATGCGGAAAGCTGATGGAGCTGCCCTGGAATCTTTGCCCTTACTGCGGAACTCCCGCCCCCGGTATGCGCCGCGAAGGCCTCACCCTGGATGAAGCCCTGCGACCTTTGCCAGTCGAGACCGAGGAAGAGGAAGAGCAACAATTGGTTGAAGGTTGAAAGTTCTCAGTTTGATACAATCGTCGACCACCAAGAAAAGCCGGGCACTTTTGCCCGGCTGGTTTATTTACCTTCGCAAAGCCTCCCAACCCGCATAGCGCGCCAAGTCGCCTAACTCCTCCTCGATGCGCAGCAGTTCATTGTACTTGGCAACCCGGTCTGATCTGGCCGGCGCCCCCGTCTTGATCTGTCCCATGTTCAGCGCAACTGCCAGGTCGGCGATGGTCGCATCTTCGGTCTCGCCGGAACGGTGCGAGGTCACCGCCTGCCAGCCAGCCCGGTGGCAGGTTTCCACCGCTTCGATCGTCTCGGTCAGCGTGCCGATCTGGTTGAGCTTGACCAACAGCGCATTGGCTGCCTTCTCACGGATAGCGCGCCGTACACGTTCAGGGTTCGTCACCAGCAAATCGTCGCCAACGATTTGAATCCGGCCGCCCAACTCTTGGGTGAGCATTTTCCATCCTTCCCAATCGTCCTGGGCCAGACCATCCTCGATGGATACGATCGGATACTGGTCGGCCCAAGATTTCCAGAACGCTACCATCTGTTCACTGTTCAGTTTCTTGCCCTCCCGGCGCAGGTTATAGAGATGGGAGTCCTCTTCGTACAATTCAGAGGCTGCGGGGTCCAGCGCAATCGCCACTTGCTCTCCAGCCTTGTAACCGGCTTTCTCAATCGCTTCCAGGATCACTTCTACCGCCTCGGCGTTCGCCTTCAAGGCCGGCGCATAACCGCCCTCGTCACCCACCAGCGCCGTATAACCGCGATCCTTAAGCACCTTCTTTAGGGTTTGGTAAATTTCAGACCCCCAACGCAAGGCTTCAGCAAAAGACCCAGCGCCAAAGGGCATGATCATGAACTCTTGCGCATCGGTAGATTGCCAACCGGTATGCGCCCCGCCATTGAGGATATTCAACATTGGGACGGGCATCACATGTGCATATACTCCACCGATATAACGGTAAAGCGGCAAACCGAGGAAATTGGCCGCAGCCTTCGCCACCGCCAGGCTGGTGCCCAAGATGGCGTTGGCGCCCAATTTGGATTTATTCGGAGTCCCGTCCAACTCCAACATAGCCATATCGACCGCCATTTGTTCGGTGACGTCCCAACCAAGCAACAAATCGCTGATGGCACCGTTCACGTTATCGACTGCTTTCCGCACCCCTTTGCCTCCATAGCGGCCTTTATCCCCATCGCGCAGCTCAAGCGCCTCGTGTACACCGGTCGACGCCCCGGAGGGCACTGCCGCCCGGCCCCAGCTGCCATCTTGCAGCACCACCTCCACTTCCACTGTGGGGTTGCCCCGCGAATCCAAAACCTCACGTGCGACGATCTCGTCAATGATTGGCATCATGTTTCACCTCTGATTGTAGAATAAAGTGTTATATAAGTATAATCCAAGATTATCTCCCCGCCCATCACACGGTAAGCGAATCCCCCAGGAATGTCCCTTCTAACAGACTCCCCAAAACCCTCAACCCCTGACCAGCGTGACAGCAAACGCTATTATTTTTATGCCACGCCGTTTCGGAAAATACTGACGCCCATGCTGCAGGCCGTCTTCTGGGTTTTCATGGATCTGCGCGTCAAGGGAGTAGAAAACTTACCCTCCCGTGGCCCTATCATCTTGGCCGCCAATCACTTGACTGAATTTGATATGTTCCCGATGCAGTTCGCCATCCCGCGCCCGATCTTCTTTATGGGTAAGGAAGAGCTCTTTCGTAATCCCTTATTGGACCTGATTATTCGCAATCTGGGTGCCTTTCCGGTACAACGCGGGGCGCGTGACGAATGGGCCTTACAGCACGCCCTGCGCGTGCTGGAACATGGTCAGGTGATGGGGATCTACCCGGAGGGGAAGCGCAGTCGAGGTCACGGCCTGCTGCCTGCGAAGACAGGTGCCGCCCGCCTGGCAATCGCCGCTGGCTGCCCGGTGGTGCTCATGGCGGTGGACGGCACCCAGCACCTGCTCAAAGGTCGTCCTCGCCGCACCCGCGTGGATATCACGCTCTCCAGGCCGATGTTTCCACATCCTGGAGAACCGGCCTTGGATTTCACCGACCGGTTGATGTTCGCCCTGGCAGAATTGTTACCCCCCCAGCTGCGCGGGGTCTACGCCGTCCACCCCAAGGACTTCTAACTAACGCTAACCGCCTCGAACTCCGCCGGCTTCAACACTCCCGCTCGCTCCCGCACCGCTTCCAAAAAGGCCACAAACAGCGGGTGAGGCCGGTTCGGACGGGAGAGAAACTCCGGATGAAATTGGGTGCCTAGCATGAAAGGATGGTCGGCCATTTCGGCGATCTCGACCAGGCGACCATCGGGGGAAATGCCCGAAAAGCGCATCCCCGCCGCATTCAAGACCTCACGGTAAGCATTGTTGAATTCGAAGCGATGCCGGTGGCGCTCGCTGACCATCTCTTGCTGATAAGCTCGCCGCGCCACAGTCTCTGGTTGCAGTTCGCAGGGGTACAATCCCAGGCGCATCGTACCGCCCATGTCGGTGATGTCACGTTGGTCTGGCATTAAATCGATCACCGGATGGGGGGTAGAACGGTCAAATTCCGTCGAATTGACCTCTTCATTCCCCAAAACGTACCGGGAGAACTCGATCACCATCAACTGCATCCCTAAACACAGGCCCAGGTAAGGCACCTGATTTTGGCGCGCATAGCGCGCCGCCTGGATTTTCCCTTCGATGCCACGGCTGCCGAAGCCTCCTGGGACAATGATACCGTCCGACCGAGCCACCTGATCCCAGCCGCGTCCTTTCTCCAGCTCTGCAGAATGCACCCATTCGATTTCTACCTCGATCCCTAACGCCAGGCCGGCATGGAAGAGCGCCTCGCGCACGCTCATATAGGCATCGTGTAGCTCAACGTATTTTCCCACCAGGGCAATCCGCACGCTGGGCATGCTGCTCCGGACTTTTGCGATCAGGCGTTCCCACTCAGTCCAATTTGGCCGGCGGCGCGCTTTTAGCCCCATACGCTCTAGCAGGTACTCTCCGACACCGGCCCGTTCCAGGGTTATTGGGACTTCATATAAAACCGGAGTAGTGACCATTGGGACAACTGCCCGCCGTTCGACATCACAAAACAAGGCGATCTTGTCGCGCAGGCCTTCGTCCACCGGGTGGTCCGAGCGGGCCACAATCATATCCGGCGTAATTCCAATCGAGCGTAGCTCGCGCACCGAATGTTGGGTCGGCTTGGTTTTGAGTTCATCGGTCGCACCGATATGGGGCAACCAGGTGACATGCACATAAACACTGTTCTCACGCCCTACATCGCTGCGCATCTGGCGCAGGGCTTCCAGGAAAGGCAACGATTCGATATCACCGACGGTGCCGCCGATCTCCACCAGGACGATCTCCGCCCCGGTTGTTTTCGCTACCAATCCAATGCGGCGTTTGATCTCGTTTGTGATATGCGGGATGACCTGGATCGTCCCGCCGAGATAATCTCCTCTGCGCTCCTTGGCGATCACCTCGGCATAGACTTGCCCGGTGGTCACGTTGCAGACGCGGTTCAGGCTGGTATCGATAAAGCGTTCATAATGACCCAGGTCGAGATCGGTTTCCGCCCCGTCGTCCAAAACGAAAACCTCGCCATGCTGGTACGGACTCATCGTGCCAGGGTCGACATTGATGTAAGGGTCCAGCTTCTGAACCGCTACAGCGAAACCGCGCTCTTTCAACAATCGCCCGACCGCGGCCGCGGTGACCCCTTTGCCAACCGAGCTGACCACACCACCGGTAAAGATAATATATTTAGTCGTCATAGCTCATCCTACCAATCGCACCAGATCCTCTGTCGCCCGACGCATCTCCAAAAAAACCAGGCCCAACTTCGCCTGCGGGCGAGCCAGAGCGGTTAACACCGCTTCCTCACCCACCGCCATTAAAATCACGAAACCATTCTTGCCACGAATATAGACCTGCTCCGGCAGTCCCCGCTCCAATTCTCCACTAATCCGCTCGCCGAGGCTGAGCATGGCGGCTGACATCGCCGAGACGCGATCTTCCTCGACCTCGACCGGCAAAGACGAGGCCATGATTAAACCATCGACCGAGACAACCGCCGAAGCTTCGATGTCCGGCGAAGCATTTTGCATCTCGCGCAGCCGATTGACCATCAGTTCTATGCGTGAATTGACCATGCCGTCCTCCCCGAATTGATAGGAGTCTTGTCCGAATTACCCACGAGTTTACCATATGCATGCTCCAATTGCAAAATGCTTTTTGATTAACTCCTCCTTGACGTATCTTCACCAACCGCATTATACTCACGCACACGGGGTGTAGCGCAGTTGGTAGCGCACCGCGTTTGGGACGCGGGGGTCAGCGGTTCGAGTCCGCTCACCCCGACTATGAGAAAGTGGAACGTGAAGCGTGAAAAAATCCCTTCACGTTTCACGTTTTACGTTTCACCCTTCACCTTTTACGCATTACGTTTCAACTATCACACCCAACTTACCAAAGTTACTCAGGGAGTAAATTTGATGGCACGACCAAAGTATGATGGCGTTATTCAAGCTGTACGTTACACGGCCGAGGGTCAGGTACTTTGGGTGCGAGCTTATCTACGGCGAGGACCAACCTGGTCCGATCATGTCCTGCTCGACCGACTGGCGCTGATTCAGCAACTTAAATCAGGCAAGCGCTTCTTTGCCGGTCACCGGATACCACTAATGGCGGGCACTTTCGAAGTCTCTGCACCGGTCAGGTTACTTAATAAGAATGGCCAGGAGATCCTGGTCATTAGCGACCCACTGGTCGCCAGTGACCTACAGGCTGAAAACGATTGCCTTGAGGGCGTACCGCTCTTATAATATCGGCGTGCCTACACCTTTCTACCACCTGGACATCGCCGAAAATCTATTAGCCAATCCGGCACTGGCACACCCTGTACAACAGTTTCTATGGGGACAGCGCAGCGCATTTCTGCTCGGCAACACTGCCCCGGATGTGCAGGTGATCTCTCGGCAGGAGCGTCAGGCCACGCATTTCTTCAGCCTGCCGGTGCGCGCCGATGCCCAACTTCCCTGGGAGCGCTTGTTGGGGACCCATCCTTCGTTGGCCCAGCCCGCCAGGATTCCCGGCGCCCAGGCGGCCTTCATAGCCGGTTACCTGTGCCACCTGCAAGCCGATTGGATGTGGATCGTGGATATCTTCGCACCGGTCTTCGGTCCAGATTGTAGATGGGAAACCTTCTCCCAAAGGCTCTACCTGCACAATGTGCTGCGAGCTTACCTGGATCAACAAGTCACCCCCACCCTGGCTGCCGATACGTCCGACTGCTTGAAAGGAATTCGACCAAACCACTGGCTGCCATTTGTCCAGGATGGTCATCTCGGCACCTGGCGAGATTACCTCGCTGGACAATTGGAACCCGGCGCGGCAGCAGAAACCGTGGAAGTGTTTGCCAGCCGCCAGGGCCTTTCCCCCCGCGAGTTCTATCAATTGATCGAGTCGGAAGAGCGCATGGAGCACGAAGTATTCATCCACCTGCCGCGCTTGCAGCTGGAGACCTATCACCAGGGCTTGATCGAATCAAACCTGGAACTGCTCCAGGCATACTTCGGCCCTCAAAACAAGCCCAAATACATCCCAGTTACCGGGCTGCCGGCACGACCCGGATCGTTTGATCATCAAACGATATAAAGGTTATCAGATGAAAGTAATCGAACGTTCACTCTGGCGCGGCGAGGGCAACCCGCTCTCTTTCTTCGACCGTATCCGCGGCATCTGGCGATTTGGCGTTTCCTGGGATAGGGACCTCCGGGCTCAGGAGACCCTGCTCGCTGGCCTGGAACGCGGACTGGGCAATGCCTATACGGTAGTGCGCAACGTAACCCTGCCCGGATTGGAAATCCCGATTCCGCTTGTCTTGGTCGGTCCACCGGGCATTTTCACGATCTATGTCAGCTCGCTGAAAGGTATCTACCGGGCGAAAGATGATGCCTGGTACGTCCTTGAAGGCCGCAGCGATCAATATACTCCCGCCAGGCCGAACCTGGTACGGCGGGTTTCAATCCTTTCCCGTGCTGTGCAAAACTATCTCGCCATCCAGGGTCGTCGCTTGGAAGGTGGAGAGGCGGTGCTTTTCTTCGCCCATCCCGGTGTGCATGTCGAAGCGGTACACCCCACCATCCGCCTAGTGCAATTCGACGGCATCGACCGGTTCGCCGAAAGCCTGGTGAAAACCCCTAGCATCCTGGATTCTACCGATGTTTACTGGATCGCCAGCACCTTGGCCAGGGCACGGCCTTCGAAGCCTGAAGCCACTTCTCCCTTAGCCGGACGCAGACCTGTCGTGGATCTGGTCGGCGTTGGGAACTTGCGCATGCGCCCCTGGCAGTGGCTGGTCCTGGGCCTGCTGACGCTGATCACGATCTGCGTGGTGATCGTTTTCGCTTTTATTGCTGCGCAGAACCCTGTTTTCTGAGAAAAAACAGGGACTTTGCCTATCTTAACAAACAAATATGCGAGTAATCTTTTGTCCACGCCATTTCTATCTATCATCATCCCAGCCCACAATGAAGAACACCGCCTGCCCACTACGCTGGAGCAGGTGAAAGCTTTCTTACAAACCCAGCCTTACAACGCCGAAATCTTGGTTGTCGAGAACGCCAGCCAGGATCACACCCTCCAGATAGCACTCGAGTTCGCCAAAACCCATTTCACAGACCAGCCCCTCATTCGGGTTCTCCAGGTGCAAGAACGGGGGAAAGGGGTTGCCGTCAAGCGCGGCATGCTGGAGGCGCGCGGCGAATACCGCTTCATGTGTGACGCCGATCTTTCCATGCCGATTGGTGAGGTCAACCGATTTCTGCCACCCGCCTTGACCGGATTCGATATCGCCATCGCCTCGCGTGAGACCGCCGGGGCAGTGCGCTACAATGAACCCGCCTACCGTCATCTGGTGGGTCGGGTATTCAACACCCTGATTCGGGTGCTCGCCCTGCCGACGCTGCAAGATACCCAGTGTGGCTTTAAATGTTTTCGGGCAGCCGTGGTCGATGATTTGTTCCGCCAGCAGAAGATTTCCGGCTGGTCTTTCGACGTCGAAATCCTATACATCGCTCGCCGGCGCGGTTACAAGATCCTCGAAATTCCCATCCCCTGGTATTACAACGCCAACAGCAAAATCAGTGTGGTTAAAGACTCATTCCAGATGGGTTTGGACATCCTTAAAATCCGCTTGAATGACCTGCGAGGCGGATATGGCCCGGCACATTGACCAGACTCTGCTCCGCTCTGCGCCCGACCTGAACTTCGAGAAAAACCTATGGCGATCCGGAGTTCAACATGTCGCCGGGATCGACGAAGCTGGCCGGGGGGCGCTGGCTGGTCCGGTGGCAGCCGCAGCCTTGGTCTTGCCTCCCGGTCACTCTGTCTTGAAAACCTTACATGGAGTGCGCGATTCAAAAGAGCTGACCCCCACCGCACGAACCTCCTGGGCGCATTGCCTGCACCAGGTAGGCCTGGCCTGGGGCGTTGGTTTCGCCTCGCAGCAGGAGATTGATGCGCTTGGCATCCTCGCCGCCACTCGCCTGGCCGCCCAGCGCGCGCTGGATGGGTTAGCGATCTCTCCCCAGCATTTGCTGTTGGACTACATTTTCTTGCCGGATTGCCCTTTGCCGCAAACTGCACTGATCAAAGGCGATGCCCGCTCCTTGAGCATCGCCGGCGCCTCGATCCTCGCCAAGACCGCCCGGGATGCCCTGTTATGTGAAATGGACCGGACTTATCCCGGCTTCGGCTTCGCCAGCCACAAGGGCTATGGCACACCAGGACATCTGGCCGCGATCGCCCGCCTGGGACCCAGTCCCATCCACCGCCTTAGCTTTGCGCCAATTAAAGATCTAGTGATCAGGTAATTAGGGATCACGGAATCAGGGATAAGGGAATAAGGCTTTCCTGATCCCTAGTCCCTTCTCCCCAATCCCTTCCTGGCTAGAACCAATCCCGCTTCCAAAAAACATATACGGCAGACAACGATATCACGAAGGTCAAAACCAGGATCACCAGGAATCCAAGCGGGTGGCCCTGCAATGGCAGATTCACGTTCATACCATAGAAGCTGGTAACCAAGACCGGCAGGCTTAACACGATTGTAACCGAAGTCAAGAATTTCATCACCGTGTTCAGGTTATTCGAAATGATCGACGCAAAGGCGTCCATCATGCTGCTGAGGATGTTGCTGGCGATGTTGGTCATTTCGATCGCCTGCTGGTTCTCGATCAGCACGTCCTCCAACAGATCCTCGTCGTCGGGATAAGTCTGGAACAGCTGGCTACGTTGCAGGCGCTCCATCATCAGCTCGTTGGACTTCAGCGCGGTGGTGAAATAGGTCAGGCATTTTTGATACTTGAGCAGCTCCATCACTTCCTTGTTGCGCGTGGAGAGCTGTAATTGGTCTTCGAGGGCGTCGACGATCTTGTTGATTTCCTTCAAGTGTGCCAGGTAAATCTGGGCTGATTTCAACAACATACGCAGGATAAAACGGTTGCGCTTGGTGGTGGATAAGTCCCGCACCCGGCCCGTAGCAAATCCCTGCAGGATCTCATTATCGTACTTACAGACAGTCAGGATTAATCGATCCGTGAGAATGATACCGAGAGGTAGAGTAGTATAGGGGACATCGACGTTTTCCCCCTGGTAATATGGAATGCGCAGCACGATCAGAATCTCGCCGTCCTCGCGTTCCGTATGAGCTTGCTCGTCCAGGTCTAAAGGGTAGGTCAGGAAATCGTGTTGGAACCCCAACGCTTGCAGTTGGGAGACCTCTTCAGATGTGGGGTCGATAACATTGATCCAGCAGCCGCTGGTTGGCTCTACCTGCGTCAAGAGTCCAATTTCGCCGTTCTTAAAGATCGTGATCATCGGTCATCTCCTCCTGGGCAACTGCCCGGGTACTTAATCAGAGTCAGGGTGGCTTAGAATGATCTAAGGGAACCTCATCCTGGGATGAATTGGTCGTGTCCATCGAAATACTCCTTCTTACAACAAAAAACGCTTCCCGAGAGAGCCTGTTACACATTTCAACAACGGCTCGCCGAGCAAGCTGAAGGCTCGACTTTTCGGGAAGCGTGGACGTGCGAAAAAATACTCCCTCTAAGCAGGAGCCTCCTGGTCAGAACTACGTTTGGGCACCCCGGTATGCCGGGGGAAGCCGGCGCGCCGCCAACCGCCTTGCGCGAATAAGGCGTGGTGATGAGTGAGGATGGGCTTGCTCTTGCCAATTTTCATGCTCACCGCCTTTCTGCGGGCCGGGCTCTCTGTCATTTGCGCCCCTGGTCACAAAGCTAGTATAGCAAAGAGGTGGGAAAGGGGCAAGAGGTGAATTGGAAATAATTGTATTAGGATTGGTGTCTGCGCCGCGCCGCCACAAACTTGGTCACCTCCGCAGCGATGGAGGGCACGATCAGCAGCGGCGGCACCAACTGTCACTGCGCCCAGCCGAGTGGGTCGGGTCATTGGCAGATTATGCTGCAAATCTCCTATCCCTCCAGCGCAGGTAAGCTTTGGTGAGCTCTTCCGAGAAGGCTGGGATGAGTGCCAGGCCTAAGACCACCATCCACTCGTTTGAGCTGAGGAAATGTGTATTGAAAACCGGCTGTAAGAATGGCACATTGATCACCAGGAGCAATAATGCGACGGACAGGCCAACGGCATATTGCATAAATCGGTTGGTGAATATTCCCAGACGAAATATGGATAGCCTTTCTGAGCGCACGGTATAGGCGCGGAACAGCTCGCACAGCGACAACGTAACGAAGGCCATCGTCTCGGCGCTTTGCACGTCGACGCCTCGCCAATTGTATTGCAGTAGAAAGGCGAGTGGGTTGGTCTGGGGCGGTATCACGTCGCCTTTTGAGAGATGCCAGAGCAGCCCGATGGCAAACGCTGTTAAAGTCGCTCCAGTCTGGGTGATGGTCTGGATCAGGATACCCAACCGCATGGGGCGATTGACGATCGGTTCACTTGCCTGCCTGGGTGGGTGCTGCATGGTGTCCGGATCACCTTTTTCCATTGCCAACGCCAGCGCGGGCGCTCCATCCGTTAGAAGATTCAGCCATAATAGCTGGATCACCGTCAAGGGCGTCGGCAACCCGGCTAATGTCGCCAGGAAGATGATCATGATTTCCGCTACGTTCGACGATAGCAGGAAAAACACGAATTTGCGAATATTGGCGTAGATGATCCGCCCCTGTTCTACAGCTGAGACGATGCTGGCGTAATTGTCGTCCGTCAGCACCATATCAGCGCTCTCTTTGGCCACGTCCGTGCCAGTGATGCCCATCGCCACGCCGATGTCGGCCTTTTTAATCGCCGGCGCATCGTTGACCCCATCTCCGGTCATCGCCACCACCTCATCGCGAGATTGAAGCGCCTCGACGATGCGCAGCTTGTGAGCCGGAGAGACGCGGGCGAAGACGTCGATGTACTCTATCTCCTGGTGCAGGCGCTCGTCGTCCATCTCGCCCAGCTCCGCTCCGGTCAGCACCTGGTGACCAGGCTCCAGCAGGCCAATCGATTCGGCGATGGCGCGCGCCGTGTTAGGATAATCGCCGGTGATCATCACCGTGCGGATGCCGGCCTGGCGGGCTTTTTCCAGGGCTGGGGGCACTTCCAATCGCGGCGGGTCGATCATCCCGATCAGCCCGGTGAAGACCAGCTCCCGCTCCAATGTCTCCGCGGCGATCTCTTCCGGCAGCTCCGGCAGGGTGCGATAAGCCAGCCCCAGGACGCGCAGGGCGTCTTGCGTCATGGCGTCATTTGCCGCCAGGATACGCATGCGCTGCGCCTCGTCCAGCGGCTTAGTGCGGCCATCCAGGCTGCGGTAGTGGGTGCACTGCTCCAGCACCAGGTCGGGCGCCCCCTTTACCGTGACGAGGTTGCTCCCTGCTTCATCTTCTCCGTCGAAGGGTATCTGGTCTTCCGTACCATGTCCTTGGAGGGCGTGCACCGTGATCATGCGCTTGCGGTCGGAGTCGAACGGTATTTCCTGCGCCCGTGGGTAAGCTTTGTTGAGAGCTGACGCCCACACGCCGGCTTTGGCCGCCGCCACGATCAACGCCCCTTCGGTTGGGTCTCCCACCATACGGTAAGTTTGCTTTCCCTCATCCGTTCGGTGTTCTTCCAGTTCGGCGTCGTTGTTGAGCGCGGCCACCCATAGCGCGGCCAGCACCCCTGGCAGGTCGGCGACCGGCTGAATCCTGCCATCCGTCCGAAACTCGCCCACCGGAGCATAGCCGCTGCCGGTCACCTCCATGAAATGCCCATCCACCCACAGCCGGGTTACCGTCATCTCGTTCTGCGTCAGGGTGCCGGTCTTATCCGAGCAGATCACCGTCGCCGAACCCAGCGTTTCGACCGAGGAAAGGCGGCGGATCAGGGCGTGGCGCTTGATCATCTCGCGCATCCCCAGTGCCAGGCTGATCGTCACAACGGCTGGCAAGCCTTCCGGAACCGCGGCGATCGCCAGCCCGACCGCGATCAAGAACATGTCCAATGGATTGTAGCCGCGCAGCCAACCCACTACGAACACCAGGGCGCAGATCGCCAGAGCCGCCCACCCCAGGGTTTTTCCCAGTTGATCCAGGCGGCGCTGCAGGGGAGTCTGCTCCTGCTCGACCGCCTGGAGCATCTCAGCGATCAGACCGATCTGGGTGTGCATTCCCGTACTGACGACGACCCCTTTGCCTCGCCCGTAATTGACCAGCGTGCCCATAAAGGTTGTATTCTTGCGGTCACCAAGCGGGATATCGGCTTCCAGGCTCACGGCGGCGTTCTTCTGCACCGGCACCGATTCGCCAGTCAAGGCCGCCTCCTCGACTCGCAAGTTGACAGCTTCCAGCAAGCGCACGTCCGCTGGCACATAGTACCCCGCCTCCAGCAGTACCAGGTCACCCGGCACAAGCTCGTGGGCCGGGATCACCTGCCGCGATCCATCCCGGATCACGTGCGCTTCCGGAGCGGCCAGTTTGCGCAACGCCGCCAGGGCCTGCTCGGCGCGCCGCTCCTGGATCACTCCCAGTGCGGCGTTCAAAACTACGATCGCCAGGATGGCCGCCGCCTCGATATAATCGCCCAACACAGCCGAGATCAGCGCGGCGACGATCAGCATAATCACCACAAAGTTGTTGAACTGATCCCGCAGCATCTGCCAGAATGTGGTGGGAGGCGCCTCGACCAGCTGGTTTGGGCCGTATTTTGCCAGCCGTTGCTGGGCTTCTTCCGGGGATAAGCCATTCTCAGCAAACGTTTCCAGCCGCGCTAACACAGCTTCGGCATCAATGGCGTGCCACGAATCGCCGTCGATAATTTTTGAGGTCTCGGGGGTTATCGGTTTATTAATCTCCATAGCCTTCTCTGATAATAGAAAGATTTACCATCTTTGTGCATCATTTTACATCAATATAATAGCCAATATTTTAAGGATTTCCTTCATTCTGAATATACCCAGACGTGCAGCGACTGCGGGCCATGAACGCCGAGCGTCACGGTGAGTTCAATATCCGCTGTGCGGCTTGGGCCGGTGATCAAGATCAGATACCCCTGATCTTT
>DATDRM010000278.1:0-5612 GCA_035291705.1 Anaerolineales bacterium
GGGCGCTCGACCGGGGTCGTGGCTGGTGAGCCAACCAGCAGCTGGTTGTACATGGAGGCGTGGGCGCGGCGCTGTTCATTCCACCCTGCGAGATGGGGCAGTTTCGTACGCAGCACGGCGGCCTGGATCTCGTCCAGGCGGCCGTTGAAGCCCAGCAGGTCGTGGTGGTAGCGGCGCTCGGAGCCGTGGTCGCGGATCATGCGCACCCGGCGGGCCAGTTCGTCGTCGTCCGTGGTGATGAAACCGCCTTCGCCATAAGCGCCCAGGTTCTTGGAAAAATAGAAGCTGAAGGCAGCCGCATCCCCCAGGCTGCCGGCCCGGCGCCCCTGGTACTCCGCACCGTGAGCCTGGGCGGCGTCTTCGATCACGCGCAGGCCGTGGCGAGAGGCCAGCGCCATGAGGGGGTTCATTTCCACCGTTTGTCCATAGAGATGCACCGGCATGATGGCCTTCGTACGCGGTGTGAGACTGGCTTCCACCTGGGAGACGTCCATCAGACAGGTATGCGGGTCGATGTCGACGAACACCGGTCGCGCTCCGGCCAGGAGGATGGCCTCGATGGTGGCGATGAAGGTGTGGGAAACGGTGATCACCTCGTCTCCGGAGCCGATGTCCATGGCTCGCAGGATGATTTGCAGGGCGGCGGTGCCGTCGCTGACGCCGATCCCGTGGCGCGCCCCGCAGAACTCGCTGAACTCTTTCTCCAACCCCTGGACGTTCTCGGCCAGGAAGAGGTGCATGCTGTCCAGGATGCGATCGATGCGCTCGAAGATCTCATCCTTCAGAGGAAGATACTGCATGCGTAGATCGACCAATGGGATTTTCATGGTAAGGCCCCTATTTTCGATTCGATTTTGCGGAGAAGGCGCGCCGGGTTGCCGGCCACGATGGCGCCCGGCGGGACGTCGTGCGTGACGACGCTGCCCGCGCCGACGATGGCACGCTCGCCGATGGTCACGCCGCACAGGATGGTGGCATTGCTGCCGATGGACGCGCCGCGCTCGACCAGGGTGGAGATGCACTCCCAATCGGCTTCGGTTTGCAAGCCGCCGTCGTATGTCGTGGCACGCGGGTATCGGTCGTTGATGAACATGACGCCATGCCCGATGAAGACCTCGTCTTCGATGGTCACCCCTTCGCAGATGAAGGAGTGGCTAGAGATCTTCACCCGGCGGCCGATGCGGACACCTTTTTGGATCTCCACGAAGGCGCCGATCTTGCTCTCGTCGCCGATCTCACAGCCATACAGGTTGACGAAAGCATAGATCCGCACATCTTGGCCCAGTTTCACGTCGGGTGCGATGCGCACAAAATCCCCTGTTTTCACCTACCACCTCCTGGTTTCCGCCATTGAGTAAAGAATATTGAGCTGTTTCCAGGACCCTGATCACCTGGAGGCCGATTCTGCCGCTGCTGCGCGGCTCGATACCTTGCCGGATGCAATCGATAAAGTGTTGGCACTCTACCTTGAGCGGCTCTACCCAGTCAACGGGATATGGGACACCATCGCGGATGTGGTATGTGAGGTGGAACTCTTGCTCGGTGTCCGAGTAAGGCGGCACATCTACGCCCTTGTCATGGATCATGAGCTTATTCACCGGATCGACGTCGTCATAGACGAGCATCTTTTTACTGCCGATGACCGTGTATTGGCGGACTTTGATGGGATCCAGCCAGCTGACCCGGATTTCAGCCAGAACGCCATTCGGAAAATTCAGGCTGAGATATGCCACATCATGGAAAGCCTTCTTACGCTGCACATAAACCCCCCCATGTGCGCTCGCCGATTCAGGTTCCATATCCAACACATACATCAAAATGGCGATATCATGGGGTGCCAGATCCCAGGCTACGTTGATGTCTGGCTGAAACAGGCCCAAATTAACCCGCGTGGCGTTGATATAATAGATGTCGCCCAATTCGCCAGAGGAGATGATCTCTTTCATGGCCTTCACCACAGGGTTGTAAACGAAGGTGTGTCCAGCCATGACCACCCGGTCTTGTCGCAATCCCTCAGCGACGATCTCCTCGGCCTGGTCGACGCAGGCAGCCAGGGGTTTCTCCACCAAAACGTGCTTCCCTGCCCGTAAGGAGTCCACCGCCAGGGGATAGTGGAAGCGGACAGGCGTGGCGATAACTACCGCCTCGACGTCCGAAGTCAGTACCTGGTGATAGTCCTGGGTAGTTCGCACTTCCGGATAAAGACTCTTTAGATGATCTAATCGAGACTGGTCGAGATCGGCAATCCACTCGAGTTGGGAGTCGGATAACTCGAAGAAATTGCGCGCCAGTTTCGGTCCCCAGTAACCACATCCGATGACCCCTACCTTCATTGGATCCATGTCCTCCTTCCTACAGCGCTAAGCTGCCCCTTTGCTATTTAATACAACAAAGGGGGTTTTCAATAAGATGATGAGATCCAACCAGAGGGATTGTTTTTCGTTGTACTGGATGTCAAGGCTGACCATTTCGTCGAAATCGGCCGAGCTGCGGGCGGTTACCTGCCACAATCCGGTGAGGCCAGGCAGGGACTCGAGCCGCTGGAGATGCCAGGGCTTATATTCCTGCACTTCATAAAGGATGGCAGGTCGTGGACCGACCAGGCTCATATCTCCCCAGAGGACGTTCCACAGTTGTGGTAGTTCATCCAGGCTGCTCTTGCGGAGGAGTCTGCCGATGCGGGTCACGCGCGGATCGTGGAGTAATTTCCGAACCTGGGTATCCTCTCCCTGCACCTCAGCCATCGCCAGCGCGTCGTTGTGAATGAAGGCCTTGATGTATTCCTGGTGCAAGGATGGATCGGCATTGTGGGCCATCGTGCGAAACTTTACAAACGGGAATGTCACTTTTTGCCAACAGGCATACCCGCCCCGGGCGCGCCTTCTCGCCCCGACACGTTCTTGAACGAAGAAGACCGGGCCAGGAGAATCCAGCCGGATCAAAATGGCGATCAGGATCAAGACCGGGAGGAGGATCACCAGGGCTGAGATGGTCAAAGACAAATCCAACAGGCGTTTTAAGACGAAATAGGTGGAACGATCTTTGACGAGCGGGTTGAGCGCAAATGGATCAACCCTCTCCAAATCCTCGATTGTGAATTCTTTTTGCATGACACCCTCCCTAAAAGAACTTGTGACTTCTAAAGGCAGCAGTCACCATGCCGGTAAGTGTCCCGACTCACTTGGATCTCGCTTTCGCCCCTTTGTTGTAATAATAGTAATTACTATCAGGTCTGACACCGTTCACGACCAGGCCAATGGATCTGGCCTTGGCATCTTCTAGTTGTTTGCTGGCGTCAAGTAATGCTTCTTCTTTCGTCTCGCCAAGCATCACGACGAGTAGCACACCATCGACAATTGGAACGAGCACAGCCGCATCCGCAAGCTGCACTATCGAGGGCGTATCCAGCAAGACTACATCATATTGCTGGGTTAGTGCGTCGATCAGAATTGACATTTTAGGTGAGGAAAGTAATTCGATCGGGTTAGATGGCGAAGGCCCACTGGTGATCACCTTTACTCCAGGGAACTCGGTAGATTTGGAGATCTGATTTATCGCAGCTTCCTGGCAAAGGTAATCGCTCAGGCCGGAGGTATTCGGCAGTTGAAATAACTTATGCAGCGTTGGCAACCTCAAATCGCAATCGATTACGATGACACTCCTGTTCGACTGCGCAATGACATAGGCCAGGTTTGCCACGGTTGTCGACTTTCCTTCTCCGGGTTCTGCGCTTGTTATAAGTAAAGTCTTCTGCGGGACTCCTTCATCTTGCATGAAAATGTTGGTTCGCAGGCGGCGAAAAGCCTCGCGATAGATAGAATTTCCGTTTACGGAAAGCGTTTGTTTATGGACTTTCAGGCTAGGGATGTGGCCTAATGCGGTTAATTTGGTTACCTTTTCGACTTGCTCCGTCGTATAGAGCGTGCTGTCGAGATTCTCGAACAGGAACGCCAGGCCTACCCCCCCGATAAGTCCCACCATAAATCCCAGGATGATATTCAGCAGCCTGTTCGGTTTCGATGGGGCTTCTGGGTAAACTGCCGGCTCAACAATGGAGAGCGTATTGGCCCGGATCGCTTCGCGGATGCGGGTTTGTTCGTATTGTTCTAAAAGATTTGCGTAGATTTGTTGCTTTACCTCAAGCGCCCGACTGGCAGCCGCGATCGCCTCCGCGTCATTGGGGGAATTCGTCACCAGCTCTTCGTAATCGCTTTGGGCTTGATTTAATTCGGTCTCCATTTGCTGGAGTTGCTCGCTCAAGATGTCTTGTGGGCTTTTCCCACCCCCGCTGTAGAGGTCCTGGCTTTGAGTGATCAAGATGGACGTAAGGGTGTTTGCCGTGGTAGCAGCCAAGGCAGGATCAGGATCTTCGACCAGGATCTGGATTAATTCTGTATTGGGGACGATTTTTACCTCGATTTGAGGCAATTTGACTTGGCCGAGCTGCTGCTTGAGTTCGTCCATCACCGGACTACTGGTGGCGATCGAGACATAGGTGTTCATTATCCGGTCTGCATACATGTAATCCGAGTAATTGACTGTCCCGCCAGATGCCGTGGCAATCCGCATTGTTGACGAGGCGGTGTAGATCGGGGTCGTGACCAATAAGCCGATGATGACTACAGTTAGCGTCGCCACTAAAGTAGCAATGATCACCTTCCACCGTCTCCAAATGATCGCCAGATAATCTTTTAGTTCCATTGGCTTTCTCCAAGGGTAGATCGGATGAAAATCAATACTTTTGTAGATCCCGGGCTATTAATGTTTACAATTGAATCTTATATTATGCCTTGGTGGACAGGTTCTAACGGTGCAATGAGGCGATGGTTTTAACTGTTCTAGCCCTATTGTTAACTACACCCCGGCGTGACGCAGAAGTAGTCCAGAGAGCGCCTTTCCGTGCCCCAAAATCACCGCTCTGCATAACTGAACTCGGCCGATATTACCATTCATTGGAGATCTATTCGTCGTAATAAAAAACCGGCCTTCAGGCCGGTTTCGCTATTAGCTCCCCGATAACCCCCCTTCCTAAAAGGAGGCCTCTCCCGTGTAAAGGTCTGCCCTTTTAAGTTGGTTAGCGACCAGACCAGGTTATCGGTTCAACGCTGCCTATTAGATATTTAGAGACTTCATTATCTACACAAACATTATAGACAAAACTGATTGCAATGTCAACCACTATTTACAAAATAATTAGAGCAATAACACCTTGTTTGGGTAAATTAATCCGAAGGTATGTGGAAAAACCTGCTATAAATTATTATATGGAATAAATTTTTATAGTCAATTACAAAAGTAACAATAACTTTGGACAAACATCCTGGACAGATAGCTCACTTAGAGTAGTTGGAAATGCCAGTTCGTCCAGCAGTTCAACTGCTGGAGGTTAGAGTTTTTGACTCAGGCTCCAGAGACGGGGCCTGGTTTTATTGTTTTGACAAGTAACACACTTTTTCATAACCCTACTTTCGATTAACGCAAATGACGGCCAGGAAATAATGACCGCCATATCGCAATTGATTGTGACCCCGGGGCGGATCGAACGCCCAACCAATTGCTTAAGAGGCAACTGCTCTGCCGATTGAGCTACGGGGCCGCTGAGGCACGCGAAT
>DATDRM010000279.1:0-26139 GCA_035291705.1 Anaerolineales bacterium
CGCCCGCGTAGCTCAGTGGATAGAGCATTTGCTTGCGGAGCAAAGGGCCGCGCGTTCGAGTCGCGCCGCGGGCGCCTTTAGGGGGAAAACTCGAATCAGTCACCCGGATAGGGCTCTGCCAATAATTCCTCGATTTTGTCATCCAATTGCGGGGCTTTCAGGGGGCCGATGTGGACCCCGCGCAGCTCGCCATTCTTGGCGATATAAAAGGTTTCCGGCACACCCTGAATATTATAGGCCTGCGAAATGCGCGTCCCGATATCAGGCCCGTTAATATAAGTGATGTCGAACTCCTGGATGTAGGCCAGGGCTTCTTTCTCGGTGTCAACGTAGTCCACGCCGATAAAAACCACGCCCTTATCTTTATATTTGCGCCAGGTCTGTTCCAGATAGGCTGCCTCTTCCCGGCAGGGTGGGCACCAGGATGCCCAGAAGTTGATGATCACCACCTGGCCGTGCAGCTCGCTCAGCGTAACTTCCCGCCCATCGAAACCGGTCAGGCTGAAATCAGGCGCCATCCCCTCTTGGATGGGACCGGCCTGAGCCTTTTTCAAGCCCCAAGCCATGAGTCCAAGGAGGGCCAGCACCACGAGAAAGGCCATTCCCGTCCAGCCTGTGGCTGATCGAGGTCGGGTCGGCTCCGCCTTATTAATGAGAGCGTCTTCTTGAGCCTGGATCGTATCTACCATCATTCTTATCCTTACGTTGATCTATCCCTAATCTTGCTCCTCTCAGGCGCAGCCGATTGAGCATGGTGCTGGCTATGAACCTGTCCTTCGTCGTGGCCCATAAATTTCATCATCAAAATATGAGAGAGAGGGCATAAGAGGATCAGCCCGAAAAAAAGCACCTGGTTGACCGGCACGTTGAAGAGAAAGATGGCCCCCAGAGCGATGACTGGCACCAGGCAGCAGGCCAGCATGATCAATATGTGTTTCTTCGTCATCGTATCCTCCATTATGGGTAGAATGCTAAAACTTCTTCCAAAGCTTTTTCGGCAAGCTCAGGGTTGGCTGCCATCCAAACCAGCAGCTTGCTGGATCGAAAGTAAGAATGGAGTTGGCCCATAGACAGCTTCATCTAAGCGCCAATAGCCCGCTACAGCTAATAGGAGAAATAAACCTGCGCCAATTAGAGCGAGTGAAATGATTTTTCTCATCTAACTTCCACTTTTGTGCCTCCTGGCCAGGGCGCCATCGCGTCGCCGGGATCATAGGACACGGTCGGCAGCGTCCAACGGAAAACCCATTTTGCATCATCCGGGCGGGCATTCACGCATCCATTCGACATCGGTTCGCCGAAATTGTTGTGCCAGAATGTGGAGTGAATCGCCACGCCGCTTCCCACGAAGAGCGACACCCATCCGATGCCAGGCAGGTCCCATCCACCCCCCGTCGTCCCGCCGCTCATGTGCAGCGAAACCAGCTTGCGCCAGATTGGGAAATTACCAATTGGGGTAGCCCATACATCTACCTTTTCCCCAAGATAATTGTATAAAGCCCCGGAGGAAATTCGAGCGAAATAGACTTCGGTTTTACCCTCGTAGCATGACAGCGTCTGGTAGGTGATATCCACGACCACGCGTTTCTCTTCGACATCAAGGGCTATGGGAGCCATCTCCTCCGCGGTGAGAGGGCGAAAGGCTTGCGCCAGACCCCACAGGATATCACCATAGGAGCCATACTGCTCATTCAAGCGGTACCAAACCTGGCCTTCGGCGTCGGCGCGCGCCTGGTCTATCCACATGATTTGGCTGTAATACAAGCGCACAGGTTGTCCCAGCTTTATGCGGTCCTGGTATCGAGGGGAGCGCGCGGGTGGGTTGTCAAGTACTAGATCTATATAGGGGACACTGACTTCCACCCACATGCCTGCCCCCAGGCTGGTATCGGGCAGGTCTGTAAGCGGCGCATTCGGAAGATTGCGCACGGGCTGAAGGTAAGGCGCCCAGATGTATCCGTCGGGCGTTTCCACCCAGCGCTGGTTGGTGTGGTAAAGGTTTTTTCCGACTACCTCCCGCAGCCAGGGGACAATGGCGTCTTCGTAGAGTTCACCCACTGTCTGGCTGTCGCTATCCGGGCGGGTTTTTACATCCACTTTGCCGACGTTGACTCTGCCCAATAGCTCGTCCTGAGGAAATTCAAGCAAAGCGACCGTTTGAACCAATGGGCGGAATGCAAGGCTGCCCATCCCCAGGACAGCCGTTTTAAGAAATTCACGCCGGGTGAAAGATACTTTTTTGTTAATAAATTTCATTAGACGATAGTAACGAAATCGCAGCGGCTTTCACCCTGAATAACCGAACCCTTGTTTATTTCTGCTCCCTCTTGAGGTTTATTCCCGGTAGGGCTTACTTCATGTCCCAGGCGAAGACACGCTCTGGAGCATCTACATCTTTTATGATCAACGTCAGCTTTGATGCGCCGTCCAATATCGGTTTGCCTGCTACGCTGGCCGGAAACGAGAGCGTCCCAGAGACGTGATGCCCGCCTCGCGGCGCATCCCACAGCACTGCTTGAACGCTCTGGCCGGTATCGGTCGTAAGAGTAGCCAATGCAGACAAATCCATACTCAGGTCTATAGAATGTGTATCCAAGGCAACTTCAAAGATTAGCGTGTCTTGTGAGCCGTTCAGATCGAGCGGTTTTACGACCACTGTAACTGCGCCTTGGCTATCGGTGATCTCGGCCAGCTGCAGCCCAGGCAGGTTGACCGGCTGTTCAAGTTGAGCCGCTGAATCTTGCATAGGAGCGGCGAGGGGTTGGGTCGGAAGGTCCGCAGTAGGATCAACTGCCGGTTGGGTTGAGGGCGAGGGTGTCGCCGTGCTACAGGCTGCCAGAACCAGCCCAAGCGCGAGAATGAGCAGGAAAGTGAAGCGTTTCATTGAGTCTCCAGAACAGGGGATGCGGCAGCAGCCATCATTTGAATGGCCTTGTGCCGTTCTTTTAATAGAATGAAGAGCATAATCAGTATCCCAATTAGCGTTGTCGTCAATCCAACCAGCATAAAGGTGATCCGGTACTGCGCCAGGAAAGTCGCTGCGGCGGTCAGCCCCAGGATGGGCAAGACATCGGTGACGTGGTGGACACAACAGGCTACCATTGCCATCGTGGAGGTTGTCCCCCCCGCACCCATCAGGGGACCGCTGGGTCCGGTGGTGGCCACGGGTACGAATAAACGCTTCTTCAGGATGGTGTAAAGCCCGACCTGAACTCCAAAGCCGAGGATGATCGGCAGGACGATCCAGCGGTCATCCCAAAACAAGTCGATCGCATGTTGAGGACTTTCGGCCCACGAGACGATACCAAAGTACAGCCCGGTCAGAAACAGCGCTCCGACCAGGCCAGTTGATAGAGGGATTAAGATCCGTTTTGAGATAAACATCCCATTACACCTCCTGTTCGAATAATTTGCTGTTTGGTTTTCATCATAATCCCGGATCGCCGCGATTGGTATGCGCTACGTGGCCTTATTTATCCTAAGCAATATTGCCTATTTACGAACCAGCCAGATTACGCTACAAGTCCTAAGTTATTGCCCATATAATGCCAAAAGAGTTGAATAATTTAAGTTGTAGGGGCGCAGCGAGAGGTATCCGCAACTTTGCATGAACGGAAATTTAGCTGCGCCCGCCACGCAAATTGGTTTCCAACCAAATATGGAGTATCGACCATGAGCCAAAATAAAACCAGGAAATATTCCAAAAAGCGAAAAAAGGGGAACGCTAAATGGATGCCGATCCTGATTGCCCTGGGTGGTATCCTGCTTGTCGCCGCGGCTTTCCTAGCGCTGCGTGAAAAACCGGCGCCCAAGGTGCCTGTCGAAGTCAAAGGCTCCCCCAGCTTGAAGGTGGATCAAGAGGAGAGGGACCTGGGAGACGTGAAGCTGGACCAGACCGTCGAAGTGTCGTTCCAACTCACTAATGTCGGTGACAAGCTGCTGCGCTTCAGCGAACAACCTTACATCGAAGTCGCTGCGGGATGTTGACCGCCTATCCCTGCCATCGGTTCGATGGCGTTAAAGCCCGGAGAAAGCACCTCTCTTTCGATGCAATTCATGATGCACGCCGGCATGGAAGGTTTTCACGACTTTCGCGTGCACTTGCCCAGCAATGACCCCCAGCAACCGGATCGTACTTTGACAGTTTTGTCTAATTGGGTGCCCTGAAGATTACCCAACGAGAAGCTGAAATATGGGTGACACTTTCTTGATTCTCGACCAACCGTGTGATGAAGCCATCGCCTGGCTGACCCGGCAGGCGAACAGCATTGGATTGCAGGTAATGCGTACCTTCGACCTGCAAGTCGCCCGACAAGCCCATACAGAATGCCCCTGCCCCCACCATGGAACCGACCAGTGTGATTGCCAGATGGTCATCTTACTGGTTTATGCGGAGGGCCTCCAACCGAGCAGCTTAGAAGTCCATAGCCACGATGGGAAGTCCTGGTTTTCCCTGGTCGACACCCCCCAACAACGGGCTGACCCGCGCCTGGAAGCGTCAATCCAACGGGTGCTTATCTCGAAAGGTGTTTCTCCTTGAGGAAGATAACCACATGAATGAATCTACATTGAACCTGACTCTGCCAATCACTGGTATGACCTGCGCCTCGTGCGTTTCCCACGTGGAAGGTGCACTCAAAGAACTCTCCGGGGTTAAACAGGTTATCGTCAACCTGGCAACCAACAAAGCTAACCTGGTTTATGACCCAAAACAGGTGGGGCTGGCAGATATGCAGCGAGCTGTCGAAAGCGTGGGTTATTCTGTCCCAACGACAGAATTAACTCTGGATGTAGGCGGGATGACCTGCGCTTCCTGCGTGGCACACGTGGAGGCTGCGCTTAACGAATTGCCCGGTGTGAATGAGGCCGTCGTAAACCTGGGATTGGGCAACGCCCGTGTAACCTATATCCCAGGGGTAGTGACCACATCAGCAATGAAACGCGCTGTGAGTGAAGTTGGATACGAAGCCAGCGAACGCAGTGAAGGCGCAGATGCGCTCGACCGTGAGCGACAGGTACGTGAAGATGAAATTAAACGACAGGGACGGAATTTAATCATTGCTGGAACCATCGGCTTGATCGTCATGATCGGCACATTCTACGACATGCTCGGCCCATTGAAAGCCTTTGTCCCAGAATTTCTCTCTTACAAATGGGTAATTGGCTTGCTGACCACGCCGATCGTCTTTGGCCCCGGGCGTCAATTTTTCACCAACTCCTGGCGTGGCCTGAAACACGGCGTCACCGACATGAACCTGCTATACGCCACCGGCATCGGCGCGGCGTACGGCATCGCCGTGATCAATACCCTCTTCCCCAAGGCTGGCTTTGGCGGCGAAGGCGCCACGTTCTTCGAGAGCGCCGCCCTGCTCACTGCCTTCATCATCTTGGGGCGCTGGCTTGAGGCGCTCACCAGGGGGCGTACCTCCGAAGCCATCCGCAAGCTGATGAAGCTCCAGCCCAAGATCGCCCGCCTCATCCGCGACGGCAAAGAAGAGGAAATTCCCGCCGATGAGGTAGAGATCGGTGATCTGATCCTGGTTCGCCCGGGAGAGGGCATCCCGGTGGATGGAGCAGTGATTGAAGGCTATTCTGCAGTCGATGAATCCATGCTCACGGGGGAAAGCCTGCCGGTGGAGAAGAAGGCTGGTGACACCGTCATTGGCGGTACCCTGAATAAGACCGGCGCCTTCAAGTTCACCGCCACCCGCGTTGGCAAAGATACTGCCCTGGCGCAGATCATCAAGTTAGTGGAAGACGCTCAAGCAAGTAAGGCGCCTATTCAGAAACTCGCTGATTGGGTTGCTGGACACTTCATCCTCGGAGTTCACATGCTGGCTGTTGTGGTGTTCATCTTCTGGTTTTTCTTTGGCTACCGGTGGTTCTTCGACCCGAATTCCAGGTTCATATTGTCTCCGTATGCATTGGGTGAGATCGGCGTTTTTGGTTTCTCCCTATTACTGTCGGTGACCGTGTTGGTCATCTCTTGCCCGTGTGCGGTGGGTCTGGCTACACCGAGCGCCATGATGGCCGGGACAGGCAAAGCCGCAGAACACGGCGTGTTATTCAAAGGCGCTGAAGCAATTGAAAACACCAGTAAGCTGCAGACGATCGTCTTCGACAAGACCGGGACGCTGACGAAGGGGGAGCCATCCGTAACTGACGTAGTAATCAGTAATCAGAGGTCAGTAACCAGTGATACTGACCACTTACTCCGTCTGGCTGCTATTGCCGAGAAGAACAGCGAGCACCCGCTTGGCGAGGCTATTGTGCAAGGCGCAGAAGCCCGGGGGCTTGTCATTGGTGAGGCAGAAAGATTCAACTCAATCCCGGGTCACGGCGTAGAGGCGCAGGTGGAAGGCAGGGCTGTATTGCTCGGCAATCGCAAGCTGATGCTCGAGCGTGCCGTTGATTTCTCTCCATTGATGGCCCAGGCTGAGGCGTTGGAAGCCGATGGCAAAACAGTGATGTTCGTGGCAATTGATGGGCAACCTTCCGGCTTGATCGCAGTTGCTGATACCTTGAAGGAATACACCACCGAAGCTATCCAACGCCTGCACAGACTTGGCATCGAGACGGCCATGATCACCGGTGATAACCGCCGCACTGCAGAAGCCATTGCACGGCATGTGGGTATTGACCGCGCGCTGGCCGAAGTGCTGCCCCAGGATAAGGCCGAGGAGGTGAAGAAACTCCAGGCTTTGGGCAAGAAAGTCTCCATGGTGGGTGATGGGGTCAACGACGCGCCTGCCCTGGCCCAGGCTGACGTCGGTATGGCCATCGGCTCCGGTACAGACGTCGCCAAAGAGACGGGCGATGTGATCCTGATCAAGGACGACATCCAGGATGTGGTGGTGGCGATCGAAGTCGCCAAGGCGACCATGCGTAAAGTGAAGCAAAACCTGTTTTGGGCTTTTGTCTATAACATTTTGGGCATTCCTCTAGGTGCCGGGTTGTTCTATCCATTCATTTCACTGATCATCAGCCCTGAGCTGGCGGGATTGCTGATGGCGATCAGCTCGGTTACCGTCACACTGAACACCCTGCTGTTGAAAGGGTTTAAACCCACCATCCGGCATGGCGATAGACCGCAGCGTGGCGCTGGTGAGCCAAAATCACGCTTATCACCAGTCGCTACAAGCAGTGATTGAACAGAATAGTCGATATAATTCGCCAAACAAATCTCAACACTTTTAGACAAGAGGTTTCTTATGGAATATGAACGATTAGAGAAAGAAGTCGCGCGCCGCAGCGCGTTGATGTATATACCGGTTTCTCTTGGCGCAGCAAGCTTATTCTACCTGGCTGCAAGCCTGGTGGGTGGCTATCCTCCTGTGGCCAGGATTGGCGGGATGGTCTGGGTCGGGTTACTTAGCCTGATCGTCAGTATGCCGATCATCACCTCACGGGTCAAACGCCAGGCCAGGGGGCAGTAAGAAGTGTTCAGTGTCTAGCACTGCACCGGTGATCCCTTCTGCCACATCCATCCGTGTCACTCGCTTCGACCGGTTGAGCTACCAGATCAGCCGGCATTGGTTTTTCGCGTTTAATATCATTCTGGGACTCTATGTGGGTTTGCCATTTCTTGCGCCTCTCTTCATGTATCTTGGCTGGGAGGTCCCAGCCAGGTTGATCTATCAAGTCTACTCATTTCTCTGCCACCAGCTCCCCCAGCGTTCTTACTTTCTGTTTGGGCCGAAGGTGACCTATTCCTTAACAGAGATCCAGTCCGCATGGCAAAATACCCTTGAACCACTCGTCTTGCGCCAGTTCATCGGGAACCCGGAGATGGGCTGGAAAGTGGCCTGGTCTGACCGGATGGTCTCCATGTTCACCAGTCTGTGGCTCTTTGGTTTGTCCTGGTGGCCGCTGCGCCGGAGGCTAAAGCCATTATCCTGGTGGGGGCTCGTACTGCTCATGCTGCCTATGGCTTTAGATGGAACAAGCCATTTAATCAGCGATCTCGCCGGGATCGGCCAGGGTTTTCGTGACAGCAATACCTGGTTAGCCGCACTTACCTATAATGCCTTTCCAACCGGTTTTTACGCGGGCGACGAATGGGGCTCATTCAACTCCTTGATGCGTCTGCTGACAGGGTTTCTGTTTGGCCTGGGGATTGTCTGGTTTAGCTTCCCCTATCTAGACGTTGCCTTTTCTCAGCAGGCGCGATCTAAGGAAGCCAGGGCGAATTCGTATCATAAGTAATAGCGAATGAACCAAACAATTCCCTCTCTAATCACGCCCTCCCTTAGTCGCCGGATCAACACCTTTCTCCATGCCATGGTGTTCATCCTTGGCTTTTCGCTGGTCTTCATCGTGGGCTGGGGTGGGGCTGCATCGACGGCGGGGCGCTTGTTTGGCCAATACAAGACGATTCTCGGGCAGATTGGTGGCGTGATCGTCATCGTTTTTGGATTAGCAACGTTCGGGGTGTTGAAAATCCCATGGCTTTACTACGACACGCGCCCCGACTGGAACCCAAACCGGCGGAGCGGATTAATTTCCTCAGGACTCATGGGCGTGTTCTTCGCCGCCGGCTGGACGCCTTGCATCGGTACTACCCTGGGCGCCATCCTGACCCTCGGATTCAGCCAGCAAACAGTAGGACAGGCGATGGTGCTATCCAGCGGATACGCAATTGGTCTGGGGCTTCCATTTCTGGCCATCGGGCTGGCGATGGATCGGGCTTTTAACCTGGTTCGCCGGCTGCGGCGTTACCAGCGTGGCATTCAAATTTTTAGCGGTATTTTCTTGGTGGTCATCGGGGCGATGTTGCTCACCGGGCGCCTGACCCTGATTGCGATTTGGGCACAGCGCAACGGTTATTTCCTCGACCTCCCGCTTGGCGGAGCATCTGTCCCCAGCTACCTGATCGCCATCCTGGCCGGGTTGATCTCGTTTCTCTCCCCCTGTGTGCTGCCGCTGGTCCCGGCCTATGTCGGCTACCTCAGCGGGCAGTCCGCCAGTAGTGTCCTAAAACATGACGAAAGTTAAATTATGAACTGGATCGTTCTTCTAAAAGATCAGCGTCGATGGACATTCATGGTGGTCATCGCCCTGTCCCTGGGCGCTGGCTGGACGCTCCTATCTCGGGTTCCATCGACAGCCGCGAATTCTGGAGCACAGCCGGCCAGTCCGCGCCAGGGCTTCGCGGCCCCCGATTTCACCCTGGATTTGCTCGGAGGCGGAAAGGTTACGCTATCGGACCTGCGCGGTAAACCCATAGTGGTCAACCTGTGGGCATCCTGGTGCCCGCCTTGCCGCGCTGAAATGCCGGCTATCGAAAAAGTGTATCAGGATTATAAGGACCTGGGATTGGTCGTCCTGGGAGTCAATACGACCAACCAGGATAGCGAGGCTGACGCAGCTACCTTTGTGCGCCAATATGGGCTGACCTTTCCAATCCCACTCGATCGCGATGGCTCGGTAAGCGTGCGTTATGCGCTGCGTGGGCTGCCGACCACGTTTTTTATTGACCGCAAAGGCGTCATTCGCTCGGTGGTCGTCGGTGGTCCGATGAGTGAAGCCGTGATTCGTTCCAATGTTGAAGACTTGCTGAAAGAGACGCCCTGATGTATCCATATTTACGCCTCGGACCGTTTTTATTGCAGCTTCCACTCCTGGCGCTGCTTGTTGGAGTCTGGATCGGCTCTGCACTGGCGGAAAAAGAGGCTGTCCGTTTGAAATTGCCTTCTGCTACCATTAATAATTTAGTTTTTATCGTAATCATTGCCGGGATCGTTGGCGCCCGCTTGGCGTACGCGGCCCGTTATCTGAGCGTTTACCTGGCAAATCCATTGAGCCTGTTTGCGCTCAATTTTAATACGATGGCAGGTTTCGATGGCGTGCTGATTGGTCTGGTCTTCGCTGCGCTCTACGGCTGGCGCAAGAAATTGCCGCTGAGGCCCACGCTGGATGCGTTGGCGCCGGGGTTGGCAGCCTTCATGGTCGCCCTGAGCCTGGCGCACACTCTAAGCGGCGACGCTTTTGGCGCTCCAGCGAACCTCCCCTGGTCGATCTACCTGTGGAATGAGTATCGCCATCCAAGCCAGGTGTACGAGACTCTGGCTGCCCTCGCCGTGCTCTTCGTCGCCTACAAGAAGCCTTTTGGTCAGGTGGGCAATGGGACAAATTTTTTACTGGTGGTTGCCCTTTTATCTGCCGCGCGGATTTTTCTAGAAGCGTTCCGCGGAGATAGCCTGATCCTTCTGGGAGGCTTCCGCGCCGCGCAGGTCATCGGCTTGATCGTCCTGGCAATTACTCTGTACACCCTGAGAATCTGGACGCAAACCGGTATACCAACAACAACAAAATCCGAGTCGGATTTTTTCAAGCAAACTTAGTTTTGCGGAGCGATAATGATGGATGGCGCGCAGAAAACAAGGCGTTTTCGCCTAGACTGGTTAATCTATATCCTTGCAGCTGCAGGATTGATCAGCTTGCTGATCTGGGCAACCACGAGCGAGCTTTCTCGGATTCCGTCGCGGGATGCGGCTGCCGATCTCGGCCAATACGGTTTGATCACCATCCGATTTTCAACCGACCCTTATCCTCCTATCCCAACTGGGATAGTTACCCTGAACTTTATGCCAATCGATTCTCGACAGCGCACGGTCGCTCTTGACACCCTCTCTTATGAATATGGCCCTGCCGGCAACGACCAACCTTTCCGATCAGGTGTAGCGCAGCTGATGTCGGACAGCAGTGGCATGTTCATGGCCGGCGCCCAATTTCCAACCGTGGGTGATTGGTGGTTGCGCGTGAAAGTTGCTAAAGGCAACGTTCAAGATGAAGTGCGGTTCACCTTCTATGTGGAACCGGCCCAGTAGCCGGCGCCGATAGGCAAAAGTGCTTGTGCTTCGATACGATTAATAGCCCTATGTTTTCGTTTGCCTGTGGCGTATACTGAAATCGCCAAAGAGGACGACGGAGCAGGACTCTATGCAGACTAACCCAGTAGCCCAACCCGATCAAGAAACAGAATTTGTAGCCTGCCTGTTGGAGGCAGCGCATAAAAACAGAATTTGTTTTAACGAAGCCGCCCCGGTCAATTTTTACGTGGCGCTCAAGTCCAAACCCATGGTGATCTTGACTGGACCAGAGGGTAGCGGCAAGATCGCAGCCGTCCAATGCATGTCGCGCATCTTGATGGGCGATTGTGCGCAATGCCAGTTGATGGTGGGGCACCCCTGGGCGTTCGCGAAGAGCGAAAACCTGACCATGTTCACCGAAGTGTATACGCGCTACAACACGGAAAAGTTGCTCTCGCTCATGGCAGAAGCCTGGCTTCCAGAACATTTGCAGCGTATCTTCATTGCCTGCCTCACCCGCATCAGTCCGGGGGAGCTATTGAGCTTCTTTACCGAGGTCGCTTCGCAACTCAGGCATGGCCAACTCACTAGTCTTGGAGACGCCCATTTCTCCAAACCTATACCCTTTCCTCCCAATCTATTTTTGGTCGGGACAATGGACACACAACATTTCGACTGGTGGGATCACGACTTGCTCTCAATGACAACAGTCATCCAATGGCCAACCGCTGGAAACCCAGTCTCTGCTTCTCAAAATGGAAGCGCCCTACCCTGGGAGGTTGAGTTTCTGCGATCGTGTGTCCGTCAAAAACAGGCGGCCTATCACAAGGTCCACGCTATATTGAGACGGCAGAAACAGCCTCTATTGCCCCTTCTGCAGATGGATGCTCTCTTGAGAGCACACGCCATCCCAGACTCGCATTGGTTGATAGACGAAGCCATGCTCTATCTGGCTAATTCGTGGTCCAGGCTGGGCAATGGCCTTTTTGATCCATCAAATGCTCGCAATCTTGAGATCGCACTCGACCATGCAATAGCTCAAATTCTCCTGCCCCAGGCAGGAGATAGGATGAGAGACAATGCGACGTTACGCGAACAGTTGCTGGGCATTGCATCCGTCCAATTTCCACACTCGATAGCCTATATAGCTGCCATGGCAGCCCAGGGTTGATCGAAGTAAAGCTGCCGTGCCTGAACGATGCGACAGAGAAACCATAACAAACAGCTCGATAATATTTCCACGAAAGGAGGTGAGACCTATGGTAAAAGATCCTGTGTGTGGCATGGACGTTGATCCCAAGACTGCCGCCGGCAAGTACGAGTACCAAGGACAAACGTATTATTTCTGCTCGAATGGCTGCAAGAGAGCCTTTGAGAAAGAGCCAGAAAAGTACGTAAAAGCCCAGAGGTATGTTGCAGGACCCGGGCAACATCATTAAGCCCCCTTCGATCCGGGACGGCTGATTGAATATTTGCTGTCCTGGCTATATCCTCCCGCAGACTTTGGAATCTGCGGGAGGGTAAAGTAAATCTTCCTAAATGAGGAAGCCATTTGAAATGATTACCATCGGCATCGTCGGATAATTGTGGGGCAGCCTGGTAGATGATAAAAGAGATCATCAGGGAAAATAGACTTTGTCTGACATTTACGACGTCGTCATTGTAGGCGCAGGGCCCGGCGGGGGCACAGCCGCCTATTTTCTCGGCGAAGCAAGGCGGCGTGTGTTGGTGCTTGAGAAAGAATCGCTGCCGCGCTACAAACCTTGTGGTGGAGGTTTATCCTCTCGCTTGCTGGAACAGTTTCCTTTTTCGTTTGAACCGGTGATTGAGTCGCGCGTGAAAGAAATCTCCTACGCGCTGGGGAAACATACGGTTACGATCCGGCTTCCTGCTAACACGATGCGCATGGTGATGCGCGACGGGTTTGATACCTTCATCCTGGCGCATGCCAATGTTGAGGTGCGCCAGGGCGTAGCAGTCAAGAAAGTTCATGAATTAGAAGATCGAGTCATCGTTGAAACCGGGCATGGCGATCGATTCGAGGGCCGTTACCTGATTGCATCCGATGGAGCCAATTCCATCGTGGCGCGCTCCTTGGGGCTGAGGCAGGATAGGCTCCTGGCCGCAGCGATTGAGGTCGAAGTTCCCGTGCCGCCGGATACCTTCGCTAGACTTGCCGACACACCGACGTTCATCTTTGGAGAGATCCGCCTGGGCTACCTGTGGATTTTTCCAAAGTCCAAACATCTCTCTGTGGGTATCGGTGCGCTGCATCCAAAGCCCGGCGAACTGCAGGCCACCCTGAGGCGGGTGATGGCGCGTTACGGCATTCCCCTGGATGACGCGCCTCTGCATGGGCACCCGTTGCCCATCTACACTCGCCGCGAGCCAATTGCCTCTCGGCGCACGCTGCTGGTGGGCGACGCAGCTGGGCTGGTCGATCCATTCAGTGGGGAGGGCATCCGTTTTGCAGTGAAAAGTGGCCGTCTGGCTGCTGAAACCATCCTTGCCGGTCATCCAGAGCGATACCCGGGCCTGATCCACCGCCAGATTGGTCTGAACCACACCCTGGCCGTCGGGTTGGGGCTGCTTTTCTACCATCTCCCAGGACTTTGCTACGTATTGGGTGTGCGCAACCCCTTCGCCACATACGCATTTGTGGATTTGCTCTCCGATCAGGCCGGTTATGCGGAGGTCATTCTACGCCTATTCGGC
Organism: Anaerolineales bacterium; assembly: GCA_035291705.1. Classification (GTDB taxonomy): domain Bacteria; phylum Chloroflexota; class Anaerolineae; order Anaerolineales; family UBA4823; genus DATDRM01. The sequence continues at coordinate 13,527 of DATDRM010000279.1, forward strand.
AGCCTGCCAGTGTTCTTGCTTACGGAAAGCGTTGCTGCCTTGGCTGGGTTGTTAGGTGGGCCAGAACACCAGGATAGGATCAGAAAGGCTGTTTATCCTGCATAACAATTGTCCAAATATTACGGAGGTAGGAATGTCTACTAAGAAAGTTCGTGTGGCTGTAAATGGGTACGGCGTGATCGGCAAACGCATTGCCGACGCGATCGCTGCTCAAGATGACATGGAGCTGGTTGGCGTGGCCGACGTGGTCAGCGATTGGCGCATTAAAGTGGCCGTTGAGAAGAGTTACCCGGTATTTTCCTCAACCTTGGAGGCAGCCGAAGGGATGCGTTTGGCGGGGATACCACTGGTCGGTAACCTGGACAATCTGCTTTCCCGGATCGATGTGATCGCCGACGCCACTCCCAAGAAGGTGGCTTCGGCCAATCTGGAGAAATACCGCACTGCCAGGGTTAAATCGGTCTTCCAAGGCGGTGAGAAGCACAGCCTAACCGGCCATTCCTTCGTGGCACAAGCGAATTACGCATCTGCGCTTGGCCGTGATACGACTCGTGTGGTGTCGTGCAACACCACCAGCATCGTCCGCACCCTGGGGGCGCTTAAGAACGCCGGGTTGCTCAAGAAAGCGCGCGGGGTACTCATCCGCCGTGCCACTGACCCCTGGGAATCCGACCACAGCGGCGTCATGAACACCGTCGTCCCTGAGACAATCATTCCCTCTCATCAGGGTCCAGACGCTCAAACAGTGGATCCGGACCTGGACGTGGTGACGATTGCCCTGGTGGCAGCCCACACGACCAGTCACCTGCACGCTTGGAGTGTGGAACTTACCCGACCAGCCACGAAGGAGGAAGTGCTGGACGCGTTTCGCTCCGCGCCGCGCATTGCCTTCTTGCGCGCTAATGAGGGCATCGTCGCTCTCAACAGCACGCTGGAGATGATGGCCGACCTGGGACGGCCGCGCGGCGATATGTGGGAGGTCGGCCTGTGGGAAGACAGCCTGACTGTTATGGATAGTGAGGTGTTCTACAACTACCAGGTTTACAATCAAGCCATCGTAGTGCCGGAAACGATCGATGCCATCCGGGCGATAACCGGTATTGAAAAAGACGGCGCGGCGTCCATTGCCAAAACCGACCGGGCGATGGGGCTGGTGCGCGAGTTCGTTCGATGATCGCTTGCGCCTGTTCTTCATGTTTATGCGCAAAATGGCTTATCGATTAATGCGACAAAATGCGCTTGTCGATACATGCCATCCAGTGTATCGTATAAACTGATTGGCAATTGTTATATTGAGGCGAACAGTGAACGAACCTGAGCAGATCAACCGCCGAGGATTCTTAAGCATCGCAACCTGGTCAATTGGTGGGCTGATCAGCCTGACGATCGGGATACCAGCCATCGCTTTCTTCCTGGGCCCAGCATTATCGAGAAAGAAAAGTCAAAGTTGGTTGCGTCTGGGCTCGATCAATAAAGTTGAGTTGGGCACGCCCACATTATTCAAAGTAAGCCTCACACGCAAGGCTGGCTGGCTTGAAGAAGAGGAGAAGCTCGGGGTTTACGGGCTGACCGACAACGGGCGGGATTTCATTGCCATGTCAAATATTTGTACCCACCTTGGCTGTCGGGTGCGTTGGATAGCCGACAAGGGAATTTTCCTTAGCCCTTGCCACTTTGGCGTGTTTGACAGAGAAGGGAGGGTGATTTCCGGCCCACCTCCACGACCTCTTGACAGATACGAAGTGAAGATCGAAAAGGACCAACTTTTTATTGGGCAATTATATATGGTGGAGAGCTGAGACGATTCAAAAAAGCATTCACGCCGGACACGGCGAATGTCATTAACCGATAAGGATACCCTCATGGACGAAAATTGTCATATTGAACCAGCACAAAAGAATGCCACAGTTGAAGAGCGCCAGACGATGGACACTGTTGTGCTTACTGTCTGGGGGATGGGTTGCCCCAACTGCGCAGCGCGTGTCCGCAACAGCCTGCTCTCCCTGTATGGTGTAATCGAGGCTTATGTGGACCACGTTTTTGGTATGGCGCAGGTGGTTTTCAATCCAGAATTGGCGACCGTGGAGGCTTTGCTCCTTGCAGTAGCCCGTGCTGGAAATGATGGACGGCACGAATACGGGGCTCAATTATTGAGATGAGCAAGCTCGCAAGATCGAAGAAGGTAAGTAGGAATAAAAGCCGCCAGGAAACGCCGCTAGTGGTTTATATATGGATCATCGGACTCGGCCTTCTAAGTTACATCATCGCGAGAATCGCCTTAGACGCTTATCCGCATCCTATCCATTGGATTTCTGGAGTGGTGGGTGGAGTGGTTGGGTACTTTGTGGGCTGGCTTTGGTACCGCTGGCGGGGCGACGTGGTCTAATCGAAAATCCACCCAATCCTGGCAAGGAAATCTCACCATTACAGACTCACCTGTGGCAAGCGCATTGTTCAGCAGCACTCGCTGAGCTTGGCTATGGTCTCTCGTCCATCTATTCGACTGGTATTGCGCCTTTACAATGTCTCTATCACGCCGCAATCTATTTCAAGACAAGACCCGTCTGGCTTTGAGCGTTGGAGGGGTAGCCCTGGCGGTGATGCTAATCCTGGTGCTCAATGGATTTCTGGATGGGCTGAACCGTCAGATCACCTTGTACCTTGACCGGTCTCCTGGCTCCATCATCGTCGCACAGGATGGGGTGAATAATCTGCTTGGAGCGACTTCCCTGCTCCCCTCGGGCATTGAATATAAGGTCGACTCGCTCAGAGGCGTTGAGGATGTAGCGCCTATCCTCTCGCAGTTTGTCATCCTCGACCTGCACGACAAGAAACAACCCGCGTACCTGGTGGGTTACGAACCTGGGAAGGGGGGTGGGCCGTGGGAAATTTCTTCAGGTCGCCAGCCAAAAAGGGATCGAGAAGTTGTCTTCGATCGGATTCTAGCTGGACGGCATAGAATGAGGATCGGCGATACGTTTGAGCTCATGGGGAAGGACTTCACCATTGTAGGCCTTTCGAACGGCACGACCTCCTGGATGACGAGTTTTTTCTTCATGCGCAAGAAAGCTGCCGAAGACCTGTTCAGTGCCCCACAGGCCACCAGTTTTTTGCTGGTCACACTTTACAAGGTTGTCGAAACAGGGGAAGTGCTTAACCGGCTGAATGACCTGTCAGGGGTCAATGCCCTGACGAAAAAGGAGATGGCCATTAACGATCTGAAATTATTTGCTGATATCTTCTCCGCCCCACTCAAGCTGATGGTTGGGATCGCTTTTTTGGTCGGGACAATGATCGTTGGGATGGTGATCTACACCGCTACGGTAGAACGACAGCGCGAATATGGTGTGCTTAAAGCGATCGGTGCCGCGAATCGGGTGCTTTATCAAGTCGTAACCGTGCAGGCTTTATTGGCGGCGTTGGCAGGAGCCGTGATCGGCGTGGTAATGGCCTATGGGGTGAGCCAGGGAATCATGGCCGCCAGGCCGCAATTCCTCATCGTCTTCGATCCATCGGATGTCGAAAAAGCCCTTCTTGCGGGATTAGGGATGGCGTTGGTGGCTGCGCTCTTTCCAGCGCGCGTGGTGGCGGGGTTAGCTCCGGCGGAGGTGTTCCGGAGATGATGCGTTTGGCCTTTCGAAACCTTTTCCAGAACAAGATCCGTCTGGCGATCTCGGTCGGTGGGGTAGCTCTGGCTTTGCTCCTGATTCTCTCACTCGATGCCATCTTCACCGGGGTTGAGCAGCGGCTCACTGTCTATATCAACCAGAGTGGCGCAGACGTATTTGTTTCACAATCGGGTGTTCGAAACATGCACATGGCCTCCTCGTCTTTGCCTGCCTCTGTCGAAAAGAAAGTCAAAGCGGTTCCTGGGATAGAGGCGGTCACGCCCATCCTGTATATCAGCAATATGGTCGTCACGGGCGACGAACGGAACCTGGCTTACATCATCGGCTTGCCAGAGAAAGCTGTATTGGGCAGGCCGGGCAAGGTGACGATCGGGAGGGATCAGCCCAAAGATGGCGAGGCAATCATCGATCGCGATATCGCCGATAAGTCGGGTATTGCCCTGGGCGACATCGTGGAGATATTGGGCGAGGATTTCGAAGTGGTCGGCCTTTCCGAAGAGACTACCAGCCTGGTCAATTCGGTAGCCTTTATCTCGTTGGCTGATTTCGAAGTATTGCGTGGTAGCCCGCAGGTGATCAGTTTTTTACTGGTGAAGGTCAGCGCTGGAGAAGATCCAAACGCTGTGGCAAAGCGGATTGAGGCCCGCGTGAGAGATGTCACCGCCCAGACTCGGGATGCTTTCGCCGGGCAGGAGCGCCAGGTGATCAAAGACATGAGCACTGACCTGATCACGATCATGAATCTAATCGGTTTTCTCATTGGCCTGGCAGTGATGGCGCTCACCGTGTACACAGCGACCCTCTCGCGCCGGGCGGAATATGGCGTGCTTAAAGCGATTGGAGCGCACAACAGCCATCTCTATCGGGCAGTGCTTGCTCAGGCTCTGCTGAGCGTCGCTATCGGTTATGGCCTGGGACTGGGCTTCACGCTGCTGCTCTCAGAAATGATCCCCCTTACCGGGATTAGTTTGACCCTGATAGTCAGCGGCGCGTCTATGATTAAGGTAAGCGGTGTATCATTAGTCATCGCAGCTGTTTCGGCAGTCCTCCCAATCAAGCAAATCGCCGGGTTGGACCCGGCCATGGTGTTCCGAGGGAAATAGAATGACTACAGCAACTTTACAAGTCGAGCGGGTTACCAAACGTTATGGCTCTGGCGCGACGGAGGTGACCGCCGTACGAGACGTGTCACTAACAATTGCTCCCGGAGAAATCGTTCTCATTATGGGTCCCTCTGGGTCAGGCAAGACTACCCTGCTTTCGATGTTGGGCGCCCTGTTAAAACCCAGCGAGGGTGAAATCCGGCTTAACGGAGATATAATCAGCGCGTTAGCGGAGAATCGCCTGCCTGGCATCCGCTTGCGCCAGTTCGGCTTCATCTTTCAGGATTTCAATCTGCTCTCAGCACTGACTACGCTAGAGAACGTGGCGATCGTAGCACAGCTGGCCGGAGTTAAGAACGCCGCGGCACGCAAGAAAGCTACAGTCTTGTTGGCTGATCTAGGTCTTGGCGAGCGCCTGAACTTCCTGCCCGAAAAGCTTTCCGGCGGGGAGAAGCAGCGTGTGGCGATTGCCCGCGCCCTGATAAACGATCCAGCGTTAATCCTGGCCGACGAACCAACTGCTAACCTCGACTCGAAGATCGGGCATGATATTATGCGTCTTCTGCGGCGCATTGCTAGAGACCAGGGGCGCAGCGTGGTCATCGTTTCCCATGACCAGCGCATCAAGGACATCGCCGATCGCGTGCTTTGGCTGGAAGACGGGCAGTTTAAGGAGATCATTTCGATGGCAACCGACCCGGTATGCGGCATGACGGTAGAACGAGAGAAGGCAGTCCGCCTCGAATGGGACGGGCAGGTGTTCTACTTCTGCGCGCAGGGCTGCCAGGACGAGTTTACCAACTTTCCAGAACGATTTAATGGGCTGATTTGACGGCCTATGTTTACTCATCAGCAGGGATGATCGTGAATCTAAATCTCTTTCTTCCTCACTATTATCTGGATCGCATTCTCGATCGGTCGATCAGCGACCAGGATCAGATAGCCTCCACCGCCGGCACCCGATAGCTTCCAGCCCAGAGCCCGCGGCCGGTTCTGCTCGATCAGCTCCGCCACCATCGCCTTCATCATGTTAGGGAACATCGCAATCTGTGCCTCGAACGACTCCCGCACGTGCTGACCAAAACCCACGATGTCCTGGCGCAGGATCGCCTCCCAGCAAGCCTCCGTCGCATCCGATAAGGCTTTGGCCCCTGCGCGGTTGATGTTCGTGTTATAGATCACATTAAAGTCGGAATCCCTCGGTCCCAACGGGAGCAAATACAGCGATTTCTCGACGAACTGCAGGACTGGCTCGTCATTGACCGAGTCGATGCGCGCCGGCCAGTATTCCCCTTCGTACCATGATTTGTTTAAGCCCGGGCAGGCGATCCCGATCGCGTCTTGAGATCCTGATATTTCCTTAGTTCCTGGCGGATTGTCGTAACTGAAAAGGATTTTGGCCAGCTTTTCGTCGTCTCCCGGAGGCAGCCTGGGCCCCCACAGCTCGATGGCGTGGCGGCGGGTGCTGGTCGCCATCCCACTCCGGTCGTTGAATTCGATCGTCGGCTCGATCGAGATCGTGATCACCGCCCCCGGGTAATACTTGGAAACAAACGGCTGGTCGAGCCACCCACCTGCCAGGTCTATCCGGTAAGGGATCAGATTGATCTCCCGCAAAGCGGTCGTTGAGCGCGCTTCAAGCCCTGGATGAGGCACCCTGTGCAATATCTTGTACTCGATACCGCGTTCTTCACACAGCTGCTGCTTGTCAGGCGTGTTTCCGTCTTCGTTTACGATGAAGAGATCTGGCTTGAGCTCGTCTAGCTCCGGGAGAAAGTCCAACATCCCCGACCCACGTGAGACAAAGGCCTCCTTGACGTAAGAGACGGCTTTCATCATGTACAGGCGTTCCTGCTCGCTGTTCACCGGCAGCCTGCCTTTCAAACTGTAAACCGTCTTATCCGAGCCAAGCGCCACGTACAGGTCACCGTAGGCAGCCGCTTCACGAAGAAAGGCAATATGGCCGCTATGTAGAAGGTCGAAACACCCGCTCACAAAGACTTTTTTCGGCATGCGTGTCGCTCTCCTTTTTGATTAAAGCTCTTCTCTGTGTTCTCATTGGCTCTGTGGTTAAACACTTTTGTGTGGCTCACGAGGTGTGATCAGCTTATTGCAGGAATTATATCGATCAATTTTACCGGGAGGTGGATATCCTCATCGATCTTCACAGGGGAGCTTTTCAATTTCCCGCGCCAGTTGCCTCAAGGGAGCTTGTAAATGAAGATACCCTCGCTCGTATAAGTCTATATAGCCCTGGTGCCGGCCGGCGTCCGGCAGATATATTTCCACCACCACCTGCCTGGCAGCGTCGATCGCTTGGGCTGCGTCAGCGAAAACACCACACCCCACCCCAGCGACCAGAGCCGCGCCCAGCAGGGTGGCTTCCGGCATAGGCAACACCTCCAGGCGACATCCCGAGACGTCCGCCTTGATCTGCATCCAATGGCGGTTGCGCGTCCCCCCGCCTGAAGCTATGATCTGGTGGATGGCCGATCCGGTGGCCATCTCGGCCGCCCGCCGGATGAACTCCACTTCATAGGCCGTGCCTTCCAGCACTGCCTTGGCGAGATCGGATTGCCCATGGGCGGCGTTCAAGCCAGTGAAGGCCCCGCGAACCAAAAAGTCCGTGTGGGGTGAACCACTACCGGACAGGTAGGGGAAGTACAGGATGCCGGTCGGCTCTGGGCTGGCCCCCTCCAGAAGAGCGTCCAGCTCGGCGTAGGATAGGGGCGGCTCATCCAGGATGGCGCCCAGCCATTCGACCGACCCCCCGGAAGCCGACAAGCCGCCCATCCAATAATTCCTCCCTTTGACTACATGGCAGCCATACACCAGGCCGGATCGCAGTTCATTTTCCTCTAGGGAGCGTTCCTCGAATCCACCGATCAACGCCTCTGCCGTCCCCATCGAATCGAATACCAGGCCAGGGTCGATTGCTCCGGCCGCGAACGCCGCGCACACGTGGTCGTGCCCGGCGATAGACACTGGCGTCCCTGTGGGCAGACCAATGGCCGCCGCTATTTCTGGCTCGATCCACCCTACTATTGTCCCGCTCGGCAGTGGAGTGGGGAAAACGCGGACATCCAACCCCAAGTGTCCCAGCCAGGCCTCGTCCCATGTTTTTTGGTCGATGCGGAAAGCGTAGGTACGTCCAGCCAGGGAATAATCGGTTGCCATCACCCCGGTCAGACAGTAAGCGATGTAGTCGGCGGTCGAGAGCCAAGTTGCCTCTCGTATGACGCCCTTGTCCTGCTCTCGCAGCCAGAGCACCTTCGCCAGGCTGCACTTGAAGTTGGGACGGATGCCTGATCTTAAGAAACGCTCACCGTGATCCCCTTCCCGCTTGAGCAGTTCTGCCTGGGGCGTGGCTGCCGGGTCGAACCAGGGGATCAACGGCGACCGCGGCGCGCCGCTCTTCCGGTCGACCAGCAAGCCGGTCTCAGCCATGCTGGCGATGCCAATCGCGGAGATGGTCCCTGCCCGCCCGCAGCCCGCGACGACTTCGCGGATGGCCGCGGCGACCGTCGCCCACAGTTCCTGCGGGTCGTAAAACGCATTCCCCTCTGGCGACCGTCTCAAGGGTGTCGGCCGGCTGGAGACGCTGATCGGGTCCCCATCCAGGCGGAACAAGCCCGCTTTACAATGCGTTGTGCCAACATCGATCCCTAGCAGAGGTCCTTCCAGAGTCATTGATCTCCTTGATGGATGAGGTGCTACTTACTTATCCAATTAAAAATCCTGGGCGGCACGCACTCGACCATGTGCACGACACGTGACTTTCCGCCAGCCTTGATTATAACAATCCCCTGAACTACGCAGGGTGTATCCTATGGTAAACTACGCTCCTAGAAGATCGTCTTGTTCTTCGAGATGACTCCCATGCAAAAAATAGACTTGCTTATCATCGGCAGCGGGCCGGCTGGGCTTTCTACGGCTTTGCATCTGCTCCAGCGCGATCGGTCTTGGGCTGAGCGCATGGTATTGATCGAAAAAGCCACTCACCCGCGTCACAAGCTGTGCGGGGGTGCTCTGACCCGCCTAGGACTGGTGGTGCTGAGCGATTTAGGCTTGCCGTTGCCCTTGCCAGTCCCCCAGGCCTGGGTCGAGGATGTGCGCTTTGTCTATGGCGAGCGCACGATCCACATCCGCGGCCGGCCGCAGTTGCTCGTTTTCCATCGCGCCGAGCTGGATACCTATCTTGCCCAGCAAGCTCGCCAACGTGGGGCAGTCATCCACCAGAATGAGATTGTCGAGGGCGTTTCTATTGACCCACAAGGAGTCACGATAAAGACCTCCCGGGATACCTATTCTGCCCAGGCAGTGGTCGGTGCAGATGGGAGCAAAGGGGCCGCCCGCCGCTTCCTGAGGGGAGGGCAGTCGAAGAGCAGGGTCGCCCGCGCTTTAGAGGTGTATACCCTTGCCCCACTGACCGCGCCCCAGTTCCTCGAACGCTACGCCTTATTCGACTTTACCCCGGTTCAAGACGAACTTCAAGGATATTGTTGGGATTTTCCTACCCTGATCGGCGGCCTCCCACATTGCAACCGGGGGATCTACGATGCCCGCATTGCGCCCTCCCGGCCGCGCGCCAGGTTGCCCGAGCTATTCAGCGATTCTCTCGCCTCATTAGGAGACAATCCTGCCAGGATAGACCTGGAAGGCCATCCTCTCCACTGGTTTAGCCCCTGGAACCGCTTCGCCGTGCCCCGCCTGCTGCTGGTCGGAGACGCGGCTGGGGTGGATCCATTGTTCGGGGAGGGGATAGCCCCGGCCCTGGGATACGGAAAGGTGGCCGCTGAAGCGCTGCACCATGCCTTCGCGGTGGATGATTTTTCATTCCACGACTACCGCTGGCGTATCTTGCGTTCCGAGGTCGGTCGCTACCTGCTCATCCGCTGGTGCATGGCCTGGTGGAGCTACCGCTTGAGCGGAAAGCCCTGGTTCATGCATGCCTTATGGTCGTTCGGAGGCGCGCAGGCTGCCGTCTGGCCCGAGCCACAACCGCTCCCTGCGCAACCGCTCCCTGCGCAATCGCTTCCTGCGCATCCGTTCGACGTTCCGGCCGATTTACTCGCTCAAGGATCTGCTGATCCTAGGCCAGTGGCTGAAGACCAGCCATTATGACTGAATGTGCCAAATGAAGCCGCGCCAGATTTTACTCACCAATGATGACGGCATCCAGTCGCCTGGGTTATGGACGGCTGCCAAAGCCCTCTCAGAGTTGGGGTTTGTCCACGTCGTCGCCCCCCGCGACCAATTTTCCGGCGCCGGTCGCAGTCTGCCGATAACCTCGGATGGGCTGATCCAATCTCAGTTGCTGCAGGTGAACGGTCAGGAATGGACGGTGTACGCGGTGGGAGGTACGCCCGCCCAGGCTGTCCAGCACGCTGTGCTGGAGGTCCTGCCAGAGCTGCCCGACCTGGTCGTCTCTGGCATTAATTATGGGGAAAACCTTGGGACTGGGGTCACGGTCTCTGGAACGGTTGGGGCAGCTTTAGAAGCCGCCTCCTTGGGAATTCCGGCTTTGGCTATCTCACTGCAGACTGAACAGGAATTCCATCTTTCCTACTCACCGGAGGTAGACTTCTCCACCGCCGCTTATTTCGCCTGCCACTTCGGAGAATTGCTCATCGGACATCACCTGCCGGCTGATGTGGCTGTGCTCAAAGTCGACGTGCCCTCGGGTGCCACCCCGCAAACCCCGTGGGAGATCACTCGTCTGTCGCACATTCGTTACTATATTCCCACTCCACCCGAGAGAAAAAAATGGGATCAGCCTGGCATTGTTGGTTACCGTGTGACCGGTGACCCAGAGCAGGACATCCGTGACTCGGATGTGTATGCAGTGCGCGTCAAGCGCGTCGTCTCGGTGACGCCGCTCAGCCTTGACTTGACCGCTCGGGTGGATTTCAAAGAACTTGAAAATTTGCTCCGCAAGGAATAGCCCTTAATTCACGTTTCAACCTTCACGCTTCACGGATCGCGTTTCACTCCCCCTATTGACCAACTCTAACAACAGCGGGTGAACATAAGGGTTAGCCGCCAGGATGGATTGCGGCGCAGCCATATAGTCCGGGTCGCCGTGCAAGTTAGTGACGATCGCCCCAGCTTCCTGGGCGATTAACCCGCCAGCGGCGACGTCCCACGCACTGAGCCTGATTTCCCAATAACCATCTAATCGTCCTGCTGCAACGTAGCAAAGGTCTTGGGTCGCTGATCCCATGTTGCGCACACCTTGAACGAGCCTGGAAACACGCGTAAAGTTCGCCAGGTTGTTGTTCGGATTGGTGCGGATATCATAGGGGAAACCGGTCCCCAGCAGGCTCCCGCGCAGCTCTTTCGTTTCCGAGACCTTGACCGGTTCTCCATTTAACCAGGCACCTTGCCCGCGTTCCGCGCTGAAGCATTCTTCCTCAATCGGATCGTATATGACACCCAACTTAACCAATCCGTCTTCGGCGAAGGCGATTGAAATCGTGAATAGTGGCACCCCATGGGCGTAATTCAGCGTGCCGTCCAGGGGATCGATAAACCAGACTTGCTGGTTATTCCCTTCCAGGTGGCCGCTCTCCTCGGTGACCAGGGTGTGCCCGGGAAAGCGACGCCGGATTTCTCCCAGGATAAAAGCCTCCGTGCGATGATCTACCTCAGTGACCGGATCGATCTCACCTTTGAGGTCCACTTGGAGTTTAGGCCCATAGCCTGGACGCCGCTGGAAGCTGGCGCGGACAATTTCCCCGGCCTGGCGAGCCAGGCTTTCGAGATCGGATAAATTAGGGCTCATTGGCGCTGTTCCAGCTGGTGGTATAAGTCGTCTAGCTCGCCCTGGATCTGGCTGTGGTGGTCACGGGCTTCATCCAGAAGGGCTTGAAAGGCTGGTTTCTGCGCGGCGGGTAAGGTCTCTAACAGGCGCTCCATGCGGGTGATTTGAGTGCTTTTATGGCGCATTTTAACTTCCAATCGCCTGCGGTAACCTTGCAGAAATTCCTCTTCTTCTAAAGGTGGCGGCAACGAAGGCGGTATGACAGTCAAGGTCTCCGCTACGGTGAGTAGAAACTCCTCGGTATCCACTGGCTTCTCTAGAAAGCGTGCTGCCCCCAGGCTCAGGGCAAAGTTCTTATCTTCCGGGGTGATATAGGTGGCAGAGAGAAAAATGATCGGGATCTGGCAGGTCTTCGGATCTCGGCGCAATTTGAAGGCCAGGGCAAATCCATCCATTTTTGGCATAAGGATATCGGTGATAATCAAAGACGGCAGTTCATCGCCGATCCGCGAGAGCGCCTCCTGGCCGTTGCAGGCGGTGACCACCGGGTAACCCTTGAACCGTAGAGTAACTTCCAGCAGCTCCAGGATGTTGGGCACGTCTTCGACGATCAGCAGCGGGCCGTAGGGTAGGTTCATGCAGGAGATTCTAGCCGGTTTCCCGGGCCTGGGCAAGTCACAGAATTGAAAGTTCCCTTTCGTCCTCCGTCGTTCGTCAACAGTCTATAGCTCCCCACGGTCTTCGGCGGCCAGCCGGGAGTAAAACCCTTCCAGGAAGCGGTGGCGGTCCTCTGCCACGGCACGCGCCGTGGAAGTATATAGCCGGTCTTTGATCTTGCTCAACTTGAAGAGATACTCGTGATAAGAGCTGTGGGCTTCCCCAGGTTCTTTTTCACCGGTTGCCAGGAAACGCGCTGAGGGTTCAGCGTAAACCGGCTGGCCGGCAATGACGGCGTAGGCTACTACGCGCACGATGCCGATCGCGCCGAGCACATCCAGCTTGTCGGCGTCGAACAGGATCTTGGCTTCCAGGGTGCGCGGCGGTTCGGAGCCGTCGCGGAAACGGTGAGCGCGGATACAGTGTTGCACGGCGGCGATCTTCTCCTCTGGCCATCCTTC
>DATDRM010000280.1:0-3011 GCA_035291705.1 Anaerolineales bacterium
TTTCCTCGTCACTCCGGGCGACAAGCAAACCACGCGGTTTGTGCCACCACCATGCCTGCCTCTTGCTGACTGCATCATGTAAGTAATGCGCGGCGGGCGTGGCCCACTGCCAGCCTGTGTCCATCAGACCATTGACCAGGCAGAGTGCCGGGCTTTGCAGTGCAAGATCGACTGCTGTTTGGGCTTCGTCGATATTAATTGGCGTGAAATTAGTGGCAGTCGCCTTGGAATCCGATCCGGGAAGGACAGGCGCAGAGAAGATTGAGTATTCTGCAACCTTACGGAAACCGGTGCGATCACACAGGTGCTGCACAGGTTTGCGAAAAGAAGCTGTCCCCAGGCGGATTACTCCAGAACCAGTCCGCTGCCAGAAGTCCAGGAGATACTCATGAAGGTGAGAAGCAATGCCGCGGCCCTCGAAGTCGGGGTGAACGCGCAACCCTTCCAACCACCATTCTGCCGGTCCCAGCCGCGTTAATTTGCTCAGCCCAACCACGCGGCCGCCATATTCGGCGACAGCCAGCAAGCCTTCCGGATCCGCCAGCCATTCAGACCAGACATAGGGGACATAATCCTCCCCTTCCCAAATAGTTCTGGTGAGCTCCATCACATCCGGCGTGTCTTTTGGTAAGGCCGGGCGACAGACTATGGTGAACAGGGTTTCGGGGTGCATTCTTTTATCAGTGGTAAGGGATCGGTTATCAGTTACCGAAACAAGGAATGGACCTTGGAGGCTTTCAGGCGTCTTAAGTGGGGAAGAGCTTGTCGAAAACTTCCGGGGCGTAGCGAGAGACCATTTCTGAAGAGATGCTATTCTCGCGGCAGATTTCTGTGTAGAGGTCGACGCTCGGGCGTTTGCGGCGGATCTGGGTGTCCACATCCAGCTCCCACAATCCGAAGCGTTGCGTCCAACCCCGCTCCCACTCGAAATTGTCTACCAGGCTCCAGTGGAAGTATCCTTTGACTGGCCAGTTGAAGTTCACCGCGCGCCAGACCTGGTGAAGGTGCTGGAGGAGATAACGTGGCCGGAGATGGTCATCCGCATCTTCAACTCCGTTTTCGGTGACGATCATGGGTAATTTAAATTGGCGCCCCCATTTCAACGCTTCAAACATCCCTTGTGGCTCGTTGGCGATCCAACCCGTGTCGCTTAGATCGGCACCCGGTGCGAAGTAACGGCGAGTAAATAACTGTTTGGGACTGAACAGGCTAAAAGCAACATAATCGCTCATATAATAGTTTACCCCCAGGAAATCCTGGGTGCCCCTGGCTGCCGGGAACCGTCGGCGAGTAAAGGGCAGGCGTAACACACCGTCGGCGAGAGCTCGCGGAAAGGCATCGTTGAAGGCGCGCCCCTGTATGCCAGCTGCCCACCTGTCCAGGGGGAACCAGGCTTTACCAGGTCTGGTGTGATGATAATGATGTGCAACGCCGACCTGCGCCGCGGGTTGCAGGGCATGGATAGCGCGGTAAGCCGCGCTGTGAGCCTGGACCATGTTGATCATAACTCTGCCAGCCGCACGAATCGATTTCTTACCCGGTGGGAATAAACCGAGCGAAAAGCCAAAGAAGGCGACGATGTTCGGTTCGTTGATGGTGATCCACAAAGTGACATACTCTCGCAAAGCCTCTACCACCTTGTTAACGTAATCTTCAAAGAGACCAATGATAGCCTCATTTTCCCAACCGCCCATTTCGGTTACCCACAGGGGATCGGTGAAGTGGTGCAAAGTTACCATGGGAATTATGCCGCGCTCCTGTAAACCCCGCACCATCTCCCGGTAGCGATCCAGGGCGTCTTCATCCCAGCGGTCAGGGGCAGGTTGGATGCGGCTCCATTCTACCGATAGGCGATGGGCATTTTGACCGCTCTCGACGGCGCGGTCGAAATCCTCCCGCCAGCGCCCGTTCCACCAGTCGCAAGCCAGCCCCGACTGGTGTCCATGGATGATGCGCCCGGCTTGTTGTTCCCATGCCCACCAGTTATTGTTTGTATTGTTGCCCTCCACCTGATGCGCGGAGGTAGCGGCACCCCACAGAAAGCGGGGCGGGAAGTAGTACGTAGCTTGGACCACAACACTATTTTAGCCTTCGGAACTGCTTTTAGCAAACCCGGTTTGGAATCCTGGTTGCATTTGGTGAACTTCGTGGTATGCTTAAATCGATATGTCGGAAGTTTTTATCATCTCAGCAGTGCGCACGGCGATCGGGATTGGAAAACCTACTGGGGTGCTGGCTCCTCTGGTGCCTGTTGATTTGGCAGCCGTCGTACTGAAAGAAGCCGCCTGCCGGGCAGGGGTGGAACTCGGCTTGGTGGAGGATGCAGTCTGGGGCTGTGTAACCCCGATTGGGGATCAAGGGGCGAATCTGGCCAGGTTAGCCGTGCTCAAAGCCGGTTTTCCCGTTAAAGTACCTGGGGTGACATTAAACCGGATGTGCGGTTCCAGCCAGCAGGCGATCCACTTTGCCGCTCAGGCGATCCTGGCGGAAGACATGGACATCGTGATCGCTGGTGGAACGGAGATGATGTCTCACCAGCCGATCGGCTCCGACTGGCCAGCAGAGTGGCCGAGGGATTTCCCCTACGAGATGGTCCATCAGGGGATCAGCGCCGAGATGATGGCTGAAAAATGGGGGTTGAGCCGGGAAGCATTGGATGATTACGCCTATCAGAGCCACTTGCGGGCGATGGACGCCATCCAAAATGGTTACTTCAAAGATCAGATCCTGCCGATCGCTCGCCCAGATGGCACGCTGGTGACGATTGACGAAGGTGTGCGCATGCCCCCCGATCGGGTTAAGATAGCTGGTCTCAAGCCGGTGTTTAAACCGGATGGGGTGGTCACGGCCGGCAATTCAAGCCAGATCAGCGATGGCGCTGCAGCGGTATTAATCGCTTCCGCCAGGGCAGTTGGGCGGTACAACCTGGACCCGCGCGCCCGAATTGTTGCCCGGGTGGTAGTGGGCTCCGATCCAGTGCTTATGTTGGATGGTCCGATCTTAGCTACCAA
>DATDRM010000281.1:0-3219 GCA_035291705.1 Anaerolineales bacterium
GAAACCATACGTAGGATCGTTATTTGCCGAGATGATAGATAGTATAGCTTGTGCTAAACAAAAAATACGCGCAATTGTCTCAAAATCCCGCATACCAGAAGATTCTATTCATGCGGAGAATGTGCTTGAGTGGTTAATGAAATTAAAACCTGATGCCGATGAGGCATTGCAGATTGCCGCGCTAGCCCACGATATTGATCGTGCTGATGAAAGAGGAAAAGTACAGCGAGCCGATTTCAATGATTACAATGAATTTAAGGCTGCTCATTCCAGGAATAGCGCAAAGGTTCTGAAAGAGGTTTTACATGAATGTCAACTGGAACAGTCTATCATTGAAGAGGCGTGCCAACTTGTAGAACATCACGAAATTGGCGGTGATCCACGCTCGGATTTGCTGAAAGACGCAGACAGTATTTCTTACTTTGAAGTTAATATGCCGCTGTATCTTCAAAGAGAAGGATATGAAGAAACCTTGAAGCGCTGTATCTGGGGTTATCGTCGGCTTTCACCAAAGATGAAAAAGATTTGTCGAAATATGACTTATCCGCAGCCTCCACTCAATAATATTTTGAAAGAAGCGATTTATAAGGCGTGCAAAGGCGATGAAAATGGCCTAACACCGGCTGGTGTGTCCTGAAAGTCATTGTCTGCGCCGCTGCGCTTAGACCTGTAGGACAAATCAGTCGATAACACTCAGATCTGATCGGAAATCACAACCTACACAAAACAAGGAATAATAATGCACATACACAATGTTTACTTTTGGTTAAAGAATAATCTGGATAATGAGGCATTCAACGCATTCGAGCAAGGACTAGAGACACTAACGCGTGATCCCGTCGTGAAATCTGGTTATTTTGGCAAACCTGCGAACACAGACCGCGACGTGGTGGAAAACAGCTACAGTTACGGATTGGTATTGGTATTTAATGATCTGGTCGCACACAATCAGTATCAAGCAGGAGCTATTCATCTCAAATTTGTTGGCGATCACTCGTCCAAATGGGCACGGGTCGTCGTCCACGATATTGAAACGCTCTGATTTCGCCCCGATCTGGCTTGCAGGCTTTTGTTCCCAGGGTGTACAATCAAACCAGCCGAACTGGCAAGTGGCCAGGACCGCTTTCAGCAGTGTGCCTTAAATTGCAAACTGCACAGCATCGTTCCCAAGACGGCCTGGGCGGGTAAAGACCGCCCGTTCAACTCGGATGAGCGGTGGTTTTTACCGCCGGTGGCTGGTGGGTTGAATTGGGTTTTGGTATTACCCCTGGTCGCCACTTAAATCCTTAATTCGTTAGACCAAACGGGAGAGCGTCGCGTGCTCGTGCGGGTTTCAGAACTTCTCGCGAGATGTGGCTCCGAGGCGTCGGTGCTGCCACCCACTGAGTTATATAACGAAGGTTGGTTGCTCCGGCTGGTTCTCGACTGGTTCGACCGGAATCGCACTAAACCTCATGAGCTATCGTTCTTTTCAGGAGCCCGATGGTACTCAGAAGCGCTATTGCCCTCGCGCTTTCTGCCTCAGTGGCGGGGTGACGACAAGGCCGAGACTTTTACCCACGCTGACGGTGTTATCGGCCATTTCTCAATAATGCCTGGAGTGCGCGGTGAAGCCCGTCTCCTACCGGAAGCTAAACAGTTTGTCGTGACTGAGGCGAAGCTCAGGAGTGCTCTGTCAGCCGGGATCAAGAATGCCCCCGAGTTCGACCAGGCGGCACGTAACGTTGCGTGCATGGCACATATGCTCGATCTCGCCGGGGTTGACCTCGCAGCTGTCGAACGCCTTGGTTTCTACGTAATTGCTCCGGAACGTCAGATTAATGCTGGAATATTCGGCGACTTAGTTACGAAGGAAAGCATAACTCGAAAGGTTGCCGCGCGTGTCAACCAGTACCAGGGCCAGTGGGATGATTGGTTCACAGGCGTTTTTAAACCAGCGCTTGATCGAATGGATGTCTCGGTCTTGTCGTGGGAATCCATTCTCGCAGTGCTACCTAAAGATGAGGAAATCGCAGGCATTCGAGAGTTCTATTCGCTTTGCCATCAGTTCAACCCGGGCAGGGTTGAACACGCGGTCTAACATTCGCGTTGTCAAATCTTATAATTCGCTAAGTAGCTGCGTGCGAAAGCGAGCGCCCCGGCGCGGTCCTGGATTTGACCGACTGCCTGGGCTTCGCGGATCGCTTCCAGCAGCTGGCCGATGAGCGGGCCGGGGGATAAGCCAAGTTCAGAGATCAAATCGTGCCCTGTGACGAGCGATGGTGGGGCGATGCTTTCGGAGGGTCGCTCCCACCAGGCGGACAGCAGGGTCCTGACCACTTCGATATGGTTTGCCCAATGATCCTGGGGCAAGGTGGGGCCATAGGTAGCCAGCACATCCGCCAGGGAGAGCAAACACAGGTCGACTCCCGCCGGGCCGGCATGGCGAAAGAAACGATAGATCGCCCGGCGCGTAGGCGGGCGGGCGGCATTGGCTAAGAGCAGCGGGCGCATGTGGTAGCGGACGATCGTCTTGAGACGATGGATTTCTGCATTGCTCAGCTGCAAGGCGTGCGCCCGCTGGCTGGCGATCTCTGCCCCAATTTGATCGTGATCCAAGAAGCGAATGCGCCCTTCTTCATCGGCTGTGGAGGTCTCGGGTTTTGCGATGTCGTGGTACAGGGCGGCCAGGGAAAGCAGCGAGCGCAAGGAGCGCTCCGGGGTCAAGGCGGTCGCCAAGTGCAGGTCGATCTGCTCCCGGTAGCGACCCAGGCGTAGCGATATTTGGCCCATCTGTAGGCTGGCAGCGGTCTCGGGGTCGGGCTGGCGAGCGAGCACATCCAGCACATCATGGAACTTGTTGAGTACATCCAGGGTGTGATCCCAAACGTCATGGATATGGGGGGAAGGCTGGCTGACGCCTTTCAGGGCGCTGAGTTCTGGAAGAACGTAGGGTAAAACCCCTAAGATATCCAGGCCGCGCAGGGCCGCTGCTGGGCGGGGACCATCCAGGATGCGAAAGAGCTCATCGCGCAGTCTTTCCGGGGAGAGGCGCGGGAGAAGATGGGTAGCCTGGCGCATGAGCTGGCGAGAATCGGGCTGGATATGGAAATCGAAGGCCGCCGCCAGGCGAACGCCGCGCAGAATCCGGAGGGGGTCGGCGCTGAACGCGTTGGCCGAGCAGGCGCGCAACTGCCTGGCGTGCAAATCGGCCGCGCCGCCCAGCGGGTCGAATAAAAC
>DATDRM010000282.1:0-5117 GCA_035291705.1 Anaerolineales bacterium
GATCATCTTGCTGGTGCGCATGCCAGCCTGGTGTTGAATAGCGCCTGAGATGCCGCAGGCAATATACAAATCGGGGGAAACAACCTTGCCCGTCTGGCCGACCTGGTGTTCGTAGGGGATATAACCCGCGTCGACCGCGGCGCGGCTTGCGCCCACCGCTGCTCCGAGCACCTTGGCCAGCTCGCCGATCATCTTGAACCCCTCTTGCGCGCGCCAGATTTCAGCCTGTTTTTCGTCCATTCCGGAGGGTGGGGTCAGCGCGGGGTTGTTCGAGATACCCCGCCCACCGGAGACGATCACCGCCGCGTCGCTCAGGCTGACGCCACCCCCACCCGTCGTGTAACCGGCTACCTTGGTGGGGATATCTCCCTCAACCAGAACCGCCGGCACCGCAGTCAGCTTTCCCTTGCGGGCGGCATCGGGTTCAGGAGCAGGGAAAGCCCGTACACGCAAGGTGATCAGCTGCGGGCGGGCGTTACACACGGCCTGCGACAGCAGCTTGCCGGCATACACCGGTCGCGTAGCAACCACCGCGCCGTCCTTGACTTCCAGGCCAGTCGCATCCGGCATCACGCCAGTCTTTAAATCTACTGCGATCATCGCAGCCAATTCACGTCCCCGGCTGGTGGTCGGGAACAAGATCACGTCTGGCTTGTGCTCTTGCGCCAATTTACTCAACAAGCTGGCGTAAGCTTCTGCCCGAAAATCCGCCAGGGTGGCATCGTCGGCGAAAAGCACCTCGTCGGCGCCGTATTGGAAAGCTTGCTCAGCCACTCCCTTTACCTGCGAGCCAGCGACAACCGCGGTCACGCCTCCGCCCAGTTGCCCGGCCAGGGCGCGCCCGGCTCCCAGGGCTTCCCACGAAGATGGGTACGCTTCTCCTTTGAAATGATCGATGTAAGCCCATACTTTGTCAGCCATCACAACACCTTCTCTTCTATTATTTTCTCGACGAGCTTTTCGGCGATCTCTTGAGGGTTATCGCCAGCGATGATCTCGGTTAAGACTTCCCGCTTAGGCGGATTCGTGATTTCTGGCCAGGTAACGACTGGCGCCGACGCTTCCAGCCCCAGGTCGCTCAGCGTCCAGACCGGGATCTCAGCCCGAGAGGCTTTGCGGATGCCCATGAACGATGGGTAGCGCGGCTCGCCAATATCCTTGACAACGCTGATCGAGGCAGGCAGCTTGGCTTCTACCACCTGGCGCCCTTCCTCGACCGATCGCTCCACCTGGATCGTCCCTACACCGGGGTCCAATTGTGAGACGGCTGATACCAGGGTCAGGGCTGGCCAACCGAGGACGCGTGCCGTCTGCGCAGCGGTCACCCCTACGTCTCCATCGATCGCTTGCCGGCCAAAGAAAGCCAGGTCAACACCGCTGATCTTCTTGATCGCCGCCGCAAGCACCCGCGCAGTGAGCAGACTATCGGCTCCGATTAACGCCGGGTCGGAGATGAGCACCGCGTTTTGGCACCCCATCGCCAGGGCATGCTTGAGCGCTTCCTTGGCATTCTCGGCTCCCATGCTGATGGCCGTGACCTCGCCGCCGTGGGCCTCTTGTTGGCGCAAGGCAGTCTCCACAGCATACTCGTCCCACGGGTTAATCACTAAGGGAGCATCCCCCCAGGTGACTTGCCCGTTTTCCACCACCACTTTGGCGGCGGAGTCAGGTACTTGTTTAACGCATACTACGATTTTCAATGTAACCTCCATGGATTGTAGATTGATGATTATGTCTGCCAGAAGTCTGGATCATAAGCTGGCAACTCACATCGTAAAGGGGCGTCATCCCGGTAGCCGAGTGCATATCCAGCCTGCATGAGCTGGTGGATCTCACTCGTCCCTTCGTAAATGATCGCCCCTTTGGCATTCCGCAGGTAACGCTCCACATCGTATTCGTCACTGTACCCATAGGCACCGTGAACTTGAATGGCTTCCGCTGCTGCCTCGAATGACGCATCCGTGGCGAACCATTTCGCCAGGGATGTCTCGCGCGTATTTCGTAATCCCTGGTTTTTCATCCAACCGGCGCGCAAGTAAAGGAGGCGGGCGGACTCGTAAGATTGTACCATACGGGCGATCTTTTGCTGCACCAGCTGGAACTTGCCGATCTCGCGCCCAAACGCCTGGCGCTCGTTGGCGTATTTCACGCTCGCCTCCAGGCTGGCCCGGATCAAACCGGTCGCCCCCGCTGCAACCGTATAACGCCCATTATCCAGGCAGGACATGGCGATCTTAAATCCTTCGCCCTCCTCTCCCAAGCGGTTCTCAATCGGCAAGTGGACATCCTGGAAGGAGAGCCATCCGGTCGATCCGGCGCGTACACCCAACTTCCCATGGATATCGCCGCATTTTACACCTGGGCTGTTCAACTCGACCATAAAAGCGGACAGCCCGTCGTGCGGATCGGGAGCTTTTGGATCGGTGCGCGCCACGATTAACGCATGATCGGCCTTCGTCGCCAGGGAAATCCACATCTTCTCGCCGTTCAAAACGTATTCCTCTCCCTCCCGCCGGGCGCTGCTCGTGATCCCGGCCACGTCCGACCCCGCTCCAGGTTCGGTCAGGCCAAAGCAAGCGATCTTCTCCCCACGCGCCTGTGGCACCAGGAAGCGTTCCTTTTGTTCTTCTGAACCCCATTGCAACAGAGCCATGCTGTTCAACCCAACGTGAACGGACATCACCACCCGCAGCGTGGTGTCCACTGCCTCCAGCTCTTCACAAGCTAAGCCAAGGGATATATAATCCATCCCCTGTCCCCCCAATCGCAACGGGAAGCAAATCCCAAGGATGCCGAGCTCAGCCATGCGCGCCAGCACGAAGGGCGCCATCTCCTGTGCCCGGTCGTACTCTTTTATTACCGGTGCGACTTCCCTTTGAGCAAACTCACGCACCATCCGCTGCACCATACGATGCTCTTCTGTTAAAGCGAAATCCATATTAACTCCTCCAGGCAAACTTGAATCCATTATAGCCAGTACAGTCCGAGAAAACAACCTGATATTCGTCACGTTTAACCTACTGTCGGCTATAATTTCGTTTTGTGACACGGTTTTCATTTCTCTCCCTGTGGATTCGCTTGTTGATCCCCTTAATCCTGGCATCCCTCTTAGGGATCTCTGCACGCCCGCATCTGGTCGACCAGGCGTTTGAGATGGCGCACCGTGCGATTGAGTCGAATTCCCCCTCCGCGGCTTCCGCGGCAGGGGCAGCCGCAGCCATCTCTCGGGCCGCGGCGCGCTTCCCCTGGCGCGCCGACCTGTGGGAGCTGGCCGGCATCTATAGCCTAAAAGGCGAGGACTCTCAGACAGCTAAGGAGCATCTCCAGCGCGCCGCGGCCGCGGGAATGCTTTCACCGCAAGGTCTGGTCGCCCTGGGAGATGCCAGACGATTGGACGGCGATTTGTCTGCTGCGATCCAGGCCTGGGAGTCGGCCCTGCGGGCAGGTGGTTCAGCTGACGAATTGCACCTCCGTCTGGCGCAAGCCCACCGTGAATTAGGGAGCTATCCTGACGCTATCGCTGACCTTCAGGCCTATCTCAAGCTTCATCCAACCGACGCAGCGCAGCACTATCAGCTTGGACTGCTCCTGGCTGCTCACCAACCAGAAGCAGCCCTGGCTCACCTGGTTCTTGCGGGTGATCTGGACCCAGCATTAGCTCCAAAGATAAAGCTGCTCCAACAGAGCATCGCCTCAGCTCGCCGTAGCGAAGATACCGCCTACATCTTGTTGGCCTCTGGACGAGCCCTGGCTACCCTCGAAGAATGGGAACTGGCTGCCCAGGCTTTCTCTCAGGCAGTCAAATTCCATCCGGGCTACGCCGAAGCCTGGGCATTTCTGGGTGAAGCCCGGCAGCATATTAACAAGGAAGGTCTACCTGAAATCCAAAAAGCCCTGGCGCTCGATCCAGACTCGGTCGCCGCCAACACCTTCCTGGCATTATACTGGCAACGAAAAGATCGCTCTGATCTGGCTCTCGTATATCTCCATACCGCTTCCCGCCTCGATCCGGATAATCCAATCCTTCAAGCTGAGATCGGGAAAGCACTGGCTTCTTTAGGAAACCTTTCAGCCGCCCAAAACCATTACCAGCGCGCCACCGAACTGGCCCCGCGCGAGGCTACCTATTGGCGCCTCCTGGCGACATTTTCGATTAATTACGAAATCAAGGTTCGTCAGGTCGGTTTGCCTGCCGCCCGCCAGGCGGTAATTATTGGCCCATCCGATCCTGCCGCGTTGGATGTCATGGCGCAAGTATTTATCTTGCTCGAGGACCTGCTCAGCGCGCGTCGTTTCCTCCAGCGTGCTTTGCAGGCCGACCCGGGCTACGCTCCCGCCCGTCTGCACCTCGGTTTGCTTTTCCTTTTAGAGGGCGAGACTTCCCGCGCCAGGCAGGAACTCGAACTGGCTCGCTCTCTTTCGGGTCCCGACGATGTTACCGCAGAGCATGCCCAAAGATTGTTGGACCAAATTCCCTAAAGATCACCTTGCCAGAAGTCTTTATGTTTGCTTAGCCTGCTCCACCTCGCCTGGCAGACGCCCTGATGCCCCCCACAATCGCGGTATACTTTGAAAACTTCACCGTTCTAAAATCCTGACTACACGTTTCACGCCTCACGTTTCACGTATCACGTTCTCCGCACCATGAAAGTCTTTCTCGACACCATCGGCTGCCGCCTTAACCAGAGCGAAATCGAGTCCTACGCCCGCCAGTTGCGCGCCGCCGGACACGCCATCGTCGCCGCGCCGGAAGAGGCTGACCTGGCAGTGGTCAACACCTGCGCGGTCACCGCTGCAGCGGCCTCCGATTCGCGCCAGAAGATCCGCCAGGCAGCTCATGCTGGCGCCAAAGAGGTCGTCGTCACCGGCTGCTGGTCGAGCCTGCATCCCGAAACGGCAGCAGCTATGCCAGCCGTCAGCCGCGTGGTGCCCAACCTGGAGAAAGACCACCTGGTTGCGGATTTGCTGCAGCTCCCGACCGAGACCTTCGACCTCGAACACCTGGCCCGCCAAACCCTGCCAGGTGCGCGCTTACGCACACGGGCCTTCATCAAAGTCCAAGATGGGTGCGACAACCGCTGCACATTCTGCGTGACGACCATCGCCCGCGGCCCCGG
>DATDRM010000283.1:0-4939 GCA_035291705.1 Anaerolineales bacterium
ATTTACCTAATATTAAAATCCCTCTGAAAAGGTTTAATCGCCTATGTTGAATGTTCCGAAAAGACAAATCGTCCTTCTGACCATCCTATTGGTTGCATTTATTTTTAGTGGGTGTGCTGGATCCTCTCCGGCAAATAGTACGCCGAACGTATTAACAGTTATCCAGACTGTACCGGTGGAAGTAACCCGCATCGTAGAGATCACGCAAGCGGTGGAAGTGACACGTCAGGTTGTCGTGACCCAAATCGTTGAGGTGCCAGTCACAGTCACTCCCAACCCAACCCTGGAGGCCACTCCGACACCAACTTTGGCGCTGTTCCCCACCTTCACCCCTATCCTGGCCACCCAGATCACCCCACATGGCAAAGGCGACGGATTTGCCCCGTTCTTTTTGGTAAACCAAACACCGGATAGATTGGATGTTTATATCACCGGGCTCCTGACTCCCGCGCCGGTCGCGCTCTCGCCAGACTCTTCCTTTAAAATTTTCCTTCGGGAAGGCGATTATACCTATTCAGTCTGGCGAGATGGTAAAGTCGCGTACGAAGGGGGATTCCGGATCACGAATATTGACAAGCACCAGCTGATATTGCACGAGGACAAAGCGGCCTTTTGGATACCCTGATCGGAATACGAGGCTCTCAGTTTAACTGCGAGTCTAGCGAGTGATGAGATTACTCGTTGAAGGAAAAAGTCGATTCGGCGTAGTAGCGGATACTGTTAGCAGCCATGCGCTCCATCAGCCAGGCTTGTAACCACTCCCCCTTTTTTTCTAGCGTCCAATCCACACTCAGAACCTCGAGGGGGATGTTTATATTCAAAGCCCTGGCTGGGATGATGTGGCGCGTGATGCCACTGGGGATTTTGTAACCATTCTGGATAGCGTGGAGAATATTTTCAGGACGATGCCTGGGAAAATTACTAAGGCGGTGATTCCGGGATAATAAGGAGCCTGTATTTCCCAATTATCGTTAGACGCGCGAAAAATGTCCGCCCGGCCCTTGTAGGCGTTAACGAGATCGTTCAAGATACGCAGATCGCCTGGTTGGTATTCTGTTGGGAAGGCAACCATGCGAACCCCACTCTCGCAAACGATATAGGCGATGGCCTCTTTGTCACCTAATGCTTTCCGGGCTTCTAATAAAGTACAGGATCGCAGGTTTGCTCTGCTTACCTGAGAAAGTGCTTGTTCAAAATCATCCAATGGCATTCCAGCGACTACATGGTACCAAGTATCTAAGACGACTCCTGGATCGTCATAGCGGACAAGCTGGGCAACGATGTGGGGTATGCCCAGCTGGGCGAAGGCCATGACCCGATTGGCGCCATCCAGGACAACAAACTGGTCACTTTCCGGGATGGCGGCGACAACAGGCGGATTTTTCAGACAGCCTTCTTCAAGAATGCGCTGGGCTAGCCACTCGATCCGGCGTGGGTCGCAGTCTTCATGAGGCACCAGCGCCTCTGTCGGCAGCATTTTTAGATCGGGTAAAGCGGTACTGTCTCGCATGGTGAATTTGTGAAAAGCGATTGGTTTAAAGAATGGTGGGCCAGCGGATCAACTGCTGGCCCATTGTTTGATAAGACAATTGTCTTAATTCCCCCAGGCAATCGGGGGATCAATGAACTCCTTGAGTTCTAAGCGCCAGAACCCGGTTTTTTTCTCAACTTTATTGGTGAGGGTTGCGCCTTCGAAGGGTACCCATTTCTTGCCATCAAAGTAAGCCAGTCGAAGCGGCTTGTTCCTGCTATTCGCTGTCGCAGTGTCTGATGAGGTGTAATCGACCTCCAGCACAAAGTATTTGCCCGCACCTGCCTTGACGCTCTGATATGTCGCCACTGGTTTGCCGGTGGTTTTATTTTTCAGCCCAAGAGTGAGCACCACGCGGATGACGGTAAAATTGTGGGGATTTTCCGTCGGATTGATGGTACGGGTACTCTTTTCGAGCGTCTCATACGTACCGGTAAGGTCGGATGGGATGTTAAACCTGACACTCGGATTGGTTAAAGGTCCTGCCATGATCTTTCTCCTTTTGATCGAAGTTATTGTACGAGGATTCCTACACTGATATTACTTATACCGCAAAGTGAGAATGTCCTAACGATTGGCCGAAAGATAGAAATTAACCCAGATGCCTTTCAGCCAATCGCATAAGCAATCGGTAGCTGTTACTGCTAGATCCGTTCTAAATACAAGCCTTCTATTGTCTAGCGGCTGCGAGATGGCAACAGACTTAATAAAGCCTCCAGAGTGTTGGTGCGATATTCGATGGCGGTGGATACATTGCGTAAATGGATGTCCAGCAAGGTATCGTTGAGTTCCAGCCGCCCTTCGGTTCTATACATGGGTATGATGGAAGTATTATCTCCATCGAGTTGAATAACTGTCCTGGCTACCAGTTTGGAGTTATCTAGATTTTCTGATCCCTTTGATTCGATTTCAACATAACGGGTTTCGACCGTTATTTCGGATGCATCGGCTAAGGCCTTGGCTAACTTCTCACTAGCGAGGCGGATATTGGTTTCTAATTCGCTGGGCATATTCAATCTCCTAAATTATATAGTTTATCCAATCGGTTGAAGGTTCTCATGCATATTCCGGTATTGCTCTAAGATCTGCTGTAAGTATTTTAGAGCAGCTGGCAGGACAAAGACCGGATTGGTTGAGATTAGTAACGCAAGTTGCACCGCGCTGCGAGCGGCAAGAATGGCGATATGCAGCCAGGCGGTGCGTGAGGCCAGCGCCATGGCCAGGCAACGTTCGTGATTGAGGGCTTGTTCGCGCCCCAATCCGCTCCGCCACAAGGTTTCAAAATCACCACGCCAGCTAACGGATGTTCGCCCTAAGAGTTCACCGCCAACTGTAGACTCGATCCAGGCATAGTGGGCAAGAGATCGTTTGACCTGCTCGAAAAAGGCATTTGCTTTGCGACTTGTCTCTTCCCATTCTGGAAACCAACCTGAGCCCAGGGCGAAACTTTCTGCTCCGGAGATAGTTTCCAACCAGTGAGCAAGCTGGCGGTCTGGTTCGTTCGCTGGCCCTTCGGTGAGGGCGAAGCTAAAGGAATCGACCTGACCGGCTTGAGAACTCATTTGGATAAAGTTATCAATCTTCTGAGCTGCATGCGGCAAGTCCTGCTCAACGAGCTTCAAATTAGTTTGCTGACGGTCTAAAGCATACAAAGCCTGGTCCCGATCTCCAGGAAGATCGACCCGCCAGACAGTTACAGTTTGCGAGGATGGATCCTCAATTGCAAACGATTCAGCTGAGAGAGGCTGCCACAAACCCAGGATATCGGTGGGTCCAGCCTCCCCCGGGAAAATCATTTGAAAAACTGTTGGCGGCACGCAGCTGTCCTTATTCGTTTTATTTTGGTAAGAATCCGATCAGCACATCGGCAGCGGCTTTAATCATGGCGGTGCGATTAGCCAGGGCTTGTTGAACCATTTGTGTGTGAATTGCCCACAGCGAATCGTCAATCTCCCCGGCATCGATCGGCACACAGATTTTTGTATCGCCATCCAGGCTGATATGGGTCAAGGCGCGTTGTTGTGCTCCACCTGTGAAGGTTTTAGCAGTCAGGTCGTATTTAGTGTTTTCAATCGATTCGCTGGTGAAGGTTGCAACTTCCAGGCTGGTAACATCTTCGACGAAGCTGGCCAAGCGGGCTGCCAGGGTTTGAAGAGTATTGGTCAGGCTATCGCGAACCTGTTTGAGAGTGTCAGCGCCGAGCAAATAAGCCTCAGCCTGGCTGGCATCTAAAGTAGAAAGGGTCTCCAGGCTCGCTTGTGTTGTTTGGACTTGCGGTTCCGGTGAGGATATTGCTGGTGTAGCTTCAGCAGTAGGGATAGGCGGAAGTTGTGTCTCCCGATGAGGAAGTTCGACAATTACAGGACGTTCTTGAACTTCTGCATCTTCAGGTGCAACTGGCATCCGAACGGCTGGATCGCCGACCAGGGCATAGTCTCGGGCATCATTGTTAGCTGTCCACAGGCTTGCAAGTTTAAGCAAATCGACTTTTTCGTACTCAGCCTTATAAACCTGGTTGTTTAACATGGTCGAGATCTCTGCGTAGCGAATATTTAAGTCGTCCATTGCTGCGCCGATAGTGTCGCCCGTCATCAGCCGATTCAGTGCACTTTGGTAAGTGACAGTCTGCGAACCAGCCTCTCCCCATTTAAACGAATAACTCCATGCCCGGTCAATGTGCCCAACTACCGCCAGGGCGCCTCTAGGATGTCCAAGCAGTCGCTGTGGTAAGGCACTTAGAAAGGCGTGGGGTGCGATGGCTGTCCGGGTTCCGTAGGCTTGCTTGGCGAAATCGTCCCAATAAGGCGTTCCAGCGCCGAAGCAGGCGAAGTGGAAAGTGAACAATCCCAACAAGTTGGCATCACTGGCTACGTCCTCAGCCGCCAGGAAGTCATCCCGTGTTACCCCGCGATGTTTCTCGCTGGGGCCGGGCCAGTCCTGGCAGAGCAAGGCTCCTTGATAGGGTGATTGTTGAGGATCGCCATAAGGGAAACCCAAGCCATGGCTAGCTGTGAATAATAAGGCAGGAGTTTGGTCGCCACCGAGCAGGCGAAGAAGGTTACCCTTAGTGGCATTTTCTGGCAGTGTGTGCTTGACATCCCAGGTTGGTTGATCAACGGCGATCTGCTTCACCAATGGTTGGATGAGCAGTTCAGCGCTGAGTTGGGTCGCCCTATCGTTGGGGTTGGCGACGCCGAAGAATACTGCCTGACGAGCCAGCTTCACCTTGTTGGAAGTCTCTGCCATAACTACATTGCGGGCATATTGAGCGTATTCATCCAATGAATTGAAATGAATTCGTCCGACCAAATAAGCTACATCGAGTTCATATTGGAACTCGAATGGGATGGTTTGCGGGTCGCCGATGATCAACAGATAATAAGGAACAAACTTTGGATCAACTGGACC
>DATDRM010000284.1:0-3313 GCA_035291705.1 Anaerolineales bacterium
GGTCACAGCTAACTTGTTAACAAATATCTTTTCTACCAGAGACCGGATTGACATGGTTCCTTGCTGCACACAAGAATTCATATATATTTCTTATGGCGCAGGTACCTACTATTGATATAATCCTCAATGGCAGAGTGTTTCCTGCCAAAGGAAGGAAAGAATCTTATGATGCGATTTGATCGTTTTACCGAACGTGCCCAGGAGGCTGCGCAGCGCTCAGCTGAGATTATCCAGCGCTATGGACACAACCAGATCGACACTGAGCACATCCTCCTGGCATTGATTGAGCAGCCAGAGGGAGTCATCTCACAAATATTAGAATACCTAAAAATTGAAGCGAATGCGCTCATTGAACGTTTGGATTACATCTTGCGCACCAGCCCGAAGGCAAACATTTTTGGCGGCGGCGCTGGCCAGATCTTCATCACCCCGCGCGTCAAGCGGATTATCGACCTGGCTAACGAAGAAGCCAACCGTCTGAAAGACGAATATATTTCCACTGAACACATCTTCCTGGCAATTCTGAGCGAACGCAGCACGCCGGCCGCCCGTCTACTGGAAGGCGCGGGAGTCAGCCGGGAGAGGGTCTATGAAGCCATCCAGCAGATCCGTGGCGGCCAACGCGTCACCGATCCCCAGGCCGAGACACGCTACCGTACCCTGGAACGCTTTTCCCGCGATTTGACCCAAATGGCTCGCGAAGGAAAATTAGACCCGGTGATCGGGCGCGACTCCGAAATCCTGCGCGTGATCCAGATTCTCTCCCGGCGCACTAAGAACAACCCGGTGCTAATTGGAGAAGCCGGGGTGGGTAAGACAGCCATCGTCGAGGGCCTGGCCCAGAAGATCGCTACCAACGATGTCCCAGAGATTCTGAGCGGCAAGCGCGTTGTTGCCCTGGACCTGGGGGCGATGATCGCTGGATCGCGCTTCCGCGGCGAATTCGAAGAACGCTTGAAAGCCGCCATCGAAGAGATCCAGCGGGCCGAGGGCGAGGTGATCTTGTTCATCGATGAGCTACACACCGTGGTCGGAGCAGGCGCAGCCCAGGGAGCGATGGACGCCTCCAACATGCTCAAGCCAGCCCTGGCACGCGGTGAATTGCACGCCATCGGCGCCACCACCCTGGATGAATACCACAAGCATATCGAGAAAGATGCAGCCCTGGAACGCCGTTTTGCGCCAGTCTATGTTGAAGAACCCAGCATCGAGGACACGATCAAGATGCTCCAGGGGTTGAGAGATCGTTACGAGGCCCACCATAAAGTACGTTTCTCTGACGAAGCCTTGGTTGCCGCGGCGCGTCTGTCGGCGCGCTATGTCACCGACCGCCACTTGCCGGACAAAGCTATCGACCTGATGGATGAATCGGCTGCCAAACTGCGCGTGGCACTTTACTCCCTACCACCCGATCTTAAAGACATGAAGAGCGAGCTGGACCGTCTATCTGCGGAGGAAGAGCAGGCTGGCCTGGGACGCGATTACGAGCGCGCCGCCCAAAAGAAGGCTGAACGTCTCCGCCTGGAAACCGATTTCAACGAACGGCGCGATAGGTGGGAAAGCGACCACGAACTAGACGAGGTCGTGGACTACAACGATATCGCCGAAGTCATCGCCCAATGGACCGGTATCCCTGTCAGCCAGATGTTGGAGACCGAATCCGAGAAATTGCTGCAGATGGAAGCACGCTTGCACGAGCACATCATCGGGCAAGATGAAGCCATCCATGCGATCTCCGATGCCATCCGGCGAGCCCGCTCTGGCCTGAAGGACCCGCGCCGTCCGATCGGTTCGTTCATCTTCATCGGACCTTCCGGTGTTGGCAAGACCGAGCTGGCCAAAGCGCTCGCCGGATTCATGTTCGACGATCCAGACGCCTTAGTGCGCATCGATATGAGTGAATATCGCGAACAGCACACCGTTTCGCGCCTGTTCGGTGCTCCCCCCGGCTACGTGGGTTATGAAGAAGGCGGACAGCTGACCGAAGCAGTCCGCCGCCGGCCCTACCGGGTGATCCTTTTCGACGAGATCGAGAAAGCCCATCCTGAGGTGTGGAATGCCCTATTGCAGATCCTGGACGATGGCCGCCTGACCGATGGGCAGGGTCGTGTCGTGGACTTCCGCAACACCGTTCTGATCATGACCAGCAACCTGGGGACTGAGTTCGTGCGCAAGTCGGGCACCCTGGGCTTCTTGCAACACTCAGACGACGAGGAAGAACGGCAATCACATGAAAAGATCGAAAAGGCGCTGAAAAGCACCTTCCGCCCCGAGTTTCTCAACCGCATCGATGAGATCATCACCTTCTCTACCCTTTCCCTGGACGAGATGCGCCAGATCGTTGACCTGCAAATGAAGGAAGTCCAAGAGCGTCTGAGTGAACGAGACCTGAGTGTGGAGCTGACCTCTGCTGCCCGCGATTGGCTTGCTAATGAAGGCTACGACCCGAACTTCGGTGCCCGTCCCTTGCAACGCGCCTTGCAGAAGTATGTGGAAAGCCCCCTCTCGGTTAGCCTGCTCGGCGGCGAATTCTCCGCTGGCGACACAGTGCTTGTCGACGTGGATCCAGAGGGCAAGGGCCTGGTCTTCCGCCCGATCGGTGCTTCTGTACCAGCAGAAACCGTCCAAACTGTTGCAACTGACGCATAATCTGACCTAGCTTCCTGATTGACCCATACCCTCCCGCTCTTTCTATTTCGGAATATGCGGGGGGGTTTTTTTGTTTTCTCCACCCCTTTTCTTTCCATCACTCTGATTTCATGCTAAACTCGCTATAAATCTATTGTGGAGGCCCGATGTCCATTTCAGAATTTGTGCGGATTGATTTGAAAGAGAGCGTACTTTCCATAACTCTGGATCACCCCAAAGCCAACGCCTTTAACGATAGTATGATCGCGGCTCTGCAGGCAGCGATCAAGCGGGCGGCGCGGGATGCCCAGGTGCGCTGTATCATGCTCACCGGCACTGGTAAATTCTTCAGCACCGGGAGAGATCTGAACGACGTTCGCCTTGGAGCCGACGAATCCTTTCGTGAACACCTGCTGCGCACGTTTAACCCCCTCATCCTGCAAATCCGTAACCTGGAAAAACCTGTACTCGCCGCGATCAATGGCACAGTTGCCGGTGCGGGTTTGGGGTTGGCCCTGGCGTGTGATCTACGTATTGCCTCCGAAGAAGCTCGATTCGTCGTCGGTTTCCTTGGGATCGGTTTAAGTCTTGACTCAGGGGTTTCCCGGCTCCTACCAGCTCTGATCGGCCTGGGCCGGGCGAGCGAGTATGCCTTCACCAATGCACCGATTAGCGCTCAACAAGC
>DATDRM010000285.1:0-3975 GCA_035291705.1 Anaerolineales bacterium
TGGTCAACGGCCTGGATTTGGCTACTCAGGCTCTCAGCCTCAATAAAATAAGGGATCGCCTGATTAAATTCGCCAATGTGTACCAGGGCTTTGCCGGTCTCTAACAAGATATTGGCACGTTCATGCAGATTGCCGAAACGAGGGTCGTGAGTGAGCTCCAGGCGACGGAGCGAGACTTGGACTCGCTCGCGAAACAGGCCGCGACCACCCAGGACACTGGCGAGCGCGCCGAGCGCAGCGGATAGCTCGACTGGTTCTCCCAACTGTTCGGCCAGGTCAACAGCGACGCGAGCATAGCGTTCGGCAGCATCCCAATCGACTGGAAACTGCACTAACCAGGCATATCTGGACAGGGTCGAGAGCAGTCGTACAGTCTCTGGGTGGGGCGGCTTGCCTATGGTTAGCGCCAATCCAGCCTCAAGGCTTGCCCAGGAATCGCTCGCGAAGCGCTGACGATCCTCGAACCAGGTTATAGCAAGGACAGCTTCGCCAATCTTGCGGTGCAAACGGACCGCGATCGCCTGGTCTGCACCGGCCAGGCCGCGCCAGCTCTCGAGAGCTTCCTGGTAGATTGGGATGGCCTCGCTTCCTTCGCCAAGCCATTGGTGCGCATCGGACAGTTCTTCCAGTAGGGCCAGGCGGGTTTCCTCCTGCTCGCCGGCGTCGATCAGATTAAGCGCCAGGTTGAGGTGACGGATAGTCACGTCGAAGGCAAATAGCGAGGCGGCGCGCCTCGCGGCGTGGTGGTGGTAACCAGCTGCCTTTCCCCGCTCGCCAGCGGCGGTGAAATGGTGTGCCAATGCTTCATACTCTTCTGGGCGCAGTGCAGCGAGTGTCTCGCCGACCTTGCGGTGCAGGCGACGGCGACGGGGCATACTTACCCCGTCATAAAGCGTTGCCGGGATCAGGGCGTGGACAAAGGCATACGTTATCGTCACTTTATCGCGCATTTCCTGGATCAGTTGAGCCCGCTCTGCACGTTCCAGCGCGTCGATGAGCAGGTCTTCGTCCAGTTCGTTAGCCATAGCCAGGATATCAAAATCGAACTCGCGCCCTAGAATGGCTGCCAGGGCGAGCACTTCCTGGCACTCTGCTGGCAATTTTCCGACACGGGCCTGGATCGCCAGGCGCACGCTTTGTGGGATCTCTAACTCCTCCATGTCCGGCCGATGCCAACGCCCATCAGAGAAGTAAAGCTTCCCATTCTCTACCAGCGCTTTGCATACCTCTTCTATAAAGAATGGGTTGCCTTCGGTTTCGAAGTAGATGCCATCCAGGAAATCAGACGTGATCTCTTCCGCGAACATAGCAGTCAGCAGATCACGGGTCTCGTCCTTGCTAAGGCGTTGGAGTTTGAGGCGCGAGGCCAACCGCTCCCGGTTTAGATCCAGCAGGAGCTCGTGGAGTGGGCGAGCCTCGTCAAGCTCGACTTCTCGGTAAGTGATTACAATCATCACCCCCTGGCTGCGTAGGCGGCGGGCGAGATGGCGCAGCAACGATAACGTGCCGCTGTCGGCCCAGTGCGCATCGTCCACAAA
The DNA here is from genome assembly GCA_035291705.1 of Anaerolineales bacterium. Lineage (GTDB taxonomy): Bacteria > Chloroflexota > Anaerolineae > Anaerolineales > UBA4823 > DATDRM01. The sequence goes on from DATDRM010000285.1 coordinate 1,539, forward strand.
GATCATCAGTGGCGCTCGCCTGGCAAGCTGGTTACAGAACTCAACTACGTTCTCGAATAGGCGCTGCTGCTCGGATTCGGGATCAAGGGGCGGGTTGGGTAGGAAATCGGGGTGTGCCTGGCGCAAGTCTGGCGCCAGGACGAGCAGGTCGGCCATCACCGCGCCGGGCAGTTCGAGCGAGTGGGAATCACCCAGCACTGTGCGGATGATCTGCGCCACTGGCGCATAAGGTGCGCCGCCTTGTTCATAGCATTCGCCTCGCACGGCCCGGCCGCCAGAGATTTCGACTCGCGTTGTCAGCTCACGGACAAAACGAGTTTTACCAATGCCCGGTTCGCCGCTGATCAATAGCACCTGCCCCTTGCCCGCTACCGCCCGCTGCCAGTACGCGTTTGCCTCGCTTAGTTCACGCTCACGACCCACCAACCGGCCGCGCACGATCCGGTCGAGCAATATCAACTCGTGGATTTCCCCAGCTTCCTCTGCCACAGAACTGAGATGCTCCAGCATCGACGAGACATCCTGCGCGGACGCCGGGCGGTCCTCCGCCCTCTTGCTCATCAATCGTACGATCAGCGCGTCCAATGACGGAGGGATATTCTCGTTATACGCCCTGGGAGGTACGACCGGTGCATTGAGGTGCTGGGAAATGACGGCCAGGGAGTCGTCCGCCGTAAACGGCAGGCGCCCCGTAGTCAATTCGTAGAGCATCACACCCAGGGCATAGAGGTCCGCCCGACCATCTACCTCCTGACCCAGGGCTTGCTCCGGGGCAAGATAGTACACCGTCCCAATGATAATGCCTTCTACCGTCAGACGTGAGGCCGCAACCGAGCGTGCCAGTCCAAAATCCATGAGCTTGGCCTGGCCGTCGGCGGTGATTAACACGTTCTCCGGCTTCAAATCGCGGTGGACAATATCGTGGTTATGCGCATGCCGCAAGGCGCTGCACACCTGCGCTGCAATGGACAGGATCTCAGGAATGTTCCGGGGTGTCTTTGGTGAAAGCGCTACTCCCTCCACGAGTTCCATGACAATAAACGGTGAGCCGTCCCATTCCCCCGCATCGTAGACGGAGACGATGTTGGGATGGTTAAGGCGGGCGGCAGCCTGGGCTTCACGGAGTAGCCGGGCACGGGCTTCGTTTCCCAAGCCAGGATCGTTCAGCACCTTGACGGCCACTTCTCTTTCGAGCAGCGTGTCTTGGGCGCGGTAAACGATCCCCATCCCTCCCCGGCCAATCTCGGCCTCCATGCGATAGCGATTTTGGAAAGGCACTCCAATCATATCTTTTCCAGGAAGACAACTTCACTGCCGCTTAGAGACTAAGATTGTGATATCATCGTATTGGATCGTGTCGCCAACAAAGGATTTCAAGGCTTCTTCAATGGCTGCGATGATCTCTACCGGTGGGGAGCTTCCATTATCCAGAAGCAACTGCTCCAATCGTTCCATACCAAAGCGATCGCCTTCGGCATCGACAGCATCAACCAACCCATCGGTGTAGAATAGAATGAAATCCCCTTGATCCAGGCTCACATTAGCCTGTTCGAATGTCCAATCCGGCTCAATACCCAATGGAATCCCTGTGCGTACCAGTGTCTCGAGTTGAAGCCGACGAGAATTATATTTCAAAGGTGGATTGTGCCCGGCGTTTACATAGCTAACTTCCCCAGAGTTCGGACCGATCAAGGCATAAACCAGGGTGACAAAGAATCCGTAAGAAGATTCGCTGCAGATCAGCTGGTTGGCGCGCATGAGGGCTTCCTCGGGTTTCTGAGCGCGGTCAAGGCTGGCACGCACAATGCTGCGCGTAAAAGCCATAAAGAGGGCCGCCGGCATGCCCTTATCGGTTACATCGGCAATGATCAATCCAAGCCCCTCTCCGGGACCCTTGATGAAATCATAATAATCACCGGCAACTTCCCGCGCCGGTTGCCAGCGAGCAGCGAATTCCCATCCTGGGAATTGAGGGACACTGGAGGGCAGCAAGCTGGCCTGCACCTTGTGGGCTACCTGGAGCTCACGCTCCATGCGTCCTTTTTCAACCGCAACTTGATACAGCCGGGCATTCTCGATCGCGATCGCTGCGTTCGCTGCAATCGCGTTCATCAGATCCAGGTCAGCCTGGGTGAAAATTCCGGCCTTTAACCGGTTATCCACATAGATTACGCCAATAGTATTCTCCTTTACTTTCAAAGGGACACACAGGACCGAACGAAGCCCCAGGCTCATCACGCTGGTACGCATGCTTATTCTTTCGTCGATTTGTGCGTCGCTGGTTAACATCGGCTGACCTTTGCTAGCGACTCTCTCAACAACGCCGCGTGAGACCTGAAACCCCGGTTCTTCGATTGTCTGTTGATCGATACCCCGCGCAGCCCGGAAGACGAGCTTTCCATCTAGCTCAGACAACATTACAAACCCGCGTTCCGCA
>DATDRM010000286.1:0-13871 GCA_035291705.1 Anaerolineales bacterium
CCTGAACAACCTGGGAGACCGCTATGCTGAGCTTGGGGAACCACTCCGGGCGATCGAGTTCTACGAGCAGGTGCTTGCCATCGCTCGGGAGATCGGCGACCGGCGATTAGAAATTTATAGCTTAAATAGTATCGGAAATGCGTTGAGTAACCTCAAAGATCATTCTCAGGCAGAGAATTATTATTCACAGGTATTGGTTCTCGACCCAGACAATGCTATGATCCACCGAAACCGTGCGGATTCATTGATCCGCCTGGGCAGACTGGACGAAGCCGAGACGGATTGCCAGGCTTCCGATCGTCTTGCTCCCAATCATCCTTACACGCATGCTCGTTGGGGCCAGCTCCACTTTGCCCGAGGACAGTACTCACTTTCTGTTGATTGCTATCAGCGTGCTGCATCTCTTAAACCCGATGATCCGACTGAGTTCAACTTTAGCTCGGCGCTACCTCTCCTATGTTTAGGTCGTATTGATGACGCAATGCAGTCCATCCGCGCCCGGCTGGCTGCTCATCCCCATCCGTCAGACATCGATGAAATGATCCCAGAGTTTGAGAAATTAAACCAGCGTTATCCTGATCTTTCTGGGTTACCGGAGGCCTTGGAGCTTCTTCGCTCAGCCACCCAACCACAAGAGTAAACCTCAAAGCTGCACTTCACAACCTCCAATTATCCACCGGCGAAGCCAGTTTATGATTCTTCTCAAGATCCGCCTGTGCCAGCGCCAGGTACGTCTTCACCATCTCCATCGTAGAATGCCCGCCAAAGGGCAATTTAATAGATAAAAACATAGGTGCGACGCAGTTCACAACTGCGTCGCACCTTAGCACCTTATATGCAGTCGGGGCGCCGGGATTTGAACCCGGGGCCTCACGGACCCGAACCGTGCGCTCTAGCCGGGCTGAGCTACGCCCCGCACGGGAAAGATTATAACCTACCTGCTGCCCCTTGGCAAGAAAACAGCCTGCTTGGGTATTATTGGACACGGATGACGTCCTTGAAAAAAGGTTGATTTGAACCGCCACGGCGCGAAGACGCTAAGATCAATAAAGTTGTGATTAAAACTCGCCAATTCAATTTTGGACTTTTTATTAACACCTTCGCGCTCTTTGTGTCTTGGCGGTAATTTTTTGGGTTTTTTCAAGGGGAATCACGGATCAATCAAAACGATTGTCTTTAATCAGGGGGACAAACCGGTATAATAATAAATAACTCAAGTCGCCGTCTGTCTGAGCACCCCGTAGCCTTGTTATGAAAGTAGCCAAGGATCGGGTGGAGGGGTGCGAAGGATCCCTGCAGCGTCAACTGATACGAACGTTCGAGGGAAGCTTCGCTCCACTCAGCATGACAATTGGTGGCGGTTTCCTTCAAGGGAATTACTTGGGTTAATTAATCATATCTAGCAGGAGAAAATCATGTCTGATCAACATCAATTGCGTGTAGCCATTATCGGCGTGGGCAATTGCGCCTCAGCCCTGGTGCAGGGGGTGCAGTTCTATAAAGATGCCCCGGAGGGCGATCAGGTGCCAGGGTTGATGCACACCAACCTGGGTGGCTATCACGTACGCGACATCGAGTTCACCGCCGCCTTCGACGTGGTGGACACCAAGGTGTGCAAAGACCTGTCGGAGGCGATTTTCGCTTATCCAAACAATACGATCAAGTTTGCTGAAGTGGCTCAAATGGGTATTCCCGTGTCGCGCGGCATGACGCATGATGGGCTGGGCAAGTACCTGTCGGAGATCGTTAAGAAAGCGCCTGGGCCAACCGCCGACATCGTTGGTATCCTGAAAGAGACCCGGACGGACGTAGTCGTGAACTTCCTGCCAGTCGGATCGGAGATGGCCACTAAATGGTACGTCGAACAGGTGTTGGAGGCTGGCTGCGGCTTCGTCAATGCCATTCCGGTGTTCATCGCCAGTTCGGAATATTGGTCGCGGCGCTTCCGCGAACGGGGGATGCCGGTGATCGGCGACGATATCAAGAGCCAGCTGGGGGCCACGATCATGCACCGCGTGCTGACCAGCCTGTTCGTCGACCGCGGCGTCCGCCTGGACCGCACGTACCAGCTGAACTTTGGCGGCAATTCCGATTTCCTAAATATGCTGGAGCGAGAGAGGCTCGAATCGAAGAAAATCTCCAAGACCGGAGCAGTAACCAGCATGCTACCATACCCGATGGAAGTGGATAATGTACATGTCGGCCCGAGCGATTATGTGCCGTGGCTGAGTGACCGCAAATGGTGTTATGTACGCATGGAAGGCACGACCTTCGGGGATGTCCCGCTCAACCTGGAGGCCAAGCTGGAAGTGTGGGATTCACCCAACTCAGCGGGGGTGATCATCGACGCGGTGCGTTGCGCCAAGCTCGGCCTGGACCGCGGCCTGTCTGGTCCGCTGATCGGACCGTCTTCTTATTTTATGAAGACTCCCCCAAAACAATTCAAGGACGACACGGCGCGCGAGATGACGGAGGCCTTCATCCGCGGGGAGGGATGAATGGTATAATTTTTGACCACATTGATTGGCACTCTGAGGGTCTTAAGGAGTGATTATTTAGGAGAGTAACTATGTCTGGACATTCGAAATGGTCCACCATCAAACGCAAGAAAGGCGCCGCGGACGCTAAGCGCGGCCAGCTTTTTACCCGCTTTGCAAGGGAAATTGCCTTAGCAGCTCGCCATGGAGGGGGTGACCCGATCGGAAACTTCCGCCTGAGGCTGGCGATCGACAAAGCGCGGGCCAACAATATGCCGAAAGATAATATCGAACGCGCCATCCAGCGCGGCACTGGCGAGGGAAAAGAGGGCGGCGGATTAGAAGAAGCCATGTACGAGGGATATGCCCCGCATGGCATCGCCCTGTTGATCGAATGCGTCACGGATAACCGCAACCGGGCTGTGGCTGAGATCCGCCACATTCTAACCCGTTTTGGCGGCAGCATGGGCGAGGCGGGCTCAGTCAGCTGGCAGTTCAACCGCGTGGGTTATTTCTATTTCCCGCTCGAAGGGCAAGATCCTGACAAGGTTTTCGAACTGGCAGTCGAGGCCGGTGCAGACGATGTGACCTTTGAAGACGGCTATGCCGAGATCATCGGCGCGGTGGATTATTTCAAGGAGATCAGCGACCGGTTAGAAGCGGCCGAGATCGAACCGGAAGAGGCGGAGCTGCGCATGGTCCCAACTAACGAGATCGATCTCGGCCCGGAAGACACATTGCAGGTGATGCGGGTGATCGAAGCCCTGGAGGAGCTGGACGACATCCAGAATGTTTACTCCAACCTGCACGTCAGTGATGAGGCCCTCGCCCAGCTGGAAGCTAATTAGAGAAGACGGCGAGATCGTGGCCTCGGAAGCAACCTTATTGCACCCTGGGGGGGGATCGCACGGCTTCAATCAGGCCGCGACACGCTCCTTGCATTGACATGTTGGTGATCGGCATTGACCCGGGGACGGCGATCACGGGCTACGGCCTGGTGCGGGAGGGTGAGGACGGCAGCTTGGCGCTCGTGGATTATGGAGCGATTGTGACGCCCTCGGATCAACCGTTGAACCTGCGCCTGTTGGAACTATATCGCCGCTTAAAAGAACTCTTGCTTCTCCATCGGCCTGACAGCGGCGCGGTGGAGAAGTTGTTTTTTGCCCGGAATGTGCGCACTGCGCTGGCGGTTGGACAGGCGCGCGGGGTGGTGTTGCTGGCGCTGGCCGAGACGAAAGTGCCGCTGGGGGAATATACCCCACTGGAAGTCAAGCAGGCGGTAGCGGGATACGGTAAAGCAGATAAGAATCAGGTACAGCAGATGGTGCGGGCGCTGTTGGGGCTGGCGGAGGTGCCATATCCGGACGATGCGGCGGACGCTTTGGCGATCGCCATCTGCCACGTGCACAGCGATCGGCTGCGGGCTTTAGGCGGTTGATCTGCGATTTTATGTTCGTGGTTCCCTTTTTTAATTAGGACATGGATTACACGAATTACACGGATTTTGCTGATTTTTCCTTTGGAATCTTTTTACCCGGCTCATGAAATATATCTGGCTATTAAAGAAAAGGATCAGGAGAATTGCGCATAGCCATAAATGATCTTAATAATACAGGTGGGTCGGTGGACCCGCAGACGCTGGAGTGGCTGTTAGAAGGCGATCCAGCCATCCGCTGGCAGACTTTACGTGACCTGGTTGGCGTCGACGAGAAGACGATCGATCAGGAGCGCCAGCGAGTCGCCGAGCAAGGCTGGGGGGCACGCTTGCTGGCTTTGCAGGAGCCATCGGGGATGTGGGGTGGAGGAATGTATGGCCCTAAATGGATCTCCACCCATTACACGATGCTCACCTTACGCCAGATCGGTCTGGCACCCGAGCATCCGCAGGCGCTCAAGGCCTGCCAATTAATGATCGATCGTGGATTTTATAGGGATGGTGGGATCAACTTTTTTTCGAAAGCCTGGAAGAATAGCGAAACTTGTGTTACGGGAATGGTCTTATCCATCCTGGCCTGGTTCCATTATGCCGATCAGCGGCTCGATCGGATTGTGGAGCATTTGCTTGGGCAGCAGATGATGGATGGCGGTTGGAATTGCGATTCTTACAAAGGAGCGACGCACAGCTCCTTCCATACGACAATTTCAGTTCTCGAGGGATTGGCTGAGTATTGCAGGTACTTAGAATGGCAGGAAAACACGGTCAGGAATAGGGTGAAAGGGAGGCTAGGGCAGGTAAACGCAAGTCAGGCGAGGGGTCATGAATTCTTATTGGCACACCGTTTGTTTCGCTCACACCGGACTGGAGATGTGTTTGACGCGCGCATGTTACGATTCCCCTTCCCGCCGCGCTGGAGGTATGATGTGTTAAGGGCGCTGGATTATTTCCAGGGGGTAGGTGACCTGGGAGCAGGGGATAGAGAAGAGGGGATAGGGGGAGAGAGGGGAGGCGCGAGGGTTAAGATGTATAGAGATGAACGCTTTACCGAGGCGATCGAGCTGCTGAGGAATAAGCGTAAGCCAGATGGACGCTGGGTGATGGCACAAGGGATGTCAGGAAGGATTTTCTTCGAACTCGAAAAGGCCGGCGAACCCAGCCGGTGGAATACCTTACGAGCTTTGCGGGTCTTGAAATGGTGGGAGGGCGTGAGATGATCGCAACAATCAGCGGAAAGGTCGTCCAGGTGGAGTCTGGCAGTCTGGTGGTCGAGGTCGGAGGCGTCGGACTGCTGGTAAATGTTCCAGTACAAATCTCCGACCAGGCGCGCATCGGGGAGGCGGTTTTCTTGTTCACCCAACTGGTAGTGCGCCAGGATCTTTTGGCGTTATATGGCTTCGACACCGCCGAGGGCCGCGAGTTCTTCAACCTGCTGCTCTCCGTCAACGGAGTCGGCCCGCGGCTGGCGTTATCTGTGCTTTCAACGCTGAACCCCGACGCTATCCGGCGGGCAGTGTTCAACGAGCAGGCGGATGTGCTCAGCCGGGTGCCAGGGGTGGGGAAAAAGACCGCCCAGAAGATCCTGTTGAGCCTGCAAGACCGTATCACATCGGCAGAAGGCCTTGCTCCGATGGCGGCGATGAGCGAAGTGGACAACGAGGTTTTGAGCGCGCTGATCGCCCTGGGCTACAGTGTGGTGGAGGCGCAAGCAGCGCTGCAATCGATCCCGCGTGAGGCAGCTCAAGAGGTGGAGACGCGCCTGAGGCTGGCGCTGCAGTATTTTACGTGAAATGAAGCGTGAATCGTGAATGAGGAGGTAGGACTTGTTTAATAATAGAAAAATTGCCTTCATTGGCCCAGGAGCAATGGCGGAGGCGATGATCGCCGGGTTGATCCGCCAGAAGGTGATAAATCCAGGGGCGTTGATTGCGTCTGGACCCCGTGCCGAGCGCGGGGAGGAGCTACACACCCGCTATAGCATCGAGACGGTTACCGACAACCTTGCCGCCGCCCGGATGGCGGACGTGGTTGTGCTTTCCGTAAAGCCACAACGCCTGGATACTGTCCTGTCAAACTTGCGCGGGGCGATCCAGCCTCAGGCGCTGGTGTTATCGATTGTCGCCGGGGCCTCGATCGCCAAGATCGCCGGCATCCTGGAGCATGATGCCATCGTACGCTCGATGCCCAACGTTCCGGCGCAAATTGGGGAAGGGATCACAGTCTGGACGGCGTCACCGGCAGTCACCAACGAGCAGCGGGAGATGGCGCGCCAGATCCTGAGCGCCTTTGGACAGGAAATTTTTATGGAAGAGGAGTATTATTTGAATATGGCCACCGCCCTCTCCGGAACCGGCCCGGCATATGTCTTTCTTTTCATGGAGGCTATGGTTGATGCGGGGGTTCACCTGGGTTTCCCGCGCCGGGTGGCGGAGCAACTTGTGGCGCAGACTGTGCGTGGTTCGGTGGACTTCTACACCAAGTCAGGGGGCTCGGCGCATCTGGCATACCTGCGCAACCAGGTCACTTCACCGGGCGGCACTTCAGCCGCCGCCCTGTACTACCTGGAGAAGGCCGGTTTCCGCACTGCCATCTCGCGAGCCGTGTGGGCGGCCTACGAGCGCTCGCGTGAGCTGGGGAAGGATGCCAAAGCACACTGGCCTGAGCAGGTGGAAGGAAAGGATGAGGGATGAAGGGGCGGGCACGAATTGTGAACAACTGGACAATATAGACGCTTTCAGGTATCATTTGACTGTTCAGATGTAGGACAAAACGCCATTTTGTCCTACATTCGGCTAAGTTATTACTTGGCACTTTATTCCCCAGTTGAAAGGTCGCTAGAGTAAAAGGATGGAAGACTCGACTCTGACGTTGCTTAAAGAACTCACAGAAGCCCATGGCGTGCCCGGATATGAAGCCCCGATCCGGGCCGTGGTGCGTAAATACCTGGAATCACTCGGCGAACTCTCTCAGGACAAGATCGGCAGTGTGATCTGCCAGGTCAAAGGAAGTATCCACACTCCCCGGCTGATGCTGGCCGGACACATGGACGAAATCGGGTTCATGGTCAAACATATTACCAAGGAAGGCTTTATCCACTTCATCCCGCTCGGGGGGTGGTTCGACCAGGTGTTGCTCGGGCAAAGGGTGGTGATCAAGACGGGTAAAGGGGATGTGGTGGGAGTGATCGGAGCCAAGCCGCCGCATTTAATGCCTGCCGACCAGCGCGATAAAGTCGTCAAGAAGCAGGATATGTATATCGACATTGGTGCCTCCAGCCAGGAGGAAGTAGAGGCGACGGGAGTGCGTCCAGGAGATGCGATCATCCCGCGGGCGGATTTCGTGCAGCTGGCGAATGGCAAGACCTATCTCTCCAAGGCGTTCGACGACCGTGTCGGCACAGCGGTGATGATCTCAGCGTTGCAAGCCTTGAAAGGCGAGGCGCATGCCAACACTGTGTTTGGCGTGGCGACGGTGATGGAAGAGGTTGGCGTGCGCGGAGCGACGACCAGTGTGCGGGCGGTCGATCCGGATGTGGCGATTGTGCTCGAGTCTGATATCGCGGGTGATGTCCCCGGGATCAAGCCGGAGGAATCCTCGGTTAAGCTGGGCAAAGGGCCGACTGTGTTGATCTATGACGCCCGGATGATCCCGAATCTGAAACTGCGCGATCTGGTGATGGAGACTGCCACAGCGATTGAGGTACCGGTGCAAGCTTCGTACGTCGAAGGAGGAGCTACAGACGGGGCAGCGATCCACCTGCATAGTACTGGCGTGCCAACGGTGGTGATCGGCGTGGCGGCGCGGCATATTCACTCGCACAGCTCGATCATCCACCGCGAGGATTACGACAACGCCGTGAAGCTGTTAGTGGAACTGATCAAGCGCCTGGATGCTGAGACAGTCGCTGGGCTAACAGCGTAAGATTTATACCTTCAAAATAAGACGCTGATGAAGGCGGAATATGCTGATAAAAATAAACCTTTAAACGTTTAAACGTTGCAACGTTCTAACGTTCTCTAGGAGATATGATGAGTGATTTAATCAAGCAGATAACTGCTGACCTGCAAAAACAGATCGAAGCATTCGAACCTCAGGTGGGGATGAGCGATGTTGGGTCCGTGATCGAGGCTGGCGACGGGATCGCCCGAGTGAACGGCCTGGCAGCGGTGCGCGCCCAGGAGCTTGTACAGTTCGCCAACGGGGTGATGGGCATTGCTTTCAACCTGGAGAAGGAAGCGGTGGGTGTGATCATCATGGGTGACTACTCTGGGATCGATGAGGGAATGTCAGTGCACTCTACGGGTAGGATCGCCTCGGTGCCTGTCGGTGACAGCCTGGTTGGGCGGGTGGTTAACGCCCTGGGGCAGCCGGTGGATGGCAAGGGAGCGATTAAATCCGACCGTTTTCGCCCGATCGAGCGCATCGCTCCCGGTGTGGTGGGACGCAAAGATGTGGATACGCCAGTGCAGACCGGCTTGAAGGCGATCGACACCATGACCCCGATCGGGCGCGGCCAGCGCGAGCTGATCATCGGTGACCGCCAGACCGGAAAAACCGCTATCGCCATCGATACGATCATCAACCAGAAGGGCAAGGACCTGTTATGCATTTATGTGGCGGTTGGGCAGAAAAAAGCTGGTATTGCCCGCACGGTCGACGTATTGGCCCGCTCTGGAGCAATGGACTACACCACGGTGGTAGTGGCTGCGGCGGACGAACCAGCTGCGCTACAATATATCGCCCCCTACGCAGGTTGCGCCATTGGTGAGGAGTTCATGGAGAGCGGCCGCGATGCCCTGGTGATCTATGACGACCTATCCAAGCATGCTTGGGCCTACCGCCAGGTGTCCTTGTTACTGCGCCGCCCTCCGGGCCGGGAAGCATATCCTGGCGATGTGTTCTACCTACACTCACGCTTGTTGGAGCGTGCGGCTCGCCTGGCTGATCGGTATGTTGTTGTGGCGAATGATTTTGAAGGCGATCAGGCCAGCGAGACTGATGGGGTGAACGGCAAGGTATACGACGGCCCTGTGGCACGCCACGCCGCCGAAATTGCTCAAAAAGCGATGGAGAATCCGGATGGGTTCAAGATGGTTAAGGTCAAAGGCTCAGGAGGGTCTTTGACGGCGCTGCCGATCATTGAAACTCTGTTGGGTGATGTATCGGCGTACATCCCAACTAATGTGATCTCGATCACCGATGGGCAGATCTACCTGGAAGGAAACCTGTTCTACGCCGGCATCCGCCCGGCGATCAACGTTGGATTGTCGGTATCACGGGTGGGCGGTGATGCACAGGTGCGAGCGATGCGCCAGGTGGCTGGGCGCCTGCGCTTGGATATGGCTGCCTTCCGCGAGCTGGCCGCCTTCGCCCAGTTCGGCTCGGATCTGGATAAGGCGACGCAGGCGCAGCTAAATCGTGGCCAACACCTGCAGGAAATCTTAAAACAATCGCAATATGCACCGATGTCGCTGGATAACCAGGTGATCGTGCTTTTCGCCGGCACCAATGGTTACGCCGATCAGATCCCCCTGGATCGGATGAAGGCCTGGGAGGCTGATCTGGTGCGCTATATGGGGACTTCGCACCCAGAGATCGGCAAGGATATCGCTGAGAAGAAACGCCTGACCGATGAGATGATGGTTACCTTACGGCAGGCGATTGAGACGTTTAATGCGACCTGGTTATGACAACTGCTAGAGAAGTTCGGCTGCGGATCAAGAGCGTTAAGAATATAGCCCAGGTGACGCGGGCCTTGCAGGCGGTGAGTGCCAGCAAAGTACGCAAAGCAATGCAGGCGGTGCTAAATACTCGACCGTACGCTACTAAGGCCTGGCAAGTGCTGACACACATCGCCGGGCAGCCAGGCCGAGAAAGCCTGCATCCCCTTTTGACCCGCAGGTCCGAGGTCAAGAGTGTGTTGGTTGTGCTGGTCACGGGGGACCGTGGCCTGGCAGGAGCGTATACAACCAATGTCGTACGTTTCACCTTGGAACATTTTAATAATTACGCTGTACCAGTGCGTTTCATCACTGTAGGGCGTAAAGGGCGAGACTTGCTGGCCCGCCGCCGCAAGGAGATCATTGCTGAGTTCAGTAACCTGCCAGCCGTGCCGAGCTTCGGCGACGTTTCGGCGATCGGGAAAATTGTGGTGGAGGAATTCCTGAACGGATATAGCGATCAAGTTTATCTGGTTTTCACCGACTTCATCACAATGGTCAAGCAAGTGCCTAGGTTGCAAAAATTACTTCCTTTGGAACTCACGAAAGAAGGGGCTCGCATAGAAAGTTTTACTGAGCCGAAATCAGGGCCAGCTGCGTCTTATATCTACGAACCGGGACAGGCTGAGATTCTGGACGAGATCGTGCCGCGCTTCACATCTTTGCAGGTATATCATGCAATCCTGGAGTCGCTGGCCAGCGAACACGCGGCGCGCATGGTGGCGATGAAGAACGCCACAGATAGCGCAACCGAACTGGCTGAGGGTTTGCAGCTGGAGTACAACAAGGCGCGGCAACAGAGTATCACTGGTGAGATGCTGGACATCGCTGGCGGGGCTGAGGCACTGTCGAAACGTTAATTTTACGCTGATCACCGCGCTTGTGATTTTAATGTGAGGAGGAATGAATGGTTGTAAGCAAGAGGACCGCGACGGGTAGGGTTGTACAAATACTGGGTGGTGTGGTCGACTTGGAGTTCCCAGTCGATAATCTCCCACAAATCTACGATGCAGTGGAAGTGGCCCGGGATCGACAAGAACCACTCGTTCTCGAAGTGGAAAAGCACCTGGGAGACAACTGGGTGCGCTGCGTGGCGATGGATGCCACGGATGGACTACAACGCGGAGTTCCTGCGATTGCCACTGGTGCACCGATCCAGGTTCCGGTGGGACCAGAGACTCTGGGACGTGTGTTCAATGTATTGGGGAAACCGGTCGATCGGAGAGGCCCGGTCGAGGCCAGGCTATATTACCCGATCCACCGCCCTGCGCCTGAGTTCTCCGAGCAATCGACGCGGGTCGAGGTGTTCGAGACTGGCCTGAAAGTAATCGACCTGATCGCGCCATTCACCAAAGGCGGGAAGACCGGCATTTTCGGTGGCGCTGGGGTGGGCAAGACGATCATCATCATGGAATTGATTCGTTCGATCGCAACGGTGCACCAGGGCAACTCGGTATTCGCTGGGGTTGGCGAGCGCACGCGGGAGGGAACACAGCTGTACCGCGAGATGCTTGAGTCAGGTGTGATGAAGGACACGGTGATGGTCTACGGGCAGATGAATGAGCCACCCGGGGTACGCCTGCGAGTAGCCCTGACGGCGCTTTCTATGGCGGAATACTTCCGCGACCAGGGACGGGATGTGTTGCTCTTCATCGATAATATCTTTCGCTTCAGCATGTCCGGCTCGGAAGTTTCGGCGCTGTTGGGCCGTATGCCTTCGGCGGTCGGTTACCAGCCAACCCTGGCGACAGAGATGGGTGAGCTGCAAGAACGGATCACCTCTACGCGACACGGGTCGATCACCTCGATGCAAGCCGTTTACGTACCCGCCGATGACTATTCCGACCCTGCCCCGGTGGCAACCTTCACTCACCTGGATGCGACCATCGCCCTCGAGCGCTCGATCGTAGAGAAGGGTATTTACCCGGCGGTGGATCCCCTGGCATCGACCTCGCGCATCCTGGACCCATTGATTGTCGGAAACGAACATTACACCACTGCCCGCGAAGTACAACGCATACTGCAACGCTACAAAGATCTTCAGGATATCATCGCCATCCTGGGTGTGGATGAGTTAAGCGAAGACGATAAATTGATCGTATCAAGGGCACGTAAGATCGAGCGCTTCTTCTCTCAACCGATGTTTGTTGCCCAGCAGTTCACCGGTTTGGACGGGCGATACGTCTCACTGAAAGAGACGGTGCGCGGGTTCCGTGAAATCCTGGATGGAAAGCACGACGACCTGCCTGAGCAAGCTTTCATGATGGTGGGTGCGATCGACGAGGCGATGGAGAAGGCAGAGAGGCTGGAATCATAAATGATGAAGGCGGAAGGATGAATGCGAGTTGTGAATTGTGGTTTGCGAGCTAAGGTGAAATATGCCTATTCGATGTGAGATCGTGTCGCAAGACCGCCGGGTTTGGGAGGGGGACGCGGATATAATCATCGTTCCCGGAGAAATGGGAGAAATGGGGATTCTGCCCAACCATGCTCCCTTGTTGTCGACGTTGAAATTTGGCATCCTGAAGGTGCGTTCGGAAGGCCGGGAGGAGTTCTTCACGGTGGCCGGGGGAATAATTGAGGTACAACCCAACCTGGTGACGGTGTTAGCTGACAGTGCTGAGAATATCGCAGAGATCGATGTAGCGCGGGCTGAGGCTGCCCGGAGACGGGCGGAGGAGATGTTGAAACAAGCGCCTCCTACGGACGACGATGCGTTCATGAAGATGGAATCCGCATTACGGCGCTCCAACCTGCGCCTCGAAGCTGTGCGACGTTTCCGCCGCCAAAGTAGCCACATGACCGGCAGCTCTGGAGAAACCGAGTAGGATATGGCCTGGTTTTCAAAGGATCTTGGCATCGACCTGGGTACGCGCTATACCCGCATCGCGATCGGTGACCGCCTGGTGCTTGAGGAGCCGACCGTTGTAGCGATCGCAGTCGACGAACAGAAGATCGTGGCGGTTGGTCAGGAGGCGCAGGAGATGCTCGGCCGCGTACCCGAGACGATCGAAGTCTCCCGACCGATGCAGAATGGGGTGATCGCCGATTACGAGATCACGGAAAAGTTGCTGGAGTACTTGATTCGCAAGGTGAGCGGGTCGGGGCGTTTCTTCCGGCCGCGGGTGATGATCACTGTGCCGATCGGGGTGACCAGCGTGGAAAGCCGGGCGGTACATGAGGCCACTCTACAGGCTGGAACACGGGAGGCTTACCTGATCCAGCAGCCGCTGGCAGCAGCCCTGGGGATGGATTTGCCGATTGGCACACCCTCCGGCAACATGGTGTTATGCCTGGGCGGCGGGACGACCCAGGCTGCGGTGCTTGCGATGTATGGGGTCGTGGCAGCGGAAACTATACGAGCCGGGGGGGACGAGCTAGACGGATCTATTGCGGCTTTTGTACGTAAGAAATATGGTCTGATCATTGGACATTCGACTGCCGAGCAGGTGAAGATCAAGCTCGGGGCGGCTGTCCGGCAGGAGGAGGAACAGGGTATAGAGATTCAGGCCCAGGACCAGGTGACTGGCCTACCGCGCCCGTTGGCGCTAACCAGCGACGATGTGCTGGAGGCGTTGAAGGAACCACTGCGGGATTTTGTCGAAACTGCGCGCCGGGTGCTAGAAAAGACACCCCCAGAGCTGGTGTCCGATATTATTGATCGCGGGGTTGCATTATGCGGCGGTGGAGCTTTGCTGCGTGGGATCGATAAGCTGATGACGAAGGAACTAGGGGTGCCAGCCTATCTGGTGGACAACCCCCTGACCTGCGTTGCCGAGGGGGCCGCGCAGGGGGTGGATGCGAACGTGTATCCTAAGATCAAGCGGAATCTGCCGCCGGTTTAATAATTAAAGATAATAGGTCATCCGTTGCAGGTGGATGACGGGGTCAATGTACTGGACGTAAACGCCTTCAGGGACATTGAGGCTGATCGGGGCGTAATTGAGGATGGCCTTGATACCGGCCTTGACCAGACGGTCAGCGACGGTTTGCGCTTCAGAGCTGGGGACGGAGATCATGGCGACCTGAATGCCTGTCTGCTGGATGGCGGTCTCTAGCGTAGCGCTGTCCTGGATGATGAAGGGGCCGACCGACATGCCGATCTTTTCGGGGTCATTGTCGAAGATCATGATGACATTAAAGCCACGGTTGGCGAAGCCCTGGTAGCGGGCTACCGCCGAGCCAATATCACCCGCACCGACCACAGCCATATCCCATACCCGGTTTACTTTTAATATC
>DATDRM010000287.1:0-4191 GCA_035291705.1 Anaerolineales bacterium
CGAAACCTATCGCGCCTTCACCTTCCAAACTTACGTCGCCCCAGGATTAAGTGACCCAGACCGGCAGGTGCTCAAGATCGATTACGACCTGAAAGTAAACCCCCTGTGGACCATTCGCCGCGTGCTGGACGAACTGGTACAGGTAGCAGAAGGACTGTACATGGGGAAGGCGCACCTGAAATGGTGGTGGGGGAGGTGGCAATTGGTAGGCTATTTCACTTTGAAGGAAATCCAGACCCGGTCATGAATGCCAGGGACTCACTCGGCCGATTCGATCCGCGCCTGGTAGCCCATTTCGAAAAAGAAAACTACGTGGCATATTATCAGAAGGATTGGCTGAAGCTGCTACTCGTATCCGTAAGCATGGTCAAAGAATTTTTCCATTTATCTTTTTTTCAGGCGGTTTACGGGGCTTACCTAATCGCCCGGGCTGAGATCGCCGCCGCACCGTTTCCAGACAACGATATTCCTACTGCTGAGGCATACGTCCAGCGCTTTTACGCTTTCGTCAAAAAGATCCACCATGCTGACTTTAATATCGATCGGACAGCGCATTGGGAAGTAAACTGGTGGGTAATCCACCGCAAGCTGTTCGCCCAGGAAGATAACCAGGAATTGGTGGACGCCTTGTTGAGATTGTACGAGGAGGTTTACAACCTTCCAACTGAGCGATTACAGCCAGCTGCTTTCCACCGCGCCCAAGGCATGCTTTATTCGGACCGCTGGGTTAATTCAGACAAGGACGCGAACAGCCCATTGCTGGCTCAGGTGGAGGAAGAGCTGGCCATCTCGTACTCATCTCTAAAAAACGCCCTTGCCTCTCAATAAATTTTTCCTGGAGGATTAGATGGCAGCCATTGCACCTACCCTGGGTCAAACCACCGGAGCAAGCGAAGAAACACTCCTAAGACTGGGTGGGTACGCGGCCATGGCTGAAAGCGCCTGGATGGGCAGCGTGCAGGCTACGGAGGTGCTCGAACCGCTGCGCGCCACACCGGCTGCTGCCCCGCGTTGGCAAGTCGTGGTCCCCCGGTTGCCGCGCATCCAGCTGGCTGGATTGTACTCGCGCGAGCTGAGCATCCCCGAAGCCAGCTTCGTTTTGATGGCCTCGTTCTTCACCTCTGCCTTGCTGGGAGCATTGCGGCAAGTGCTGTTCAATGCCCAATTTGGCACCGGTATGGAGGCCAATGCTTATTACGCCGCGTTCCGCCTGCCGGATACACTGTTCAGCTTGATCGCTGGTGGCGCGCTCTCCAGCGCGATGATCCCGGTTCTGTTGAGCACCAGCCGCTCTGAGGGAAAGGAAGCGGGCTGGCGCCTGACCAATCTGGTGCTGACTACCTTGCTGGCTGTCTTTACGCTGATAGTATTCCTGGGTGAGATCTTCGCGCCTGCCTTCGTCACCAAATTGCTCGCCCCCGGATTTGACGCCGAAACCGGCAGCCTGACCATCCGACTGACCCAGATCATGCTGATCCAACCGTTGATCCTGGCGGTGGGCAGTGTGGCGACTGCGGTGCTCAATGGGCGCAACCAGTTCGTCCCCACTGCTCTATCCGTATTGGGACATAACCTCGCCTTGATCGGGGGTATCCAGGCAGCCCGTTTTTTCCCTGAAGTAGGCATCTTTGGCCCTACCTTGGGCGTCGTCGCTGGTGCATTATTGCAGGTGTTGATCCTGCTCCCTGGCTTGACCGGGCAAGGCGCCAGGGTTTACCCGGTCTGGGACTTGTTCAACGAACGATTGCGCGAGATCGTCCGCTTGCTCATCCCCAACGGCCTGTCGGTAAGCATCAATTACGCCGGCTTCATCGTCGACACGGCCTTCGCCTCCAAGGCGGCCGAGCTATCAGGGCTACCGGCGTTGTATAACGCCTGGCTACTGGTGGGATTGCCCATCGCCCTGTTAGGCCAGGCGATCGGGCAGGCGGCCTTCCCACGCCTGGCGGGACACGCGGCAGCTGAGGAGTACGGGCAGATGCGACGTTCATTGCTTCGATCACTGGCAGCCGCTATTGGCTTAGCCGTCCCTGCCTTATTGGGTCTGATCCTGCTCGGCCGGCCGGTCATCGAGATCCTGTTCGAGCGCGGCAAGTTCGACGCTGTCGCCGGGGACCTGACCAATTCTGTTCTGACTGTGTATGCCCTTGGTTTGCCTGCATATGTGGCTACAGAATTGGTTACGCGCGGCCTGATCGCCCTGCGCGATACGCGTACTCCACTTGTGACCAACACGCTGCAGCTGATCGGCCGCGCGGCGCTGATGGCAGCCCTCATTCCACAAATAGGGATAATCGCTGTCCCCACGGCTTTCGCCATCACGGCTGGCGCCGAGACGATCCTGCTGACAACTGCCCTGCTGATCAAGCTACGCCGGCGAATGAAGTGATTGTGAGGAAGCCCGGAATCTAGGGAAATGGATTTCCCCCTTGCTGGCAACTGGATTTAATGACTCTCCTCGATCATCATCCCAGCTGCCCTGCGCCCAATCTCCACGGCGAAATTTGTACCCCGGTCCCACGGGTAGACCTGGCTCATGCTGGCGAAGTATAGGCCTGGGAGGGGTGTGCGCAGGGCGGGGATGTTGCGCGAATGGTTTACCTCCGGGATGGGCTGGGCGTAAGCAGTGCGAAAGAGCCAGGTTTTACGCACCCAATCGGGGGTGAACTTTGGATTGAAACGCGGCAACACCGGCAAGAAGCGTTCCAGCAGTTCTGCCTGGCTCAAGCGGAAGTATTCATGCTCTGGATCGAGGTAATCTCCACAATAGATGAGATGGTCGCCGCCGAAGTGTTGCGGGGAGACGAAATTGGTGTGCTCGACCAGCGCCAGGAAGGGGAAACCAGCCGCCTTGGGGATATTGAACCAATAATAGCCTTCTTCGGAAAGCCGATGCTTTAAAGCCAGAATCATAACTACTGCCCCCATGCTTCTCAGCCTGAGCAAGCCCTCCAGGTAAGCCTGGGGAAGTTCTGGGGCCAGACGGGCCAGCAGCGCTGGAGAGGTCGTCACCAGGCATTGGTCGTAACGCTGCCTACTCGCGGCGATTTCCACAGCCATTCCACCGGCTGCATCGATCGAGATGCGCTGCACCGAGGTCGAGAGGTTGATCACCACCCCTATTTCTTGCAGGCGCCCGGCGAAAGCGTCGGCGAAGGCCTGAAAGCCGCCCAGGAAAGTTCCCAGGCGGGTTGTGCGGGATTTCAAGCGCGCCCACAGCCAGGCCATGTTAACCTCTTTATGGTGCGGTCCAAACTTGCCGACGATCAGCGGTTGCCACATCTTGTCATAAACACGCTCCCCGGCCCATTTGCGCATCCAGGCATCCACTGTCGTTTTTTCTAATGGTCCCCAATTATTCGTCAGGCGCAAGTACAGCCCCACCAACCCAAAGCGGATTTTGTCAATCCCCCAACCTAGCCCCGGGAACAAGGCCATCTTCAAGATCGAATCAAAGGGGTAGAACTTCCCGTTGTGATACATCACTGTGTAGGGGCGCGGGAAGAGCACCCGATCCTCCCATCCTAATTCACGAATCAGGCCTAAGATATGGCGGTCGGTGGCGAACCAGTGATGGTAATACTTTTCAAGCGACCATTCCCAGTGCTGCTCTTGGAAGCCGCCCGCCAACCCGCCCACGGTGGGGCTAGATTCGTATACCGTCACCTGGTGACCGGCGCGCGCCAGGTCATAGGCTGCAGCCAGACCCCCGATCCCGGCGCCGATTATGGCAATCCTCACCTTACCTTGACCTCCCTGCCTGGGTCTTTCGTCCTTGGTCTATCTTCGTCAAGGTTTTCCATCCCTTCCCGCCAGCGGATACCCTCGCGGGCCATGTAATAAGCTCCCAGGGCAGTGATCGGCACCCATAGGGCGACATGCAGCACCAAAATGTACCCGGCAGCGATCGCCTTATCGATGCCATAAGCTGATAATACGGCGATCCCCGGGGCGTCAAAGGTCCCGATGTATCCGGGAGCGGAGGGGATGGTTGTCGCCAGGTTGACAATACCGTTGATCAGCATCAGCGTGAAGAAACTGACCTGGAAAGAGAAGGCGCGCATCACAAACCAATACTTGCCTGTCTCGAGCAGCCAGATCAGCACGGAAGTTATGAAGACCATCAAGGAATCGCGTGGTGAGCGCAGGCACGCCAAACCCGACAAGAAACGCTGGGCCAGCCCCAACAGA
>DATDRM010000288.1:0-19473 GCA_035291705.1 Anaerolineales bacterium
GCTTTACCTGTACTGCTTCTGTTAATCTCGGTCTTTGGGGTGTTGATCTACCTCGACGACCCCGGTCCTATCTTCTTTAAGCAAAACCGCACGGGGAAAGGCGGGCGGCGGTTCGGGATGTACAAATTCCGCACCATGGTCACGAACGCTGAGCAGCTCAAAATTAAATTTGCTCACCTTAATGAATTAACCTGGCCTGACTTCAAAATCACCGACGATCCACGCGTCACGCGCCTGGGAGGCTTTCTGCGCAAAACCAGCCTCGACGAATTACCCCAGGTGATCAACGTGATCAAGGGCGATATGAGCCTGGTTGGTCCACGACCGACATCTTTCGACGTAAGCACTTACTCCCTGTGGCATACGGAACGCTTAGAGGTGCTGCCGGGGATCACTGGATTGTGGCAGGTGCGCGGCCGCAGCGACGTCGACTTTAATGAGCGTCTCCGTATGGATATCGAGTACATAGAAAAGCAGAGCTTCTGGTTGGACATTCAAATCCTGTTCCAGACCGTAGCTACGGTCTTCAGCCAACGCGGTGCATACTAGCCATTCTCGAGTGTAACATTGATGGGTTAAATACCGTTAATGAATTTAAGGTCTTTAAACCATACCTAAAGATATGGTAATCCGCATCGCACACCTCCAGGAGTTACACCCGTGAAACGGCTAAGGTTCTGGCTTTCCGGGACATTGCTGTGGTTCTTCGTTTTCTATAACGTAGAAAGACTCGGTCAGCCTGTCAATATCGCTTCGTTCGTTTATGTTTACGCAGTTGCTTGTGCCGTCCTGATTATTATCCTACCGTGGCTCAATAAAACGCGATCCTTTTGGCCATTTCTGTTAGCGTTTCTACCTTATTACTATATAAAAATTCGGTTAGGCTACAGCATCGGAGGGGAAAACTTACCCAACACAGTCCTTGAAATCTGCGCCATCGGATTAACTATCCTGTTATCCCGACAGATCGGCCGCGAGTTGTTCGCGTTCAATGAAGCCGTCGATGAATTAACCGTCGGCCAGTTAAATAAAAGCAACTATCCATTTGAAATTGGCCAGGGACAAATCTACCGCGAAGTTCGCCGAGCCAGGAACTACCAACGCCCTGTAGCTTTGCTGGCGATTTCTGTGACGGAAGATTCGTTCAACCTCTCGCTAAATCGCTTTATTGAGGAAGCACAGCGGGATATGATCCATAAATTCATCGCTGCCCGCACCGCCAACTTAATCGTTGGTGAATTAAAGGACAGCGATGTCGTCGTCCAAAGAGACGACCATTTCGTAGCATTATTGCCTGAAGCCAGCCGCGAAAATGTGCGCGAGGTTGTTGAAAGATTAGTAGCAGCTGGCAGGGAAAAACTCGGCCTCACCTTCAAAATTGGCATCTCGACTTTTCCAGACGAAGCGGTTACCTTCGAACGACTCCTGGAAATCGCTGAATCACAAATGCAAAATCAGGCCCTGCCCATCGAAAGCCACGTCGAACATGCTTCGACGAATACCCAAGGGGTGCTTCAAACTTAATTGCTCGGATGGCAGGCCAACCATAGGGGGTTCTGGTTAAATACCTCTCTTTGCGTTGAATTGGTTCATTACAGCATGCATATATGTAAGAAAGGAAAAGACATTGGAACAGACTTTTTCTAAAATTATTCGCCGCTGGCTTTGGTTCCTGGTCCTTGCAGCTATTGTCGCTGGTGCCGTAGCTTACGTGTTTTCCATGAATTCGATAAACTTCTATGAGGCCAAAGTGCGCTTGTTAGTCGGGCCGGGGATCAACTCTCCCAACCCGGATGTAACTGCGCTACGTGCCGGTGGGCAGCTCATGCAGACCTATGCCGAGCTGGCCGTAACCGGGCCTTTCCTGCAATCGCTGATCGATGAACTAAACCTGGGAATAAGCCCGGAAGAACTGGGTAGAAAGATTGAAGTTAAATCTAACCAGGAGACTCAAATTCTGAACATTCGCGTCCTCGATCCCGATGCCAACCGCGCGATTGAAATTGCCAACGCTGCTGCCCAGGCTCTAGTCCGGCTCAGTCCCTCCGGTCAAGAAGGCTCCGCTACCCAGCTGGAGAATCAGATGAGTACCCAGGCCCGAAATATTGAACAGACGATCGCCAATACCGAGGCCAGGATCAATGATCTTGAAGCACAGCTCCAAGCGTTCGGAGGCGAGGAAGCATCCGCAGAGAACAGTAACCAGACCTCTCAAGCGATCAGCGAAGCCGAAGCCCGGCTCGATAAATATGAGGCCGATCTCCAGGTCGCCACAGACGGAAAAACCCAAAGTCTGATTAACGAAGAGATCCTGCTTAATCTGATCGCCAGCTCTTCCGTCAGGATCGAACAGTTCAGAGCTGACCACAACGCGACTTCTGATGTGAAAATTCAACTCTTGCTCATGGACCAGATCACCCAGGAGATCAATCATCTTTCGGAGTTGCAAAAAGTGCTGCTTGATACGCGCCGTCTATTCATCGGACTACCCCTGGACGAGTTCATCACCAACACCGAAGCGAGTATCGCCCAGCTTCAGGTGGATTTCCAGAACGCCCGTACTTCTGACGAAGAACGTCTTTTGCTCGATCGGATTGCGCAAGAAGAAAGCCGCCTGGCGGAAGCGCAGAGGACCGCAGACGAGAGAAAAGGAAAGATTTTGGACCAGGTAGCCAAGGAACGTTCTCGCCTGTCTAGCTTCGAGCAGGTACAAGTCCAAAAGCAACAGATCATCATCGACCAGCTCACCGAAGAACGCACCCGACTTTCCGATGCCCGCCAAAGTTTGGCGCTACTTTATGACCTGTTACAAAAAACTCCTACCAACCAGGTTAAGATCGTCGAACCAGCGACAACTAGCCAGCAACTTGTGTCGCAAACTCGTCTGAAGGTACTGATCGCCAGCATTGCAGGCCTGATCCTGGCACTGGTAATCGTCCTAGGTATCGAATTCCTCGACGACACCGTCAAGAGTGCGGAGGATATAATGACGACGAGCGGATTACCGCTCTTGGGCATTATATCCCGGCATAAGGCACTAAAGGGTAGCGGATACGAACGCCTGATCGTGCAAGCGCAGCCCGAATCTCTGGCCGCAGAGAATTATCGCCAATTGAGCGCCAATTTCATCCCATTAATTAAAGTAAAAGGGGCTAACGGTCAGACAAACCATGAACACCCCGATTCACAGGATGCCAGACCTGGCCTGCCGAATGGGAGCCACACCCTTAAATCAATCTTGATCACCAGCCCAGAGGTCATCGATAATACCGATGCAGTCCCAGCCAACCTGGGGGTTGTGCTTGCCCAAACCGGCCCCAAGGTAATTCTGGTAGACGCCAACTTCCATCTCCCCTCTATAACGCACCTGCTTGATTTAAACGATCGGAAAGGCCTTGCCGATTTATTAGACAGGTCCATTAAGAGTTTCAACAAAAATATTTTGGTGGAATGGTCACCCAACTTCTCTATTTTGCCCGCTGGACCGATCCTGAGAAATCCCTTTGAATTACTGGTCTCAACCAAGATGGGGGACTTGATCAACCAGCTCGAAGGCCTGGCTGATGTGGTCTTGATCGTTGCGCCGCCGTTTCTGGCATACGCCGAGAGTCACATGTTGGCCTCGCGCGTGGATGGAGTCCTGATCGTTGCCCAGAAAGGCCAGACACAGCGAAAAATGTTGGTTGAGGCGGCGGAAAAATTACACTCTCTCAATGCACACCTGATCGGCGCTATCCTCGACCAGAATCACTCCACCCGCTTCTCTGTCCAATTCCGTAAGAGAGGCCAGGAAGTTTTAGAGAAGATCGCCTCTCTCAAAACACGGATACAAGGATCGTCCAACGACCCTACCGCTTCCACAAACCAATGATGGCGACCCTTCCAGCGAGCGCAGCATGCCCGAGCTATTGATGACAATCTTCGAAACCCTGGACCAAGCCCAGGTTCAATATTGCCTGCTGCGCGATGCGGATCGACTAAGTCAGGCAGGTAAGAAACAAGAACTTGACTTGCTCGTTCGCCAGGATCAGTTGCTTCAATTGCGAGGTTTACTCCTGGAACTCGGGTTCATCCAGCTGCCTGATTGGGGTCACGCGCCTCACCATTTTTTCCTCGCTTATCATTCCGATGGGGATTCCTGGCTCAAGCTGGATGTAGTCACCGAGATTGCTTATGGTCACCCAATCCATGCTCTGCACACTGGCTTAGCAGCCGGTTGCCTGGCCGATCGCCGGCGCCTTGACCTGGTCTATATCCCCTCACCTGAATACGAATTTGTCACCCTACTTTTGCACTGTCTGCTCGATAAAGGCGCTTTAGCGCCTGGAAATCTAGCGCCCTCTCGCCTACAACGCCTGGCCTGGCTGAGCAGACAAATCGGTGATGAGAGCAGCATTTCCACTATCTTCGCCTCATTAGGGCTGCCAGACTGGCTGTACGCTAGGTTGCTATCCCTGGTCAATTCAGGGGATTGGGGAGGGTTGCTCGCTGAACGAGAGGACGTTTCCAGATACCTGGCGCGTTCGGACTGGTTCGGAACCCTCGGTCGTAATTTTCTTTACCCAGTTTTACGTAAATTAAACCATTGGATCAACGCCAGGCGACCATCTTCCATCGCGGTTGCCTTACTCGCACCGGACGGGGCTGGCAAGTCGACCCTGGCAAAAGGTATAAAGGATTCATTCTATTTCCCGACGCGCCTGGTTTATATGGGGATATATCAAAAAGAAAGCACAGTGGCAAGTGGTACCCACCTGCCAGGAGTGAGTTTTCTAAGGCGCCTGGTACGCCAATGGGGCCGGTATGGGATCGCGCGCCTGTATCGTACGCGCCGTCAGTTAGTGATCTTCGACCGCCACACCTATGATGAGAGATTAGCACCCGCTAGCCACCAAACTCTGCTCACACGCTGGCGACGCTGGCTCTTAACGCTCGGTAGCCCCAAGCCAGACCTGGTGATCTTTTTAGACGCGCCTGGTGAAACGCTTTTCGCCCGCAAGGGCGAACACACTCCCGACTCGCTTGAGCAGAGACGCCAGGCATACTTGCATCTTCTTCCTAATTTACCGCACTTAGCGATCGTCGATGCTACTCAGGATGCCGACCGCGTGCGCCGCCAGGCATTGGCCTTGATCTGGAAGGCATACCTGGACCGGCAGATCGGCCGGGCGCCCACGCCGGCAAAGCAAGCCAGAGCGGGCGAGAGGAAAAGCCTCCTTGTCTAATACCTACCAGGAAAGTATGCAAGGGGTGAGATTAAAGGTTGCTTATATCGTTTCTCGCTTCCCGAAACTCACCGAAACTTTCATCCTCTATGAAATGGTAGCCGTGGAACAGAACGGGGTGCAGATCGAACTCTATCCTTTGTTGCGCGCCAGGGACACGCAGGTACATCCCGAAGGTGCCTCAATCTGGAAGAAACTGGTCGAGCGCTTCAGTAAACCTCAAGGCAGGCTGGTAATGCATCCTGAGGCAGCAGATTTTGTGGCCCGCGCCCATTACGCCCCTTTTTTCTCCTGGGACATCCTGCGCGCCCAGGCGCATTTCCTGCGCTATCGGCCGGGCGCTTATTTTAGCACCCTGCTCGGATTGATGCGTTGGAACTGGGGTAGCCCAAACTTCTTCTTCGGCGCGTTGAGTATCTTTCCCAAAACCGTTTTTTTCGCCCAACAGATGCAGGCCGAGAAGGTCAGCCATATACATGCCCATTTCGCCAACCACCCCGCGGCAGCTGCTTACATTGTCCACCGCTTGACAGATATCCCCTATAGTTTTACTGCCCACGGAGCCGACCTGCAGACCGACCAGCACATGCTCGCTCAGAAGGTTGCCGAGGCTTCTTTTGTGATAACAATTTCGGACTATAACAAAGAATTCATCCTCGAGAAGTGCGGTCCGAGGTTTGCTGAGAAAGTCTTGGTCAACCACTGTGGCGTGGACACACAATTTTATCATCCAGCCCCCCCCGACGATCTAAACGGCCTTCCAGACCGCACCTTTTCAATTCTTTGCATTGGCACCATGTACGAAGTCAAGGGCCACACCTATCTGATCGAGGCCTGCCGGGTGCTGCAGGAACGCGGGCTTGATTTCCTCTGCCACCTGGTGGGCGATGGGCCCTACCGGGAATCGTTAACCGACCAGGTCGCACAGGCCGGGTTGGCCGAGCGCGTGCGTTTCCACGGGCAACTCCCCCGTCAAGAGATCGCGAAATTATTTACGAGAGTCCACGTCCTCTCGCTCCCAAGCATTCCTACTCAGAGCGGCCGGCGCGAAGGTATCCCGGTTGTCTTAATGGAAGCGATGGGCAGCGGTGTACCGGTGGTAGCGAGTGGCATTTCGGGCATTCCCGAGTTAGTCGAAGACGGGCACAGTGGTCTCCTGGTTCCACCCCGGGACTCTGTGGCGATCGCTAATGCTTTAGAGCGCCTCTACCATGATGTAAGATTGCGCAAGCGCTTAGGTCAGGCCGGGAGAGAAAAAGTGCTGAGCGAGTTTGACCAGGATAAGAACGCTAATACCCTGGTCCAACAATTTGGGAGGGGATTTTAATGATCGGCCTGATTTTATTCTGGGGAGCTTTGACGCTCATCTTCTATGGTTATGTGATTTTCCCTTTGCTGGTTTGGCTGTACGGCTTGATCCGGCACCGTCCATACAAAAGCGCTGAGATCACCCCGCATGTCAGCGTAATCATTGCCGCGCACAACGAAGCAGGGAGCATCGCCGCCAGGCTGGATAACCTTCTGGCGCTGGAATATCCCCGCGACCACCTCGAAGTGCTGATCGCCTCAGATGGATCGACCGACGACACGGATGCCATCGTCCGCAGTTACACCAACCGGGGGATCACTTTGCTTGCCTTGCCTCGCCAGGGAAAAATCCCTGCCCTCAACACCGCCGCCGCGGCCGCCACCGGTGAAATCCTGGTCTTTTCAGATGCCAATAGCGTCTTTGCGCCAGATGCCTTGCGCTACCTGGTTATGCCTTTCGCCGACTCACAGATCGGCGGTGTAGCCGGTAACCAGAAATACCTCGTGAAGCGTGGCATAGGCGGCACAATCGATGGCGAACGCGGTTATTGGAACTTCGACCGAATTTTAAAGCGATCACAAAGCCGGGCTGGCAATGTCATCTCGGCCACTGGATCGATTTATGCCATCCGTCGCAGTCTTTTTCACCCTATCCCTCCCGGCGTAACCGACGACTTTGTGACCTCTACGAGCGTTATTGTCCAGGGTTACCGTTTGGTCTTTGCGCCTGACGCCCTCGCCTACGAGCCCGTAGCGCAGTCGAGCGACATCGAATTCGGTCGAAAGGTGCGTGTCACCACCCAAGGCCTGCGTGCTGTCCTGGTCATGAGCAGCTTGCTTAACCCCTTCCGTTACGGTTTCTACGCTATCCAGGTCATCTCCCACAAAGTTATTCGGCGACTTATGGTTTTCCCCTTACTCGGGCTTTTCTTCGTTAACCCTTTACTCTGGAATCGGGGAGTGTTCTACCAGGTAACCACACTCCTCCAGTTAGGTTTTTATGGCTGCGCAATTTTAGGCATGCTTCTAAGACGATCGCGGCTTGGGCGGTTAAAAGTATTTTCCATCCCATTTTTCTTTTGCATGGTGTACGCCGCTTCACTTCTGGCGACGGTGAACATCTTACGCGGGCGACGCATAGAGTTGTGGGAGCCTCAACGTAAGGAAACCAGCCTAAACGAGGTAGCACTTCAAGGCAGCTTATCAGTTCCGCCGGAGCGAAGTTCGCCATGACTTTCTTTAATGGGGACTTTGCACAATTTTTCCCAAGGGGACGCAAGTCGGTCATCTTGCTGATCCTAGGTTTAATTGCTATTGCCGTGATCGGCCTAATCGCCGCGCTCCAACCAATCCTGGCACTCGCCATTGTAGGAGTGCTTTTCCTGGCCATTGCCATGTTTGCCCGGCCAAACGCTTCAACCTTGGTCGTACTCTTCATCCTGTACACCAATGCCGCGGTAGTCGCGGTTAGATTTCACGGGGTGCCCTATATCGTTGGAGTAGCTTTCCCGATCTTGCTTATCAGCCCACTTGGTTATTATCTGATCTTCCGCCGTCAAAAAATTATCGTTAACCAGGTCATTCTGCTCTTAATCCTTTTCCTCGGCGTGCAGGCCCTTAGTGCTTTTTTTGCCAGATTCACAAGCGTCGTCATGCAAAGTTTGACGACTTATATGATTGAGGGAGTACTCATTTACTTCTTGATTATCAATACAATTCGAAGCTTGGCCCTCCTCCGCCAGGCGATCTGGGTCTTGCTGTTGGCAGGTACTCTGATCGCCAGTCTCTCGGTTTACCAGCAAGTCACCCAGTCATTCGACAACAATTTTGGTGGCTTCGCCCAGATGAGTAATGCAGCCTTCGGAACCGGGGTTGAATTGTTGGCCGGCGAAGTTTATCAGCCCCGCCTTGCAGGGACAATTGGCGACCAGAATTATCATGCCCAGCTGATGTTGATGCTCGTGCCCCTGGGATTATTTCGAGTATGGGGCGAACGTTCGAAGTTGTTGCGTTTGTTGGCACTCGTCTTCACCGCTGTGATTGCGCTTGGGGTAGGGTTGACCTTCTCACGTGGAGCTGCTGTCGGATTCTTGCTTATGCTCGTCATCATGGCTCTCTTGCGCTACATCAAGCTCTATCAGCTTGCATTAATCTTTATCGGCCTGCTTCTGCTTCTGCGCGCCCTCCCCCAATATGGAGCACGCCTGATCTCCCTGGAGACTGTCATCGGTGCGTTGGGGGGTGTGGAAGGCTCCGGTATCCGTGCTGCCGATAGCTCCACGGAAAGCCGCCTGACCGAGATGGCCGCTGCCGGACTTGCCTTTGCTGACCATCCCTTGATCGGGGTCGGTCCAGGCATGTTCAAGTACTACTACCCCCAGTACGCCGAAACGTTCGGCTTGAGAGTTCAAGCAACTTACCGAGCAGCACACAATCTATATCTGGATATCGCCGCCGATACCGGGGTGCTTGGTCTGGTTTGTTTCCTGGCCATCCTTTTCGTTTCACTCCGCAACCTGGTCCAAACCCGCCGCCGTTGGTTGCAGACTCGCCCCGATCTAGCCAACCTGGCAACCGGGTTAATATTGGCCATTGTCACTTATCTCACTACCGGTCTCTTCCTTACATTGGCTTATGAGCGTTTCTTCTGGCTGATGTTAGCGCTGGCCGGTGTGACAAGCTGTCTCGCCGGAATTTCTGCGCACGCTGATCCCGACTCGACCCTGGAACTCAGGAGAGTGTGATATAACACGCTCGCCAAACATCATCTTCTTGATCCTGGACACCCTCCGCGCCAGGAACGTCTCGAGCTATGGTTATCCGCTCCTGACCACGCCTCACCTAGATGCTTTTGCTCGCCAGAGCTTGCTCTTCCGGCGTGCCTTTTCCGCAGCCACCTGGACCATTCCCTCCCACGCCAGCCTGCTCAGCGGACTCTACGTCTCCCAGCATAGGATTGAAAGCATCGACGCCAACCGGCGTTTCAATGCCGAGATCGTCACTCTCCCCGAGGCATTGCGCTCCCGTGGCTACCACACCGCTGCCTTCTCACAAAACCTGCTCTTCAGTCCCCAAAACCACCTTGATCAGGGCTTTGATGAATTCTACAGCGTCGAGGAGCTGCTCAGCTCTCACCGCATAACGCGCTTGATCCAACGACTATCTGGCGATTCGCCTCGCCAGGTCCGCCTGGCGGCACGCTACCTGAGGAAGATGATCGCCCCGCGCTTGTTGCTTGACAACATGCTCGCCTGGATCAAAGATTGGGATAGGGCAACGCCTTTCTTTTTGTTCGCCAATGTACTTTCACCCCACTTCCCGTGGACCTTGCCCCCCGGCTTTCTCCCGCGCGGGGATGGGTTCAAACTTAAATACCTGCTGAATTATGATTTCCTCACTCTCAAGAAACAATGGGAATTCAATTCAGGCAAACGCCAGGTCACCGATACGCACCGGCGCGTCTGGCATACGCTTTATGACGCCGCTATCCGCCATGTGGACAGTGAAATCGGTCGCTTCGTCGAGCGATTGAGGCAATCACCTGGCTGGGAAGGGACTATCTTAGTCGTCACATCCGATCACGGCGAGATGATGGGCGATTATCGGGGGATTGTTGGCCACGTGTTGAGCCTGCACGATAACTTGATCCACGTCCCGCTGATTATTCGGCATCCAGATTACCTCCCGGGACTGACCGTCGAAGGCGTAGTACAGACCCTGGATCTTTATCCGTCACTGCTGGAATGGGCTGGCGTCCCGGCAGGGAGAGTGCCCTCCCCTCAATTGCAACGCCCTCCCCTATCAAAGGCCATATCCGCTGCCAATGATCCATCTGGATATGCCTTTGCAGAGGAAGACTACACAGATAGCTATGACATTATCGGGAAATTGCTCCAGGTTAATCCCGCTGCAGATCCCACCCTATATCCCCGGCAACAAATCGCCGTTCGCTCTGCATCCCATAAATATATTTGGTATAACGATCGCCCCGGGGAGTTGTTCGACCTAGGTAACGATCCCTTTGAGGAACATAACTTGATGGACGGCAGCAATTCGGCCGATCAGTCTGTTTTGCAGGAACTCCAGGGCGCTTTGGAAACCTGGCGGTCTAACCTGATGCTGTTCCCTCCGCAGCAGGTAGAAGGCAATGGCGCCATCGACCCGGTCATGCTGGAGCATTTGCGCGCTTTGGGGTACATGCCATGAGCGACGAAATCCTGTCTCCTGCCGTGATCGAATTGCCGCCTGGAATCACGAAAGCTACCACCAAGCGCCACATCCGCGGCTCAAGCCTGCTAATGGTCGGCCAATTCTTCTCCAAAGGAATCACTTTTGCCATCCAGGTCTTGATCGTCCGCTATCTCTCAAAAAGCGATTATGGGGCTTATGCCTACGCCCTATCCATCGCAACCATCGGCGTGACGATCACCACATTGGGGCTGGATCGAGCCATCACCCGTTTCGTGCCGATTTACCACGAGAAAGGTGAATACAACAAGATGTTTGGCACCATTCTGATGGTGCTGAGCTCAATCATTTCGCTTGGTGTAGCGTTGATCCTGCTGTTCATTGGTCTACAGGGTGTGATCGCAGGTAGGTTGATCAGCGACCAGCAAGCCGCATCGTTATTACTAATCCTGATCTTTATCGCGCCCGTCGATGCCCTGGACGCAGTACTGACGGGCATGTTTGCCGTGTTCTCCCGTCCCGGGGCAATCTTCTTCCGCAAGTATGTTCTAGGGCCAGGTTTTAAGCTGGTCGTTGTTATCCTGCTCATCCTCAGCCAGAGCGGTGTGCGTTTCCTGGCAGTCGGCTACGTAGCGGTCGATATCCTGGTGGTGGCCATCTTCACTGTGGTCCTTTTCCGCGCATTACGCCAATTGGGCGTTCTTGAATACTTCAATTGGAATGCCATCCAGGTTCCAGCCCGCGAAGTCCTGGCCTTCACGCTGCCTCTGCTGGCTTCAGACCTGGTGTATGTGGTCATGCATTCGGCTGATGTCCTTCTCCTACAATATTTCTACGGCACTGTCGACGTGGCTGCCTTGAGAGCGGTTCAACCGACAGCTAAAATGAACCAGCTGGTGCTGATGAGCTACGGACTGCTCTTCACGCCCGCCGCTGCGCGCATGTTCGCCCGCAATGACCGGGAAGGAATCAACAATTTATATTGGCAGAACGCAATTTGGGTGGCGGTGGCCTCCTTCCCGATCTTCGCCCTGACCTTCTCGCTAGCCAAGCCCATCACCCTGCTCCTCTATGGCAACCGCTATGCAGAATCGGCCATCATCCTGGCCTTGCTTTCCTTCGGCTATTACTTCAATGCTGCCACTGGGCAAAACGGCCTGACGCTCAAAGTTTATGGCAAGATCCGTTACGTCGTGGCCATTGACCTCTTTATCGCTGTGCTTAATGTCGTCGTAGCCTTGCTGCTCATCCCGCGTTATGGCGCGCTGGGTGCGGCGATCGGCACCACCGCCACGATGGTTCTGTTCAACATCCTGAAGCAGGCTGGTCTCGCCTTGGGCACCGGCGTCAATTTGTTCGAATGGCATTACGCACGCGTTTACGTGATTATCGTCCTCGGCGCCACCGTGCTCGGGTTGGTACAATGGCTTACGAATGCGCCCCCTCTGCTGAGCATCCTCTTCGCTGGGTTGGTTTCAACGATCGTCTTTTTGCTCAACCGCCGGGCGCTCAACATCAGCCAGAATTTCCCAGAACTTTCACGAATCCCCCTGCTGAAGCGGATTCTTGGTTAGCGTAGGTAATTGGTAATGTTAGAAACCACCCTTTCAACCCAATTCATCCCCGGCACCAATGTTAAAGACGACGTTGCCGGCGCGAATTGGTTGTTCTTGTTGCCCGATCTGAAACTAGCCCGCGTCTTGTGTATCGGTTTGCCCGCGCCAGCCACTTTGAGAGCCCTTACCTGCCTCAGCCAGGAAGTGATCATCCTGTGTAGGCACCACCGCCAGTTGAGAGAGTTGTGTAATACAGGCGAAAAGTTCGATTCCGCGCAGGTTTACCCGATTGTAATGAATGTCAGGCTGAGACGGATGCCTCTACCGTCTGGCATCATCGACCTGGTGTTGATCGGCAAAGAATGGAGTGCCTGGCGGTCCAGGGGAAAGCAAGGCTTGCCAGCCGAGATCCAGCGCGTTCTCAAGGCAGGTGGATCCATCTACTCCGAGTTCGGTAACCTGTTCGAGCCATTTCCCGACCGTAGGAAAGAATTAAATGGCTCTCCAGGAGCGCCTTTTTCCCGCCAGGTCTATTGGCTAACCCCGTTGCGCGGTGAAATGCAAACTGCGGTGCCCTGGCACGATCGGGCAACAATCGATTACATATTCCGTCATGACCTCTTCAGTCCTTTAAGCGACTTTCAACCCCTCCAACGGGCTGAAGGATTCCTTGCTCGACATCCTTGGTCTGGCCGCTTCTTCCGGCGTTCAGGCGCGTTGCTAACCCATTCAGATTCCGACTCATCTGGCAAACTCCCCCCCTACCTGCGCTCGGCGGCGAAGGCATCCGGCCTCGACCTCGACCAATATCGCTGGGCGCTGCTCGCCCGCGGTAGGTTCAGCTCTCGCAAAGTCCTGTTTTTACTCTTCAAGCGCGATAGTGAATCGCCCCAGTTTATCGTCAAGCTGACCCGCGACCCTGCCTTCAACTTCCGGCTGGAGAACGAGTACAAAGCCTTGACCTTGCTCTGGGAAAAGGGGGTCGGCGACCCGGATAGATTGCCTCAGGCTATCTTCGGCAGCCATCCTGGCAACTTGGTGCTGGTCGGCGAGACCGTTATCCAAGGCACGCCTTTCCGCCAACAGCAAAGGAGCTCGTCGCAACATCCTCTTGGCCGCGATGCCTGTGCATGGCTCACTAGTTTGGGTGAGTCTACCCTCGACAGGACCAGCGCTAATCCAGCCCAGGTTGCCGCGGGATTGAGGCGTCTTTTCACCCATTTCTTAGACACTTATCGCTTAAAACCAGAACAATCCGTTTTCTTGGAACACCAGATTGAGGCCATTGGTCAGACCCTGGCTAAATTCCCGCTCGTCTTTCAACACGGCGATCCAGGAACGTGGAATCTGATGGTCACCAGGAGTGGAAAAGTTGCTTTCCTCGACTGGGAGGCTGCCGAGCCGCATGGCATGCCCTTGTGGGATCTCTTTTACTTCTTACGCTCTTATTGTATTTGGGTAACGCGTGGCGGCAGCCGGCGAGACAGCTTGCAGATTTTTGCCCAGAGCTTCTTGAGCGAGACCCCGCTCAACCTTTTTGTCAGCGAGATGACCCACAGCTATTGTCAGCAGTTGGGTTTGCCAAATGACCTCATCCAGCCTCTTTTCTACACCTGCTGGATGCACCGGGCGTTGAAGGAGGCCACCCGCCTTCCACGGGCGAAGCTGGAGCAGGGGCACTACCTGAACCTGCTGAGGACTTCGATCGACCAATCCAACGCCCCCGGCTTGCGCCGGTTGTTCATCACTCAGGACAATGGGAATTAATGACTAAGGGAGTTGGGATACGTTGATTAATCTGCAGCCCTCACCCTCTCAGACCTCTGCCCCGTCCCAGGTCGACTATGACTTACACGGAATCGTCGGCATCCGGCTGGTAAACCCGACGCCAGGCGATGTCGCTGCGCTGAACCGGCAGCTCGGCCCGATCCAGACGCCCCTCTCGCGCCAGCCCGACATCACCATCCGCTTTGTGGATCGGTTGGCGTTCTCTCCTCCTATCAGCTTGCTGGGCGTGGACGATGTTGGATTTACCAATGAAGCTTTCCTGGTTCTTCGCAGCAAGCATAAGTCTCAGGCCAGAGTTCAGATCCCCTTTGAGCTGATCGGACAGCCGTGCGAAATCCTGTGTGAAAGTGGCTTACCTGCTGTCCCACTGCTGATCCCGATCATCAACCTGACCGCACTGGCAAACGGTGCGCTCGCCCTTCACGCCTCCGCATTTAACTTTAACGGGATCGGGGCTTTGTGCACTGGTTGGTCTAAAGGTGGGAAAACAGAAATGCTGCTCGCCTTCACCGCCCAGGGAGCCCAATACATCGGCGATGAATGGGTATACCTAAGCCGGGATGGCCAGAAAATGTTTGGCATTCCAGAGCCGATCCGTCTGTGGGACTGGCACCTGATAGACTTACCCCAATATCGCGCCCGGGTGGGCAAAAGGGATCAGGCTCGCTTGAGAGCTATAAAAGTTTTCCAATCGGTCGACAATGCGCTATTAAACAGCTCTGATGGCAAACTGCCTCTCAATAAGGCCATGCGACGGCTGCGACCTGTTTTGAAAGGGCAGTTATATGTGGATATCCCCCCGCAAAAACTTTTTCAACAGCAGTTTGAGACGCTTTCCAGCGAGTTGAACAAGGTCTTCTTCGTCGGTAGTCACGCCTCACCCGAAGTGAAAATCCAGCCGGCAGATCCACATGAGGTCGCCCAGCGCATGGTCTTCTCCCTGCAATACGAGCGGCAGGCCTTCATGTCCTACTACCTGGCCTTCCGCTTTGCCTTCCCGGAGAAGAGTAACAAGTTCATTGAGACAGCGGAAGAAATTCAACGCCACCGCCTAAACAGCCTCCTGGCGGTTAAGGAAACCTATGCTGTTCACCATCCATACCCGGTATCTATTCCAGATTTATTTGCCGCGGTCCGTCCATATTTTTAAAGGTAATCATGCTGGTTGACGCGCGAAAGCTACCCGAAATCAAATCGGTTGATATGGAGGTACAGCCCGGAATGGAGATGCATGCTGATGCACTTCTCCAGGCTTCGCGCCGGGTAGACTGGCGCTTTCTCCTCCCCGACCCTGAATTGGGTGACGTGGCGTTCATCGGGTCATCCGATGAGTTGCATATCAAGGCATTGAATGCATTCAGCAAATCGCTCGCCGTGTTTGCTCGACCACCATCGGGAGGTGAACAGAATACAAAATATGATATCGTGGTGGTTTGCGCGCCATCCCTGCCAATGCTGGCCAACGCCGGTGACCTTCTCAACCACGGGGGCTTTCTCTACGTCGAAACCTACGGACTACTCTGGTTAAGCCGGCTGCGGCGCTCTGCTCTCCGGTCGGGCCTGGGACGACTCAAAGTCCACCCTCCGCGGCAGTATTGGGCTGCGCTCGGCGGACACCGGTTGATCCCCATCGGGTCATTCTGGCATTGGCCAGATTTCGAAAACTGCACCAGGATCGTCCCAATGGATACCCTTTCTGGGTATGAGCTCGCTTTCAATGACCCATTGAGTCAGTGGAGATCGAACCTGGTGGGATGGTCGTTGCGCAATGGCATCGCTGGGCAATTGGGACCTTGTATCAGTTACGTGGCTCAACGGGTGATCGAATGACTGCGATTCTGAATCACCTGCGAAGCAACTGGCAGCGCCTTGATCTGGAGCATTACGGTGACCCCTCACGCTTGTCCTACTTCCTGCTCACTCCCAGGTTCCGCGCCTCCAGCCATGTGCTATATCTGGTCTCGCTCAATGACCGCTCCACGCCAACCCTGGTGGTCAAGGTGCCTCGCCTGGCAGGTGATAGCCCAAGCCTGCAAAAGGAAACTGCTGCCCTGCAGGCCATCCAATCCACACGTCCGCAAGGCTTTACCTCGATCCCGCGGGTAGTCGCCTTCGAACCAGTTCTCGGCCGGCAGATCCTCGTCGAGACCGCCCTGGTCGGTAAAACCATGAACCCGGCGACTGTCCGTGAGGATCCAGACGGTTGTTGCCGTGTGGTCATGGATTGGTTGATCGAATTGCAAACCGCGACGCGCCATTCTGCCCAAGAAGATACAGATTGGTTCAGCCGGTTGGTCGAGCGACCTTTCCGGGCATTCACGGGATTATTCCCTTATACGGCAGATGAAGCGAGGCTGCTTGAACGCACCTGGGACTTGGTGAGTCCGCTGCGAGAAGTGGACTTGCCTCTCATGATCGAGCATGGCGATCTGAGTTCTCCAAACATCATGCTTCTCGAGGGGGGTGGACCAGGTGTGGTGGATTGGGAGCTAGCCGACCCGCGCGGGCTGCCAGCCTGTGACCTGTTCTTCTTCCTGACTTATGTCGCCTTTGCCCGGGAAAACGCCCGCTCGAACAAGCAACACCTGTCGGCCTTTCAAAAGGCCTTCTTCGGCCACGCCGCCTGGGCTAGTCCGAGCATCAGGACGTACGCGCAGCAGCTCGATCTCACACCAGGCTGGCTGACTCCATTGTTCGTCCTCTGCTGGCTGCGCTACATGACCGGCCTATTGGTCCGCCTTGACAATGCCAAGCCTTCGCCGGAACGCGTCGATCCAGAGACGGCTGCCTGGCTGCGCCAGAACCGCTATTATTCCCTGTGGCGCTATGCAGTCAGTCACGTTGATGACATAAACTTCTGAATGAAATGATCGAATATGAATTAAGCGGTTCTCTGGAAGAGGAAATAAGGTTATCCTCCCGGAGATAGACTTCATATCCTTATCTTTAAATTCTTGGAGTAACGATTTTGAATCAATCAAACTTATCGGTATTAGCGAGCATTTCCAGGCGCCTCCTGACCCGTCTAGTGATCGCCTTAGCGATCGTGAGCAGTGCATCGATCGGAAATTTAGCCTCCGCACAGGCTTCGACACCGGTCGAATATGGATATCGTGACTTCACCTACCCTTCAGGCACCGGCGGAAACTCCGAAGTAACCGGCGAGAAACCTGAGAGCAAGCTGTGGTGGAACGATGGTTACTGGTGGGGAAGCCTTTGGAGTAGCTCTGGAAATGCGTATCACATATTCCGCTTAGATCTGGCTACCCAAGTTTGGGTGGACATGGGCACAGCCATCGACGATCGTATCACTACCCGAGCAGACACCCTCTGGGATGGGACGCACTTGTACGTAGTTTCGCATGTCTTTTCCGCTAGTGGTGGCGCACCCGCCCCTGCCGGGCAGCGCGGCGAATTGTATCGCTACAGTTACAACGCTGCGACCAAGTCCTATAGTCTGGATGCAGGTTTTCCTGTCGAAGTAACTCTCGGCAAATCGGAAACGCTCGTCTTAGCAAAAGATTCCGCCGCCCAATTGTGGGTGACCTATGTCGAGAGCTGGAGGGTAATGGTCAACCACAGCCTAAACGGCAACGACCTCTCCTGGGGGACGCCCTTCGTTCTCCCTGTTGGAACTCCGGCCATGGTTTCGAGTGACGACATTTCGTCCATCATCACCTATAACCAACACATCGGAGTGATGTGGAGCAATCAGAAAACGCCAATGACAGTGTATTTCGCGGTGCACCCGGCCAACTCCCCAGATACCGTCTGGAATCACGTCCGGACGTACACCCTTTCCAGCGACGACCACATGAACTTGAAATCCCTGGAGACGGACAACGCCGGCAATGTGTTCGCCGTGGTCAAGACCTCCAGAGCCGCCGATCTAATCGTATTGCTGGTCTGCAAGAACAACCTCAACCGCTGCAAGAATGAAAGTGACTGGTCTGCCTATTCGGTTTACCAGGGGAGTACTTACAACCCGACCCGACCCATCCTATTAATCGATATTACTAATCGCAACCTGTATATCTTCACCCGTAACCAGGACAACGCTGGAGACTCGGGCATATATTACAAAACCTCCAGCATGGATAACATTCAATTTTCGGCAGGGATCGGTACGCCCTTCATAAAGAGTTCAACCGATACAGGCATCAACGACCCCACTTCGACCAAGCAGAACCTGAACAGCACCACCGGGCTGGTGGTTCTAGCTAGCGATAAAGGGACAAAACGTTACCTGCATAATTATCTTAGCTTGGGTGGAGGCATTACTGCCCCAGTCATCACCTCTTTCAGTCCCTCCAGCGGGCCAGTGAGCACCGAAGTGATCCTGACCGGCAGCAACTTCACCGGAACCACCACCTTGGCCTTCAACGGAACACCAGCCGCGACCTTCACCATAGACTCCAACACCCAGCTGCGCGCCACCGTCCCCAGCGGCGCCACCACCGGCCTGATCTCCGTCACCAATCTCAGTGGCACTGGCTCATCCGCCACAGCCTTTACCGTCACCACTCCGCCCATCATCACCTCCTTCACTCCCTCCGGCGGGCCAGTGGGCACTCAAGTGACCCTGACTGGCAGCAACTTCACCGGCGCCAGCACCGTGGCCTTCAACGACACACCGACCGCAACCTTCACCGTCGACTCCGACACCCAGATGCGCGCCACCGTCCCTGGCGGCGCCACCGGCGGACCCATCTCTGTTACCACCCCCAGCGGCACCGGCTCCTCCGCCACTGCCTTCACCATTATCATCTTCGTTGGTCCGCCCTTCATCGCCAGCTTCTCTCCCTCTAGCGGGCCAGTGGGCACTGAGGTGACTCTGGCCGGCAGCAATTTCACCAGGACCAGTGCCGTGGCTTTCAACGGCATCCTAGCTGCAACCTTCACCGTCGACTCTGACACCCAACTGCGCGCCACCGTCCCAGGCGGCGCCACCGGCGGACCCATCGCCATCACCAACCCCTACGGCACCGGCTCCTCCGCCACGGCCTTCACCGTGACACTGCCGTCCGCCGCTGTCACCTACGAAGAGAACTGGACCGGCTTCGCCTCCAGCTCCTCCACCCTGTCCACAGCCACCAACCTGACCGCCGCTTCAGGTCACCTCTACCTGGCCGCCATCTCCACCCGCCCCAGGGTCTCCGTGGCCTCCCTCGCCGGCCTCGGCCTGTCCTGGACCCGCCTGGCTTCCCAGTGCGCTGCCCGCAACCAGACCGGCGTCGAAGTCTGGGCCGCCCAGGGTTCCCCCAGCGCCAGCGGCGCCGTCACCGCCTTCCTGGCCGGCACCCCCACCAACTCCGTCATCTCCGTCTCGCGCTACTCCGGCGTCGCCGCCGTCAACCCGGTCGGCAACCTCCTCTCCGGCAACACCCTGGGCGTCAACGGCGCCTGCT
>DATDRM010000289.1:0-4735 GCA_035291705.1 Anaerolineales bacterium
CCAGCGGCATACAATCCGCGCGCATAGAGTTCGTTCAGCTGATCACTGGTCGTTGCGATTAACCGCTCGACTGGATCTGCAAACGACCGTGCCCGCACCAGCGTCCAGTTATTATTTCCAAACCGGATGCCGCGCCTGACCAGGTCGTACGAGAGATATAGGTAATCCTCGTATGAACGATACAGATCAGGTAAGTCAAGAGCCGTTGGATTCGGAAATGTTAGGTTACGTACAGAGTCATAATTCGTTAAGGTAATGACCGGACGACCATCAATAATTCCAGGTTGGAAGGGGGTGGAGGCGCTGGTTGCGATGAACAGGCTGGCGAAGGCACGCATCAGGCGAGTGGCCTTGATGTAAAACTGGTTCTTATATTCATCTAAGTGCATCGGTGAGGCAGCTCCCCCGATTCTATCTGCAGGTGGAAGATGTACGAAATCCCACTCGAGCAAGGCATCCGGTAAGGAAAGGTTGGAATGTGTTCCAGCCGTTGCCAGCGATTCTCCATACAGGTCTACGCAACGTTCTAGATAGCGACGTTTC
Organism: Anaerolineales bacterium; assembly: GCA_035291705.1. Taxonomy (GTDB): domain Bacteria; phylum Chloroflexota; class Anaerolineae; order Anaerolineales; family UBA4823; genus DATDRM01. The sequence goes on from DATDRM010000289.1 coordinate 544, forward strand.
GCCAGATGCCATGACCCAGGGATCGAGTCGTACCCCACCGCAGTCAGGATTAGCAAGTTTCCATGCCAACTGTAGAGGCGCTCTCCGAACCGCTGTCCAGCCTTATTCAAAGCATTGATTAATACTGCCTCCATCAAGCGGCCTTCGTAAACTACGCTCCGCGGGTGGAAATAGGGGTGCGTTGCCCATTCGATCATCCAATGGAAGACTTCCAGCTGGCTGTAGCCGCGCAGGTGTGAGGACAGGCATTCCGCGCGTAAATGATCGACAAAGGATTGTTGGCTGGGACCAGATCCAACCGTGAGCAACGGACGGAATTCTGAATCGAGTAGATTCCACTCCAGCTCGGATCCACACAGACCCCCCAGTGGCTGTGCTTTCCTGGACGACTGAAGGGCAAGGTTATATTTTTCAGTGAATTGATTCAAATCATACATTAAGGTAAAGTATTCAAGCCTTGTAAGAGACGATGTGCTGCGCCAACTGTGCGCTCTGGAGGAATGGCGTACGAAAAGCGGATCCACTCGCCGCCATAAGGGGAGAAAAATACCCCAGGGACAACCGCCACGCCATGTTCCTCTGCCAGATATTGGCCCATCGGTTCGCTGTCCGCCCACCCGCTGGCCGGCAACCATTTCCCAACATGGATAAAGGCATAATAACCTTTCCCCAGGATATAAGTGAAACCGTGCTCGTCTAAAAACGCCTGAAGAACCTTCCGGCTGGCATTGGTGGGTTCAACTATGGATCGCGTCGCTTCCGCATAGCCCATTTCATAAGCCGCCATCGCTACCGCTAAGGAATAATAAGATGGCATCACGCTATGCGAGGCTCGCGCCACGATGAACTTCGTCACCTCCTCGGAAGCGATCAGGTGACAGTTGCGGACATTCGAAGCACCCAGGCTTTTGGTGATCCCATCCAGGAACATCAGCCGTGGCCTCTCCGCAGGATCGAATAATTGCAGGAAGGAATTCAAGTCCATCGGCTGTTCATCGGTGACGTAATGGTACATCCAGTCGAATAGAACAAAGGCTGACCCGGCTTCCAACGCAGCGCGCGCCAGTTCTGCCTGGCGTAAGGGGGGGATGGTTAAGCCGGTCGGGTTATCAGGACAGGTGATCACCACTCCAGCAACCTTTCGGCCACTGCGCCCGGCAAATTCCACGCAGGCGCGCAGTCCTACTTCAGTGTATGCCCAGCCCGCATCAGGATGTCCCGGCGACCACACCACATTGGCGCCAACTCCATACGGCCCCCAATTATATGAAAGCCAGGGCACGCGCGAGACCACCAGGGCGTCCCCTTCCCGGCCATATCCTAAGGCGAGCATCGCCTGGTAAGCCTTCACCAGTGCATCTCGCCCACCGGCAGTTCCGATCACATTGGCCGGCCCGATCCCTAAACCCGGGTCTAACTGCCAATAGGTTTCGACAACCGCCCGGCGGTAAGCATCGGTGCCGTATGGCATATCGTAGGCCGTGCCATGTTCGATCTGCATCTGCGCGGCGCGCTCCAGAATCGAACGCGGTGCCCCAGGCAAGCTGGCCCCTCCATCCCCTTGAGAAGCGTCGAACGTGGGGCTATCCGGGTTATGTTCGCTGTATATTCTAAGGGACTTGTTAATCAGGAACATCCTGGAAGGCGGGACGGGGGATAGCTGGCCGAGATGAGCGCTGGTCGGCACCAGGTGCGAATCCGCGACGGCAAAGGTGGGAGTATCGAGCGGGGCTAGGCTGTCCATGGGGGGTCCCTCAGTTCTATAAAATAGCTTTATGATATAAAAACGCCCCGGGAGCGGGGCGCTTATCTGGCTTGATGGTGGTGATTTCCCTAAAAACTCACCTTTGCGACAATATCCCTGCGTCCCATGCTATTAATCGGATGATTGCCATTCTTCCATGTTTTTATCTATGCCGGTGAACGATGTAATTCGCCAGCTCTTCCAATGCTTGCTGTTCAACGGTGCGCGGTAAGTCCTGCAGGGCGTCCATTGCTTGATTGGCTAGCTCGCCTGCCTCAATGACCGCCTTCTTGATGGCATCACTCCCCAAGATGGCTGCGGTCAGCCTGGCTAATCTGGTTTCATCGAAGTAGATCCCGTTCAGTACAAGCTTTAAGTCAGGATCGTCAGGGTGAGTCTCGTAGTAAAAAATCGTGGGTAAGGTGATCAATCCTTGCCGCAAATCATTAGCCACCGGTTTGCCGACCGTATCCTGTTCGCCTGTAAAGTCCAACACATCATCGATGATCTGAAAAGCCATGCCTGTCGCGTAACCATATTTTCGAACTGCGTTGATCACCTCATCGCACAAGGGGCTTAACACCGCTGCGGCAGTCGTAGCTAGTTCAAACATCGAGGCGGTTTTCGCGTAGATACGTTTGAAATAATCTTCCCGATGAACAGAGTTGCGCCCGGCAAACATCTGGGTGATCTCGCCGTTTACGATCGTCGACAGGGTCTCTGCAAACAAGCGCATCACTTCAACTGAATCAGTCTCAGCAGCCAACTTCGCGGCCCTGGCGAAAATAAAATCGCCAGTGAGCACCGTCGCGGCAGGAGTCCATTGAGCGTTCAAGGTAGGATTGCCTCGCCGCAGAAGAGAGCCATCAATCAGATCGTCGTGCACGAGCGTCGCGGTGTGCAACAATTCAATCGCCGCGGCCAGGGTTATCAAGCGTTCCGGATCGGCACCCAGCATCCCACCCGTCAACAAGGCCACAGCTGGGCGAATACGTTTTCCACCGGAGGTGAGCAGGTGATCGAGCGCTTTCTTAAGGTCAGGGTGGTGGCCGTTTGACATATCCCGCATTCGCGCTTCAACCGAGCGGATTTGGTCGCTAACGGGGGTGAAAAATGTCGTTGTGGTCAATTATGCACTCACCATTGAAACAACCACGCAGCATTGGCTGTTGTGATAGAAGCTACTGTTGGCAAAGGCTCACCATGTAAATCTGCGATCTTCTCAGCCACCAGGTGAACATTGGCCGGTTCATTTCTTTTTCCCCGGTGGGGATGTGGTGTCAAGAAAGGCGCGTCGGTTTCGATCAAGATGTTGCGTAGTGGCAAAAGCGTGACTACCCGCTGCAACTCCCTTGCGTTCTGGAAGGTGACCGGTCCGGATATCCCAATGTAAAAGTTTAGCGCCATGGCTTGCAGAGCAGAGTTTACCTCCCCGGAATAGGAATGTAAAACTCCCGGGTGACCAGCCAGGGGTGACCCAGAAACTACCAGCGCTGCATGCCACTCCATCAGGATATCCAATACGTCCTCGGTCGCTTCCCGGTTGTGGATAATGACTGGTTTGCCGGCTTCAGCTGCCAGAGCGAGCTGTTCTCGAAAAACCTGTCGTTGCACATCCTTTGCAACCCGGTCATGGTAGTAATCCAATCCGATCTCGCCAATCGCCACAACTTTCGGGTGGGATACCATCTCTCTTAAACGGTTTCCTGTTTCCGCTTGCCAGGTAAAAGCCTCATTCGGGTGGACACCTACTGCAGCGTAAACTTCAGGAAAAGAATCCGCCAAGTTTATCGCAGATTGGCTCGAGGTCAGGTCGATCCCGGGATTTAATAATCGCCCCAGGTCGGTCTCTCGCGCCCGTGCCACCACTTGATGACGGTCGGCGTCAAACCTTTTAAAGTCCAGATGACAATGCGTATCGACAAACACTTACTTTAAGCCCGCAAGCCTCAGCCCGTCCTCCAGGATAGCCTGGACATGATTTTTAGAGGTCGTTTCGGTGTAGACCCGGATGATCGGTTCGGTACCAGAGAAGCGGATCAACAACCAGCCATCTTCCCCTAAACTAAACTTTAGACCGTCGCTGGTGTTCAGGCCAGTGACTTTAAATCCTGCAATCGATTTCGGATTAGCCTCTAAGATCTGCCTGCGTCGCTCCTGAGCGTCACCCATGAAACTCGTATCGATGCGATCATAGTAATGGGCTCCGACCTTGTCGAACAGCAGGTCGAGGAGTTGGGAAGGCTTTTTGCCCAACCTGACCATCATATCTAACACACACAGGCCGGCCAGGATACCGTCGCGTTCAGGGACATGCTTACGAAAAGCGTAACCACCAGACTCCTCACCACCGATCATGGCGTTGTATTTCAACATCGCCGGGGCAACATATTTAAATCCTACACCAGTCTCGATGACCGGGACGTCATACAGTTTACCGAGCTTATT
>DATDRM010000290.1:0-2547 GCA_035291705.1 Anaerolineales bacterium
AAAGGCAGGTTTTGGAACAGAACGATGAACACACCAATGCGCATGGGATTCTCCTCTCAATAGCTGAAACCAGTAGACATTTGGTCTTGCTCTCGTCGCAGTCGGACGACCAGGCTGCTCTCGTCCAACTCGACATCTTCCCAGGTCAATACATTCCCAGCTGCCGCCTGTTGAACGACCTTTGCCCCTGGTGCCAGACCGGCAGGCAGCGCGTTCAGCCGGCGCGCGATCTCGGCGCGCTCGATCGCCCCATAATAGGTGTAACCACCGAACTCGTCCAGGCGATCGCCGGGCCGCAGGTCGCGCTTGGCCAGCGTCAAAACATCTGCTACGGGTTGGTCCAGGGGCACCAGGGTCGTCTGGCGGTAGAGGAATGCGCGCGCCACCGAGATCGGCGCCTCCAGGAACCACAGGTGGTAAGGGCGGAAAAAGGTGTAGTATTTACCCTGGCCAACCTTGAGATATTCCAGATCGGCTTGGATGCGTTCGTCGGTGATGCGCACGGTGACGAACACCCCGCCCGCCATGGCACTGCCCTGGACGAAATCCACTGCCCCGGCGAACTTCGCCATCCCCCCGTCTTCTTCCAGGGCAAAGATGCGCGAGACGTTTTCGAGCGTCGCTTCCGGTCCGCACATGCCGCGCTGCATGGGGCGGCAGCCGGTGGCGTTGGCGGCGCAGGTCATTTCGAACATGGTCTTTGTGCCGTCCACGTAGGAAGCCACCTGGTAGGGGTCTTTGTTCGCCCGCCGGGCTGATTCGGCTACCATGTCCGGGGTCGCCAGCGGGTTCAGTGGATTATTCTTACCCTTTCCGATCACGATCGGTTCATACCCCAGCGCAGTCACGAAATCCCAAAGTTCCATCAGGCAGCCAGGTTCGTCGCCGGAAGAAACCGTATAAAGCACGCCCGCCTGGCGCGCCTGCTGATTGAGTATGCGCCCGACGGTCACATCGGCTTCGATGTTGACCAGCACGATGTCTTTACCGTGCTGGATGCAGGCAGAGGCGGTTTCAGCGCCTGTGGCGGGGGACGGAGTGACGTCGGCTACGATATCTACCGATTCCAGCTGCGCCGCCAGGGCATAGGAAGCGGTAACCACGCGCTTGCCGGCGCGCAGGGCGTCTTCCGCCGGGCCAAGTGCCTCGGCTTCAATGATATCCTGCGGGGAGAGGCCAGTGGCCAGGAACGCCTCTCGCGCCTGGCGCGGGTCTGCATCGGCCAGCACGCTCACCCGCATGCCCGCCATGTGCGCCACTTGAGCCACAAAGCCGCTGCCGATCCAGCCTGCCCCACTGACGCCAACTCGGATCGGTTTGCCCTCGGCTTCACGCTTGGCTAAATCTTGTTGAAGCATATCGGTTTAATTCATCCTCCCGGATTCTAGGCTTTAGCCGGTTTCTGGGCACCCATCGATTTCTTGGCAGCAAGCACCTCCCGCGCTGCAAGAGCGATATCCCTCGCCGTCAGGTGGTATTTCTCGAGTAGTTCATACGGATCGGCGGATTCGACGTAGGTATCGGTCAGGCCGATGAAGCGCATCGGCACGGGGCAAGCTTCGGCCACTATGCGGGCGATGTTGCTGCCCATCCCACCCTGCAGCAGGTGCTCCTCGGCGGTCACGATCGCCCCGGTCTCCCTGGCCGCGGCGACCAGCGCCGTCTTGTCCATCGGCCGTAAGGTGTGCATGTCCAGCACGCGCGCCGCGATCCCCTGCTCAGCCAGCTCGGCAGCCGCATCCAGCGCCATCCCCACCATCAGCCCGCAGGCCACGATCGTCAGATCATCTCCCTGGCGCACCACGTTGGCCTTGCCGAGCTCGAATGGGCAGCCTTCCTCTGGATAGATGCGGGGCATCGGCACCCGGCTGGAGCGAAGGAAGACTGGCCCGACGTGTTCGGTGGCGGCCTTGACCGCCGCCCGCAGCGAGGCTTCATCGCATGGCACCAGGATGACCATGGTGGGCAGGCCGCCCATCAGGGCCAGGTCTTCGATCCCCATCTGGGTCGGGCCGTCTTTGCCCAGGGTGATCCCGCCGTGGCTGCCCAGGATCTTGGCGTTGATGTTCGACATGGCGACCGCCAGGCGAATCTGGTCATAAGCGTTGCAGAGCAGGAACGAAGAGAAGCTGGTGATCCAGGGGATCAGTCCACAGCCAGCCAGCCCGGCTCCGATGCCGACCAGGTTGCTCTCGGCGATGCCAATGTTAAAGAAGCGCTCTGGCAAGGTTTTACGCACGTACTCCGTCTTCGTAGAGTTGCCCAGATCGCCGTCCAGCACCACCACGTGTGGGTCTGCCTGGCAGACTGCCAGCAGGGCTTCGCCAAATACGTCACGCATCGCTTTGCCAAGCTTCAGCCCGGCTTTCTCGCCTATCGGCATAGGATCTCCTCCCGGGCTTTGACAGCCTGCTCTGGCGTCAGCGCCCGGCCATGGAAAGTGTAGTCAGCCTCAACGAAAGACACGCCTTTACCCTTGACGGTGTGGGCGATGAGGATGGAAGGCTTTCCCGTTACTGCTGGCACAGCCTGCAAACCATAGAGGAT
>DATDRM010000291.1:0-3052 GCA_035291705.1 Anaerolineales bacterium
ATTAATACGGCCAGCGGGGCTAAGAGCAATGCCAGACTGAGAATTCTACCGTGCAAGTGGAAGGCGTCGGAGATAGCGCCCCAGAACAGGGAGGTTACCGAACCTACCAGCAGCGGAAGTGCAGCCAGCGTGCCGATCTGCAGCCCGCTGAGCCCGATGCGTTCATAGTAAAGGTTAATGTATGGCAGGAAGGCTCCGAGCGCCAGATAGTAGCAGAAATACATCGCCCAGGCATAAGTCAAGACACCAGGCGACCTTTCTAAATAACCACGTGTGCGGGCCATAGCATTAACCGTCTTTGAAGAACTGCCGGAGGAATGAGCGTTCGTTCTCCAGCACGCGCTCAAAAAATTGCCTGGCCTTGGGATACGTACCAACCAGGGGATTAGCCATCAGGGCTGCAAGCGCAGCCCTGCGATCGCCGGTGATAACCGCCTTTACGGTTAATTCTTCGTAGGTCTTCACCGTCTGCGCAAGTCCGCGAACGTTAAGTGGCATGGGGCCTGAAGGGAGCGGCTCAATGCGCTCCTTGTAGATGCGCGCCGGGACTTCTACACAAACCTCGGGCGGGAGATCGGGCAACGCGCCGCCGTTCCTCACATCGACAACCACCACCTCGCCGCGATCGTGGACAATCGAATCGATCACCTGTAAAACGGGGAGATAATATTGTGCTCCCCCCTTCGACTCCAGGATATGTCGCGCGGTTTCGTTATACCCTGAAGTCGCGTATATCTGGCGGAGCTTCTCCTCTGCAGTCATATCCTTTTCGCCTTTGCTCCGCAGGCTGTGTCTATCCGCCTCCAGAACCTTGCCAGTGTAATAGAAGTAGCGTAAATACCACCCCGGGATCAAGCCTAAGGTTTGCAGCCACTCAGGATCGATCAAGGAATCTACCAGACCAAGTCGGTAGAGGATTGAACGACGGGTATGCCCCTTCGTGATCAAAGGCTGCAGCATTTCCTGCCCATCGACATAAGCCCCACGCACCCAGCTTAAATGGTTGAGTCCGAAAGAATCTAACTGCACTGTTGCAGGGGGTACGTCGAGGATTTCGCTGATCGTGTATTGTGTGTTAATGGGGATATTACAGAAGCCAACCGTGCGCACCTGGCTGTGCTTGAGCAGGGCTTCGGTGACGATCCCGGCCGGGTTGCTGAGATTCAGGAGCCAGGCTTTAGGAGATAGACGCTCAATGTCTTGGGCAATTTCCAGGGCAACGGGCACCGTACGTATAGCGCAGACGAATCCCCCAGCTCCAGTCGTCTCATTGCCTACCAGGTCGAATTCCATTGGTAGCCGCTCATCCCTTACCCGCGCCTCCAATCCCCCAACTCGGATTTGCAAGATGATGAAATCGGCCCCGGAAATCGCTTCCTGGCGGTGCTGAGTCACCCCGACCTTGATTTTCTTATTCGATCCTTCTAGCAGTCGATTGCACACTCCGGCGATGAAGTTGACCTTCTCAAGGTTGAGGTCCACGAGCGTCACGCGCTCTACCTCAATCTGCGCGTAAAGTTCAATCAGGTTTGCGAACAGCTCTGGTGTATAGCTACTGGCGGCGCCAATGACTGCGATCTTTAGACCCATGCGTTGCCTCCCTAATCAATTTCCTTGACGCCTATGCCTTAAAAGCTCCCGCGGTCAGGCCGCGCAGGAATTGCCGTTGCATGAACAGCACAATCAAGATCACCGGTAATGTGGCCAACACGGAGGCAGCCATCTGGCTCCCCCAGACGATCATCCCCTGGCGCAGCTCCATATTGGCGATCCCGATAGTCAATGTGTACATTTCCTCTTTGCGGATGACCACCAGAGGCCAAAGGTAATCGTTCCAGACGAAGAGAAATCGAAAAACAGCCAATGTCCCCAGGGCAGGCCGGCTCAGCGGCACAACGATCTGCCAGAATCGCCGGAAGGCGCCCGCCCCATCAACTTTGGCTGAGTCGAGCAGTTCACTTGGGATGGTTTCCATGTATTGCTTTAATAGAAATATGCCGTAGGCATCCACTACCCCAGGCAAGATCAGCGCATAGTAAGTGTTGATCAGTTTTAGTTTTGAGAACAACCAGAAGGAAGGAATCAACGTGGCGTAGATCGGAAGCATCATCGTGCCGATCATCAGCCAGAACAGGACGGTCTTTCCACGAAACTCGAACTTGGCAAAACCGTACGCTGCCAGGGCGTCTAAGAAAAGGACCAGCACCAGGCTGATTACGGTGATGATGGCTGTGTTCTTATAATAGGTAGGATATTCAATTTCCAGGGTGATATCCTTGAACTGGTAGCCGTAGAAAAGCCGTTGATATTGTTCCAGGGAAGCATTTTCAGGAAATATTTTTCCGGAGTATATCTCCGCATCTGGTTTCAGAGACATACTCAACATCCAGATATAGGGGAATAAGTACAAGATTGCAAACAAAACCAGGAAACCGCCAATGCCATAAGCCAGGATCTTGCGCCTGCGAGCCATTTACAACCTCCTCTCGATACGATTTGTTAAGGTCTAAGATTATTCGGCCTCATATCTCACAAAGCGGATGTTCAAGTAACTGGAGATGGCCATTATTATGGATAAGACCACGGCGATCGCTGAGGCATATCCGAACTTGTGGTATTGAAAACCCTGATCGTAAAGGAATAAAGCAACAGTCTGCGTGTGGCGCAAAGGCCCGCCGCCTGTTAATAGTTGAGATTGAGCGAACAACCCCCACAGGAAGATGACCCCGGTGACTAGGACGAATAGCAGGGTTGGACGCAGGAGAGGTAAGGTGATATGCCGGAACTCAGTCCATTCATTCGTCCCGTCCACCTTAGCTGCATCGTAGAGTTCATCGGGGATTGCCCGCAGTCCTGCTGTAATGATCAGCGCGTCCCAACCCAGCCCAGCCCAGATCAGCATGACGATCAGCGCCCATAGCGCCAGATCGGGATTGGCAAGCCACTCTTGTCGGGGAAGGCCCAGGTTGGTCAACAAGGCGTTGAAATAACCGTAATCAGTGCTGTAGAGCTGTCTCCAAACGTAAGTGATCACCACAACGGAAGTCACAGC
>DATDRM010000292.1:0-4191 GCA_035291705.1 Anaerolineales bacterium
CCGACGAGCACTTTCTATGAACCCTGGGGGATTGCTGTCGGGCCGGATGGTTCTGTCTACGTCGCCGACACCTGGAACCATCGCATCCAGAAGTTCACTGCCACAGGCGAGTTCATCAAGATGTGGGGATACTTCGGCCAGGCAGAACGCCCTGACGCGTTCTGGGGGCCACGCGATGTGGTGGTCGACTCCGCCGGGCGGGTGCTCGTCACCGACACTGGCAACAAACGCATCGTGATCTTTGACGCCGATGGGAATTATATCAACCAGTTTGGCAGCTCTGGCTTCGCTCCCGGACAGTTTAACGAGCCAGTCGGATTAGCACTCGACGCCGATGGGAACCTGTACGTGGCTGACACCTGGAACCAACGCATCCAATCCTTTGCGCCAGATGGCTCCGGCAGTTACTTGCCACTCACCTCCTGGGATGTCTCCGCCTGGTTCGGCCAATCCCTTGATAACAAACCTTATCTGGCTGTCGACGAGGGCGGGCACGTGTTCGCCACCGATCCGGAGGGCTATCGCATCTTAGAGTTCACCTCAACCGGCGAGATCGTCCGCTTCTGGGGAGATTACAGCCTTGGACCCGATGGATTCGGCCTGGCCGGTTCTATAACTGTTGACCCGCAGGGTGGGGTATGGGTCTCAGACGCTGGCAACAGCCGGATCATGCACTTCAACATGCCGGAGGAGTAGCTGGTATAATCCCATTCGCACGCCACACTGGGCCTAAGGCCTATCCTAGGGGAGATAACCTGCATGAAATTACAAGAATATCAATCCAAACAGATTTTTTCAAAGTACGGCATTCCGATCCCAAAAGGACGGGTAGCGGCCACCGCTAATGAAGCAAAGCACATTGCAGAAGAATTGGGTGGCCGCGTCGTTATTAAATCCCAGGTGCTGGTGGGAGGGCGAGGCAAGGCTGGTGGCATCTTGCTCGCTAAGAATCCACAACAAGCCGAACAGGTGGCCGCCCAAATCCTGGCTATGGAGATCAAAGGCCTGCCGGTGCGGAAAGTGCTGGTCGATCAAGCTGCCGATATCGAAACCGAAATTTACCTGGGGATCACCAACGATCGGGCCGCGCGTAAGCCGGTGATGATGGCTTCCGCGGCCGGCGGTGTTGACATCGAACAGGTCGCTTCAGAAACTCCCGAGAAGATCGTCAAAGTACACATTGACCCTCTGCTCGGATTGCGTGATTACCAGGCGCGCGACCTGGCTGCCGGCATCGACCTGCCGCGCGACCAGTGGCGCACCTTCGAACAGATCGCCCGGGGTTTATGGCAGGCTTATAAAGGTAACGACGCCAGCCTGGCCGAGATCAATCCTCTGGTGATCACCTCCGACCATCACCTGGTAGCCCTTGACGGTAAAATGGTCCTGGATGACAATGCTCTTTTCCGGCATCCAGACCTGGCCGAGATGCGCGATCTGGATATAGAAGCGGAAGCTGAGGTCGAGGCGCGCAGACATGACCTGTCTTTCATCAAGCTGGATGGGCAAATCGGCTGCATGGTCAATGGCGCTGGCCTGGCAATGGCGACCATGGATATCATTAAGCATTTCGGCGGTGAACCAGCCAACTTCCTTGATATCGGAGGGGGAGCCAGCTCGGAAAAAGTTGCCGCTGCTTTGCGCATCATCCTGTCCGACTCGAACGTCAAGGCGGTCTTGTTCAATATCTTCGGCGGCATCACGCGTTGTGATGAAGTCGCTCGAGGCATCGTCACCGCCTTAGGAGAGGTCAAAACTCAGGTGCCGATGGTTGTCCGCCTGGTGGGCACCAATGCCGAAGAAGGCCGTCAAATCCTGGCTAATGCCAACATGATCACTGCAAAAACCCTGGCCGATGCCGCCCAAAAAGCTGTCGCAGCCTCTCGGGGAGGTTCATCTCTATGAGTATCCTGATCGATAAAAATACGCGCCTTCTGGTGCAGGGCATTACTGGCAATGAAGGCCTTTTTCATACCCAACAGATGGTGGCTTACGGCACCAACGTAGTCGCCGGTGTGAGACCTGGCAAGGGCGGGGAGTGGGTACTCGAAGGCAAGATCCCGGTTTTCGATTCAGCGAAAATCGCAATTGAGGCCACCGGCGCCAACACCGGCGTGATCTTTGTCCCCGCTCGCTTCGCCTCCGATGCCATTTTCGAGGAGGCCGATGCTGGCTTACCTTTAATTGTCTGCATCACTGAAGGCATCCCGGTGCAAGATATGATGTGCGTGCGTGACTACCTTGACCAGAAAGGTGTGCGTCTGATTGGACCTAACTGCCCTGGATTGCTCACCCCAGGCGAAACCAAGGTGGGCATTATCCCTGGTGATATCGCTATCCCAGGCAACGTGGGCGTTGTCTCCCGCTCCGGCACATTAACTTACGAGGTGCTCTACGCGCTCAAGGAATTTGGGATGGGCGCCACTACCTGTGTCGGCATCGGCGGCGACCCAATCAATGGAACGAACTTTATCGATGTCCTGGGGATGTTCGAAGCAGACCCATACACCGAGAAAATCGTTTTAATTGGTGAAATTGGCGGCACAGACGAAGAAAAAGCCGCCGAGTTTATCGCCGATCAAATGACCAAACCCGTCGTCGCTTTCATCGCCGGACAGACTGCGCCTCCCGGGAAACGGATGGGACACGCCGGGGCGATCGTCGAGGGTGGCTCAGGTCTGGCGGCCGATAAGATCAGGGCTTTTGAGGCAGTCGGTGTGCGCGTCGCCTCACACCCAGAAAAGATCCCCAACCTGTTAAGGTGACCTAGAGAAAACAACGGCGATTAACCGTTTAAATGCAAAAGAGGACTTGCAGGTCTTACCCTGAAAGATCCTTTTTTGTTAAGGTCTAAAATTGGGATTAAGGCACTCGCTGTACAGAAATGGTTACCGCTACAAAACCGCCCAATTCGTTCTTCTGCATACTGATGTTGAGCCGATCCTTGCCATCATTTTCACGCAATATGGTGGCCATCGCCCCCATAGAGGTATCAGGAGAACGCACCTCATGCCAGCCGAAATTGGGTAGCTCCTGTTGGTAGAAAGTCACCACGTCTTCGATAGCGCCATCCACCTGGTAGATGACATAGGCCCCCGCCCGGGCTACCTGGAGTTTGTATGCCCCTTCCATGACGGGGATATCATTTGGCACCCCAGGTGTCTCCAGCGGCGCTTCATTCTCCGTCTCTGCGTCGACACCGGCCGGTTGAGTTTCATTAACTGGCGCAGTCGTTTCCACCCCCTCTCCGGCGCCCTCGTCGGCGGTTGGTACCGGGCTTGCCTTTGGCGAACAGGCAGCAGCAAACATCAGGATAAATAACAAAGCCCCCAACAGAACCTTACGGATTATTATGCCCATCGCTTAGCCTCCTCCTAATCCAAAGCCTTTACATTATAAATATAATGGGCTTACTCCTAAATGTCAATTGCTTTATCAAGAGCTGGCCAGGCATGCACAAAGAGGCGCGGGAATTTCCGCGCCTCCTCGAAAAGATCAACCGGACAACCGATCACAGCATGTGAACTTCGATATACTTGACTGCTTCTCCCACCGTGGTGATCGTCTGGGCGTCCTCGTCGGAGATCTCCCCGCCAAATTTATCTTCAAAGGCCATGATCAGCTCCACCAGGTCGAGGGAGTCTGCTTCCAGGTCTTCGCGGAATTTCGCCTCAGGCTTTACCTTAGCCTCGTCAACGCTTAGCAAATCCACGATAATTGCTTTGACTTCCTCAAATGTGTCAGCCATATACAATCCTCCTTGCACAAGGTCTCAACTTACTGCGCCAATTGTATCCCCGTAGCCCGATCTGTCAAGCCCTGATGTCGAAACTAGCAAGGTTTATTGCCAGCAGGGGAATTTGTTGACAGCCAGGATTCAGACTGGTAAGATACTTCCAACTCACAGGAACACCACTTAATGCCAAAAGTTACGCCGATAAGTACCCGGAAATCCGATCACATTCGGATCAATTTGGAAGAAGACGTACGTTCTGGTTTGTCTTCCGGGCTGGAACATTATCGCTTTATCCACCAGGCAGCGCCCGAACTCAACCTGGAGGAGATCAACCTCCACCTGAAGTTGTTTGGCCGCTCCTTGCGAGCGCCAATTCTGATCTCATCGATGACCGGTGGCACACCCGAAGCGGCAGCAATTAACCGCATCCTGGCCACGGCAGCCCAGGAGACCGG
>DATDRM010000293.1:0-18440 GCA_035291705.1 Anaerolineales bacterium
GACTTCGGCCACCGCCATTGCATCGGCAACCGTGACCGGCACGTTCAGTTGCGGCGCATTCTGGTGACTGCCGACTCCGATCAGTAAGGCATGGCCCTGATTGAAAGTCATGTGACCTCCTTTACCACTGCCCACAAGGGGTCAGTAAAAATACTGATAGCGGATTGTATGCCGGGGTGAACGCCCTATGAGTACAAGTAAGGTTAATAAATTCCAGAGATAGGCTAAATTATAGCAGAAGGTATTCTGTTTTATCTAATCAGCGGTAGATAATTCAAGCGTGGAGAGAGGCTGTAACTTAACCCGTCGCCGGTCACGACTACCGTCCCCGTGAAGTCCGTGCGCCAGAGACGCGCCCCCAGGATAGTCAGGCGTTGCATCGTTTCGGGCGCGGGGTGGCCGTACGAGTTCTGCCCTACCGAGATGATCGCTTCCTCAGGCTGGACCGCCTCCAGGAAATCAAGGCCAGAACTGTATTGGCTGCCATGGTGAGCAACTTTGAGCACTTCCGCCTGCAGAGAAAGACCCCGGGCGAGGAGATCAGATTCGGTTTGGGTGTCGATATCCGCGGTTAGAATCAGATCAACCTGCCCAATGGTGAGTAACAGCACTACGGAGGCTTCATTTTGCTCCGGGCTGGTTAAATTCGGCACTGGATTCAAGACCTGGGCGACCGCTCCTCCCCAGGCTAAGGTTTGCGGGTATTGGGCAGGGATCAGGCTCAACCCCTCAGCAGCGACCGCCTCCACGAACTGCATCCACGTCTGCGTGTCCCCCGGGTAACCATTGTAAAGGGCGCTCTCCACGGGGATATCGTCTGCCATCAGCACATCGATTAAACCACCGATGTGATCCTGATCGGCGTGGGTGGCCAGGATGGCCTCCAGGTCGTCCACTCCCACCTGGCGCAGGTAGGCCAGGACGATGGCGCCCGCTGAGGGGCGTCCCCCATCCACCAACACATCGAAACCATCCCCGTCTCGCACCAGGATAGCATCTCCCTGCCCAACGGCGATAAAAGAGACGGTGAATGCCGGGGGTGAATCCTGGGCGACGGCAAATGAGCTCCCGAGATGGAGGCCCACCAGTTGAGGAAGGAGGAACAGCACCCAGATGACAAAGCGGAGCAATTTCATCGTATAAAGACCCTGTTGGAGCAAGAAATAGCCAGGGATCCTTTGTGTCTTTCGATTTTTCTCCGGTATTTAATTATAGCCTTGCCACAACTTATGCTTAAGCTTTTCAGTAAGCAAACCTTGGGAGTTCCGAAATTCATTCAAATCAGAAAATTGGTGGTTTACATCTGGAAAATTTCTGATATAATTTATCTACAAACAAATAGCGACGTTTCTTGTGAGCAGTTACGGATCTGGATGCAGTGATCCGGGGGTGTAAATGATGGTCACTCTGCCCCCGAGGAGCAAATAGTGAAACCGGCCAGATATGCTGGCCGGTTTTTTATTGTTAAAGACAAATGGAGGTGCGGGAAAAAACACAAACCAGTGGTTACCAATCTAATCAAAAATTCAATTTTCGGGAGGAAACAATGAAAACCTTATCTATCAAACTTTTCAGCGGCCTTTTAGCGCTCGTTTTGGTCGCATCCACCTTTGCGCCCGCCAGCGCCAACCCGGGTTCAACCATCGACTTCGAGGGATTGGCTGAGGGGGCGTTCGTAAACAGCGTGGCATCCGGCGCGGGCATCAGTGGCGACCCGGTCGACGGATCGGTGGCGGTCTTTGCCTACAACCCATTTTTCCCGGGAGTCAATGCAGCCATGATCTTTGATGCCACCTGCAACGGCGGTTGCAGCGGCGGGGCTGACGACCTGTACCAACCGGCACAGGGCAATGTACTCATTATCAGCCGAGACCTGGATCAGAGCGATCCAGAAGATTTACCCAATTCGCGGGGTTACTTCGAGTTTGGTTTCTCCAACCTCGGCTGGGGATGGGTGACTGTCGAAAGCCTGGTAGTGGGCGACATCGATGCCTACCAATCTGGCGCCAACATCCAGCTGTTCAGCAGCGGAATCCTGCTGGCGACAGTCGAAATCCCGATCACCGGTGATGGCGTATACACAACCGTCCCGATCGACGTCGCCGGTGTGGACATGATGCGGGTGTACATCAAAGGTTCTGGGGCGATCGACGACCTCAAATTTAGGGTTGAACCAGTCCCACCTGCCCGCCGCGAATTCCTGTACCTGTCCGATTCAGTACAAAGCTCTGATGGGATATCTAAACTTTTCCGGGTTAATATCGACCAGGTGAGTGGAAGGGCTAAACTGTCTCTACTGCCCAACGGTGAAGTCAACTACGAACAAGTGGACGTTTTATCTTCCACACCGGATGGATCGCGCTTATATTTTATGGACGACGGGGTTTACTCACTCCAGAGGGCCACCCTGGTTTACTATGATGTCCCGTCTGCTAGCGTACATGAAATCGGTGTCGTAACCTCCAATGGAATAAATGTTTACGGTTTCGACCAGGCCGCGTTTTCACCGGATGGGACGATGTATGCCGCCAGTGTGCTCACAGAAAAGCTCTATCGCATCGACCTGGTCACCGCGATAGCGACTGAAGTGGGTAATGTTATCAACCAATCCACCGGCCTGCCTTTAGACATCGCTGGAGCTGACCTTGCCTTCACGGCTGACGGCACCGCCTACTTTATTACCAATAAGGACGCGGCCACGGCTGGGCTATACAAGATAACCATCCCAGCCGGTCAGGGAGATGTGATGGCCACTTTCCTGGCTCCATTAGCTGATCAACACTTGGTGAGAGGGTTGGCTATCAGGGCAAACGGCTACGGCGACCTGACGGCATCGACTGAATCGGATGAAATTCACGTCCTAAACAAGACAACCGGGCTGGATGTCTTTCCAGCGCTAGATTTATTCCTGAACAATACCCCATTCGATTCAAAGTTCGGCGACATGTCGATCGGGCCGTTCACGCTGTGCAACACCCCAATGGCCTTCTGGAGAGATCGCCCCTGGGAGGGCGTCCGGGTCAAGGTGCTAGGCGTTCCCGTTAATGAAACGTTGGGCAAGAGGATCATGGTGAACGCCCACCGTGGGAATTTCTCGCTGCTCTTCAGTGAGATCATCGCCGCTAAGCTTAACGTGAATAATTCTACTGGCATAGCGGTCATCGACGAGACAGAAACCTGGATGGCAGGACAGGGATTAATCAATCCTAATGGCACGCTGAACTGGAGGAAGCCCTTCGATTCTGCAGAGCAGAAGGCCCAAGCAAACGAATTCATATTACAGTTGCAAACGTTTAACGTGAGCTATCCGTGTAGATAACCTCACGCCATCTGCATAAGAATAAAAAAACTGGGAGATTGGAGCAATGATGGCTTCCAATCTCCCAGGTTACTTTTGCTCCCCCCTTCCCGGCTTACAGAAGGGGGGGTTGGGGGGTTGGGTGGGATGGGAATTTCTACTAATATTAATTTAGTTTAGCATACTTTAAGAACGTTTTCCATAGGGATTCGGTACTAAGGGAATTCCATGATCACCAACAATCCCACATGGTCAGAGGCCCACAGCCAGCCATCCGCAAAAGGGGAGGGCTGGTCCAGGATGAGCTGGGCGCTGATCACCTGCACGCCTCTCCCTGGTACCAGGAAGATATAATCGATGCGTTCTTCCAGAGGTTCGCCGGGCGGGGCATGCAGGTCGTCGATGCAGCAAGTCAAGCCCATATCTTGAGGATTTGCCGTGTGGTAGGTATCGATCCAACCCTCAGTTAATGATTCGATCTGAGGTGTGTCAGGCGTGGCATTGAAGTCACCGGCCACGATCCCGAGGCCATCCGTACGAGAGGCGACGAACTCCCGCAGCGCGACGACCTGGCCGCGGTTGATCTGGTCATCGCTGCTCGCCAGGTGTGTGACGAACAAGGGCAGGTCGCCCCAAGGGGTTTCGGCAACAGCGGATAGAGCGACGCGCGGCTCAAAGAACATCTCGCGGGGTTTCAATTCCACGACGGCGGGCTCTTTCAGCGGGAAGCGGCTGAGGACGGCAACCCCATCCTCAAAGAGGATCGCCCAATGGTTGCCTTGCGCCCGCAGGTAAAGGTAATTGAATCCCACGCGTTCGGCGAGAAATTTAGCGCCATCCCTGACCTGGCGCGTCCAGGGCACCTCTTGCAGCAAGACGAGATCGGCATCCTGGCGCAGGATCTCAGCCGCGGCCAGCTCCAGCCTTTCCCCCAGGTTCTCAAAATTCGGAAAGCCGTGCAACACATTGAAAGACATCACCCGCAGGGGGCCGGGTCGGCGCGTCGCCCGAACAGAGCAGCCCTGGGGGCAGCCTTGGGCGCGCTCCCCGGCAGTGCTGGCATTGAGCACCCATGCTGTAAGGAGAAATCCTATGAGCACGGCCAGCAAAATCGGCCATCGTCGCCTATGCGCAATCATTGATTCTACTCTTTCTAATTGTGATACAATTCACATTATTCTCGGTCATCCAGACAACTTCATAAGAATTAAAACGCCAAGCGTGAAGTTTCCTGGCTGAAAATCGCAATAGAATGCATCAGGAGGGTTACCATGATTCGAAAACTACTCCAGCTGGGATTTTATGTGTATTTAAGCAGCAGTCTCCTGGCAGGGTGCGCCAAAGTAGAGCTGTCCTCCGCAGGGCTAGCAACCGAGACGGCCCAGCCAACGACTACCTCGCAGCCGCCCACACCAACCTTCACGATAACAGCCACCCCAGAACCCACCCGCCCCTCAACCCCAACAACCACCCCGAAACCGACGCCAGTGTTGGCAACCAGTCCCGATGACATCCTCGGTACATGGCTGGGTCTTGGCAGGGATGGTCTATATAACAAATTTAACGAAGATGGAACCCTTTGGGTTGCACAGATTCGGGACCTGATTGAGACGAACCCGAGTGCTGTGCTCACCTATCGCTTTGATGGGACAAGGCTGATTATCACTGAGGTCAACGTGCGCAATCTGCCTTCCTGTGGACCAGATGAAGGCATTTATGAGGTCCAATTGCTGCCTGGGGGAAACATCAAGTTCGTAAAAATTAAAGATCCCTGTGGGCCACGCGGCAGGAGCATAGCCTTGGAACACGAACCGGTACGTTGAGAGCTGGCCTGTCAGTAAGTGATCAGGGGTTCCAGCTCCTTGGCGGCTTTGACCCAGGCCTGCACTTCAGACAAATAAGGGAGCCGCCTTACCAATCTCTTTTCAGCATTGATTTCGGTCATCGCCAGGTGCAGGTTTTGGGGATTGCGATTGCGCAGTTCCTTGACCGTATCTACCCCGGCCGCTTCCAGCAAGTCGCTGTATTCTTCACCAACGCCAGGGACGCGCATCAGGTCCGCCCGGTTGACCCATTTCAGGATCATATCCCTGGTGATACCGGTAGTCTCGGCCAGGGTTTGGCGACCCTTGCGGTCAGCTGCGGCTTGCAGCAGTTCAGCAGTCGTTGTGACACCCGCAGCGGCCAGTTTGGCGGCATAGACAGGGCCAACGCCTTCGACGACCTCGATCTGTAACGGTTTGCGCCGGGTTTCACCAGGGAGCGGCGCCGCCTTCACTACCTCCAGGGGTGGCTCAACGGCAGGCAGGTCGTCACCTTCCTGGCCTTCCCGGGTCACCGCACCCTCATCCAGGAATGGACTGGTGTCCAGGGGGACGCCGGCCAATCCAGCTGGTTCAACCGACTCAGCCGCCTCAAAGGGTTCAGCCGGCTGCTCTGCAAGGGACGCATCCGCCACCCATTCCGCCCCAGACAAGAGAGAACTTTCCGCTGCCTCTGGGGGGCGGATCAGATCTGAAATATCGTGATAGAGACCCAGGATGCCGATTTGTTTTCCCCACAAGATTATCGGGATGCCAAACAGTTCCACATCCACCGGGGAACCATCTTTGCGGTGGCGTTGGGTGATCTTGTGGACAACCTCGCCTTTCCTCACAACCTGAGACAATGAATGCGACTCTTCGGTGCGCTCCGAGGGGGCGATCAGGCCATCCAGGTCTTGCCCAAATACCTCCTGTTTTGGATACCCAAAAAGATTCTCAAACGCCGGATTGCAGTCCACGATGCGTTGGTCCAGATTGAGGGTGACGATGGCGATGGGGTTGTTCTTGACCAGCGCTTCGTAATACTGCCTTTGGCGGTCCAGGGCAAGCGTCGCTTGTTTGCGATCGGAGATATCGCGCAGCAAGTAGATCCTTCCCTGCTGGCCGGCGTCCATCATCAAAGCATTGCTCAGAACTTCGTACCACCGATCCAGCTGGGGAAACTTCATCTCCGCTCTTTGCGTGGGAAATTGCTCTTGTCCCGATCCGGAGCTTCCATAGAATAATTCGCCAATCTGCATGCCCAGGATTTGGTTGAAATCGGCCTGAAATGCCTGGCAAGTGGCACGATTACAGCGGATGATCTTCCCATTTTCGTCGGTAAGTACGATCAGGTCGGCCATCGAATCGAAAGTAGCCTCCCATTCTTGTTTGGCCTGCCTAACGACCGCGAAGGCCTTTTGACTTTCATCGATCTGCTTGGCCAGGTCTTCGCTGTATCGGACGATCTCCGCGGATTTACTATCCACTTCTGCATTGAGGTGGTCAATCTCAGAATTCCTTTGTTTGATGACCTTGGCCATCTGGTGGGACATGCGGATAAGGGCAACTTCCCGCCCACCAAGAATTCCGAAGACCACGGCCAACAGGATCGGGACTAGGTCGACCAACCACAAGAGCGGCTGATTTAGATGTAATTGAACGATGGACTCCCACGTCAGAGGTGAACCAACCTGGTCTATGACAACCCAAGTCGCCAGGGCGACAAAGACCAGACCGAGCACAAAGCCGGCGAATGCATATAACCAAACTCGAAAATTACCAGGCTGATCGGTATCGTTCATGCTTCTCTCTCCGTAAAATAGTCGAATAGTTATTTAGTTGCTTCGTTGCTTAGTGGCTTCAAGTGGCTGGTTTGCGTGACTGATGTAGTAAGACTGGCTATCTGGGATTAGTTTAGCACAAATCGGTGGAATTTGTACCGGACAAGGCAATTTCTGGTTCATTAATGCTTGCTTTTTTTTTCATTCAGCGCGATAATTACGGTTGCCCCACTAGGCCCCCTCTGTCCCGGTTGTCCCCCCCAATCAGGCAGAGGGGTTATTTTTTTAGACATCCGAAGTTTAGCACCTTCGGGTGTCTGGGGAGATAATCCCCAACCAGGCAGAGGGGTTTGTTGATTACCAGATTCCCGGTAGTACAGCATAAAGACATGGCGATCAGGGAATGATCACCACCCGCACATCGTCGGCGAAGGTATCCAGGCGATCCAGAACATCGTTGATAGCTGCTGCCTCGAGAGGCACGGTTTGGGTGACAGCCAGGGCGAGGTCGAGCTTCCCCTGGATGACCAGGTCGATCAGGCGCGGGATCTCCTGGGCCAGATGGTCGGAGACACCGATGATCTCTGCTTCGCGGTTGATCACATCCCGGTAAGGGTGCACCTTGAAGGTGCGGTCGGAGATACCCACCAGTGCAGCGCGACCGAAGATCGCCAGGCTGCGTACGGCCTGATCCATGGTGAGCGGCAGGCCAACCAACTCCAGTGCTACGTCCACCCCACGTCCGCCGGTCATCTCCCGGATGGCTACGACTGGATCGGAGCGCGCCGCGTCGATGGGCATCGCCCCCAGGCGCGCGGCTAACGCCAGCTTACCTGGCTTAATGTCCACCGCAAAGACCTGCCGAGCGCCGAAGACCTGGGCCAGCTGCACGGCAGACAACCCCAAACCTCCCACACCGAATACAGCCACCGTTTCACCAGGCTGGAGACGGGCCTTAATCAGCGCGTGGAAGGCTGTAGCGGAGGAGCACATCATAATCGCACCATGTTCGAAGGGAATGGTCTCTGGCAAGGGGAAAGCGCCGCGCGCCGGGAGGCTGATGTATTCAGCATAACCCCCATCCCGGTGTTTGCCAAGCATTGCGCCTTGAGTGCAAAACTGCTCGTGCCCCTGATTGCAGTAGACACACTCCCCGCATGTGACCATGTAGTGCAAGCAAACCCGGTCACCCACCTGGAGCGAGGTTACCGCTGCGCCGGCTTCCTCAACGATCCCGGCGACTTCATGGCCCAGGGTGAGCGGCAAGGGGGAAACAGGAGAGACGCCGGCGCGGTAATGCGCATCCGAGTGGCAGATGCCGGCCGCCCGCACGTGCACCAGCACATCCTGTGGGCCGCTCGCAAGTAGGGGTAACTGCTGCATCTCCAAGGGTTGGCCGGGTTGGATCAGGCGGATGGCTTTCATGGGCGGGACTCCAGTAGTGAGTGTTCGGTTTACAGTGTTCGGTAATCGGTAGCCAATTGTAATCGGTGAAGTGAGGCGCAGGAGTTTGTGAAATTTTTCTTTAATTTGCACTTTATTATCGATTTCACTATAATATAGTTGCTTCGTGATTTGTATCACATATTTTCCCCTTGTTATAGGTGAGGTGAAGAAGTGGGGAAACGGGGTGGGGTAGAGAGTTTCAATCCAATTCCCCGGCTATCAGAAATGGTGCGGGAGGAGGAGCCAAAGAAACCAAAAGTATCACAGAAACCAATAGAGGACTACCATGAATACAATTAAGCTTGTTTTGATCCTGGTCGGATTGGGGTTAATATTAGTGGGTTGTGGGCCGGGAGGAGGGGCAGTACAGACCCAGCCAGCCGTTGTTCCACCCAAGGTCGAGCAGCCGACCCCGATCCCACTGACAAAGACTCCACTCCCACCAACCAATACCCCCACCCTGGTCGAGCCGCAGCCAGGTGCTAAGCTGATCGGCCCGATCGAAATGGGCGACAAAGCGAAAGAGGCGGTGATCTCTCTGAGTGTCTCTTCAAACAGAAGCGAGATCGCTTCTTGGAGCGTCTACTTGGAGGGGATTCAATGCGAAACCGAAGCTCCTTCTATGATTATCATGGATCTGGATACGCCTATAGCGATAGATTCAGGGGCTTTTAATGATCCAAATTCTAAAATGGGGGAGCTTAGCGGGAAGTTCACTGCCCCCAACGCGGCGTCTGGCACGATTCACCTGCTGATCGATTTGGGCTTGGGCGGCGAAGCGATCGAGTGCGGGATGTGGACATGGAGCGCAGTAGTGGCGAACGAGTCAGAGCATACGCCTGGTGGTTCTGATGCCACCGCCACCCTTCCAGCGGTTGCAGAGATGCAGCCCGTCCCGCTCAGCGAGCTGGTCGTGGTGAATGACACCGTGGTTGAATCCGAAAACAAGGTATATGTCAACGGCGAAGTGGAGAACCACTCGTCGGGTAACATCAAATTTATTAAAGTCACCGCGCGGCTGTTTGATTCTAGTGGGAGCCAGGTCACCGAGGGCTTCACTTATGCTTTCCCCGGGATCTGTCCCCCCAACGAACGCGCAGCCTTTTCCGTCAGTATAGACCGCCCAGCAGCTTACCAGACCTACGAGCTGCAGGTAGAAGCCCAGACCACAAGCGAGCCAGCATTCACCGACCTACGTGTGGTCGGAGAGGTCAACATACCCGGTCCCCTTGAGAATAAGCAAATCTGCGGCCTGGTGGAAAACACCGGCGAAACTACCCTGGAGCACTCTAACCTGGTGGGAGTGTTTTATGACGCAGCAGGAAAAGTAGTCAATTTGTTTATTACATCTCCTACCTCACCTGGCTACCTGCTTGTTCCAGGCCAGATTGGAACATTCTTGTTGATGCCCTATCCACCTGATACCCAGTATGCCAGTTACCGGGTGATACTGGAGGGCACTCCGACGACCAAATTCCCCCCTCCCGAGCTTGAGATCGTTACCATCAAAAAAGTCGGGGATAACCTTTATGGCGTAGTAAAGTACCCCGGCCCAGGCAAAACCAGCGTATATGGGATCACCGCGGTGTTCTTCGACGCCGAGGGGAAGATCGTCGGTTGCACGGTAGGAATTGCCCAACCTCAGGATCTGGCTCTGGGCGATTCGGCTCACTTTGAGCTACTCATGCTGCCACCCGTGTATGAACGGTATGAGTTGTACGTGTGGCATGAAGTCAAGTGAATCGAGACTAAGACGATTATTTCGTCAGCTTAAGCTCCTTGAAGGCCTGTACCTGGGCTTTGATCGCCCGTTCGGTGGGGAGGCGCTCGGCGCTGGAGGCGCCGTAGAAGCCGACAATCCCCGGCATGTGGGCCAGCGCGTAGCCGACGTTTTGCGGCTCGTCAAACGGCCCGCCGTGGCACATCACCCACAAATCCTTGCGCACTTTCCAGGCGGCCTCGGCCATTACCATCACCTTGGAGATGGCATCGTCCAGGCTTAACGCTACCCCAGCGCCGATCGCCCCGGCGGTGGTCAAGCCGACATGCGGCACCAGCAAATCGCAGCCAGCCTTGGTCATCGCCACCGCTTCTTCTTCGTTGAAGCAATAGGGTGAGGTAAACAGGTCCAGCTCGTGTGCCATATGGATCATGTCTACTTCCAGGCCATAACCCATACCGGTGGCTTCCAGGTTCTGGCGTAGCATACCGTCGAACAGGCCAATGGTTGGGAAGTTCTGCACGCCGGAAAAGCCAATTTCTTTAAGCTGCTTCAAAAAGACCGGCATCAGTCGGAAGGGATCCGTGCCATTCACGCCAGCCAAGACCGGTGTGTTCTTCACCACTGGCAGCACCTCAGCCGCCATCTCCACCACGATGGCATTCGCGTCGCCGTATGGCAGCAAGCCAGCCAATGAGCCCCGCCCAGCCATGCGGTAGCGTCCGGAGTTATAGATGATGATCATATCGGCGCCACCGGCCTCTTCGAACTTGGCCGAGATTCCGGTTCCAGCCCCGCAACCGATGATCGGCTTGCCGGTGTCAACCAGCGCCTGTAAGCGTCTTATCATTTCTGAACGTGGAATTGCCATTTAATTTGCCTCCAATTTTATTCTGCTAATCATCAAACCATCTTATTTTTCATCAAATCCAGCAGCGTCTCGGCAACTTTTCCTGAAAACGCTGGGTCGTTGATATCTGTATCCATCTCGATGACCGGGATGTCGGCGCGTAATCCAGCTTTCAAGTTGTCGATGAAAGCCTGTAGCGCTTCTGGCCAATAGAATATCTTGCCTTCCAGGTCGATCTGCGACACGCCTTTGAGGGGGATCAACACAGCCACCGGCGCTTTGGCCTTGCTCAGCTTCTCGGCGAAGATCTTTCCCATCTGGGCCAGCTCTTCTGGCGTGGTGCGCATCAGCGTGACGTTGGGGTTCCATTCATAGAAGGTGCGGCCCTTATATTTTTCGGGGATGGTGCTAGGTGCCCAAAAATTGCACATATCGATGCAGCCTGGTACAACCACTTGCGGCACGCCGGTCAGCGCCGCCGCGTCCAGCCGCTCCGGCCCCGCGGAGAGCACTCCGCCGCAAATCTCATCGGCCCACTCAGTGGTGGTTATGTCCATGACACCGGTGATGAAACCATCCTTGATCAGCGCTTCCATGGTCTTGCCGCCCGCGCCGGTGGCATGGAAGACTAACACCTCATAGCCATTGTTCTCCATGATCTTGCGTGCGTTGTCGACAGCCGGTGTGGTGTTTCCGAACATCGAAGCTGCGATCAAGGGCTTGTCTTCGGCGCTCTTGGCAACTTCACCAAGCACCATGCCGCATACCGCCCCGGCTGCGTTGGTGAAGATCGTCCGGCTAATTCGGTTGAGCCCCGCCACGTCGACGATGGATGGCATCATGATCAAGTCCGAGGTACCCACGTAGGCGCTGACATCGCCGCCAGCGATGGTGCTGACCATCACCTTGGGCACACCCAACGGTAGCGCCCGCATAGCTGCAGTAGCCATGACCGTGTTGCCGCTGCCGCCAGCTGAGATAATGCCATCAAACTTGCCCTCAGCGTACAATTTCTTGGCAATCGCCGTGGCGCCCTTGGTCATAACTGCCATGGCCTCGCCGCGGTCTTTCTTAGCCACCAGGTCGGCCAGCTTGACTCCGCCTGCCTCGGCTACCTCTTCAGCACTGACATCCGGTGGGAACATCGGCGCAAACACGCCGGTATTGATAATAAGGGTGTTACAGCCCCTCTTTTCGATCTCTGTTTTCAGAAATCCGAACTCAGTCCCTTTGGTATCCAGGGCTCCAATAATCGCGATTGTTTTGGTCATCTGAATTTCTCCTGAACATTCAATCGGTCAAAAGCCAAGGTTTTCGACCGCCGGTTAAACACCCAGGTACTTCTGCCTGAGCTCCAGGTCTTCCAAGAATTTACCAGCCTCCGATTCATAAACCGTCTTACCGCTCAGAATAATGTATACCCGCTCAGCCAGAGCAGCGGCAACGTGGATATTCTGTTCCACCAGCAGAATGGATATTTCTTCCTTCAACAGCTCACGGCAGATTTCGATCACCCGCTCAATCGCGATCGGAGACAGGCCTTCGGAAGGCTCGTCCAGCAAGAGGATGTCCGGATTAGTGACCAGGGCGCGGCCGATTGCCAGCATTTGCTGCTCTCCACCGCTCAAGCGCGCCCCACTCAGCTTGCGTCGCCCGGCCAGCTCTGGGAAGAACTGGTAGACCCGCTCCGGCGACCAGCCATTATGGGCGCGTTGCTTCTGGTAAGTCAGCTTCAGATGTTCGTCTACTGATAAGGACGGCCAAAGCTTGCGGCCTTGGGGGACATATCCGATCCCCATGCTGGCGATCAAAAAGGGCTTCTTCCCGGCGATCTCCTTGCCTTTCCACAATACACAACCGCTTCGGGGTGGAGTCAGGCCGAGTATGGCGCGCAGCAGTGTGGTCTTACCCATTCCGTTGCGGCCTAACACCGCCACACATTCTCGCCCCTTCAAGGCCAGCTCTCTTCCAACCGAGAGGCTGCATCCTTGCAGTACATGGCTGTCGCCATAGTAGGCATGCAGGTCACTGATCTCTAAGCTGGTTAGGTTTAGCTGGCTATCTTGTGAATCTTCAGGCATAGGAGCTACCTAAATAGACATTTTGAACTTCCTGGTTAGCCTTGATCTCTCCCGGCGCACCTTCTGCGATCACAGCTCCACGGTGCATGACGGTGATAGTGTCTGCCAGGTCCAGGACGATTTCCACATCATGCTCAATAAGAATGAGGGTGACGGTGCGTGGCAGCTCCTTGATCAAGCCGGTCAGGATCACCCGCTCGGTTGGTGAAAGTCCGGCGGCCGGCTCATCCAGCATGATCAGGCGCGGCTGGCGCGCAATCGCCATCCCCAGCTCGAGCTGGCGCTGCAAGCCATGCGAGAGCTCTGAGACACGCGCTTTCATATATGAGGCCAGACCAATCATTTTTGCCACCTCCTCCGCCCGGTCCAGCTCAGCCTTGTGCATGTTCCAGGCGCCCCATAGCTTGAATTCTTTACCCCGGTTGGCGGCGCTGGCCAGAAACAGGTTTTCCACCACGCTCAGCTTTAGGAAAAGCTGGGAAATCTGATAAGTCCGGCCGAGGCCCAGCCTGGAGCGCTGCTGCACCGATTTGCGGGTGATCTCCTGGTCGAAAATCTCGATCATCCCTTCATCTGCGATCAGCTCCCCAGTGATCACATTGAACAGAGTCGTTTTCCCGGCACCGTTCGGCCCGATCAAAGCACGCCTTTCACCATCGGGCACTGCCAGGCTCACCTGGCGCACCGCATGGACTCCACCAAAACTCTTGGAGACGTTCTTCACAACCAGAGCGTACCTGGAGGTGGGAGCTTCCATATAATTCAATACCCTAAGTCTTTAAGCTGTCGACTTCGTATATTTCAGACGAGGAAGGTGCGTCGCACCTTCAAACAGGTGCGACGCACTGTCCATTCTCTTATTACTTGTACTCTAAGAACTCATACACATTTTTGGCTTCGAGCATCTCTGTTGGGAAGTCGGAGCACTTGTCAGGTGGATAGGAGTTAGAGTCAGCCGGTTGCGCCATGTAGACATCTTTGTCATATGGGCCGAATTGAGTAACATTCGGGACGTAGAGTAGCACCTGGTTGAAGGCTTTCCCGTCGGCGCCCACCTGCACTTCCCGGATGTAGACGTTCTCGATCACCGCGTTGAATTCGTCCAAAGAGAGCGGACCACGCGGCGCGTCCGATTGGTCGACTGCTTTCATGGCAGCGACTAAAGCGGCCGGATCGGAAACGTCCCCGTTCATCTTCTCGATAGCGCGCAAGATCAGGCGCATCACATCATAAGCGAACTCAGCCGCTGCCGCCGGTGGGCGACCATATTTCTCCTGGTATTTTTGGGCGAAGGATACTGCCTCGGGGGAAGTCAGGCTTTCAGCGTAGTGGTGGGCGTTCAAAACACCCTTGACAGCCTCGACGGGCATCGCCGGCAGGTCGCCTTGTTCAGTGGTGTTGGATTGGCCGATAAGCGGGATTTTTCCAACCATACCCAGGTCTACCCACTGCTTGCTGAAAGCCACTGCATCGGAGCCACTCCCGTTGTACATCACCGCATCATAGCCCTGATCGAGCGGAATCTGGGCAATGATCGACGAGTAATCATCCAATGGGACCGGATGCCAAACAGTGGTCACTTCCTCCCCACCGCCGCGGCAGAAACCGCGCTTGAACCCACCACCCTGGTTGTAGGGGTATGAGTAATCCTCGCCGATCATGTAAACCTTCTTCCAGCCTTTTTCTGTCGCCAACCAGTAACCGAAAACATCCATCGACTGAGCCCCGGTCCAGGTATCGCGGACCATTAGTGGGAACCATTCTCGCATGGTCATATCTTCGGATGCCGAATACATCGGCAGCACCGGGATATTCTTGTCCTTCATGTAAGCGCCCACCGCGAGACCTTCATCTCCGGAGACCAGGCCAGTCAGAATGTCGATCTTGTCCTGCTCCACCAGCTTCTTGGCCTTCGTCACCGCCAGCTCATTATTCAACTGGTCGTCCTCTTCGATGATCTGGATTTCCCGGCCAGCAACTTTTCCGCCCCACTCTTCGAGGGCCATCTCATAGCCTGTGCGCTGCATCTCACCAAAGGCGGAAAATACACCCGTAAAAGCGCTCAGTATGCCAATTTTAATCGGCCCCTGAGCAGCTCCCTCTTCTGCTGGAGGAGCCTCGGTTTGCTCTATGGCTGGCGGCTCGGCCGTTTTTTGAGGCTGGGCGCAGGCTGCCAGGAGTATTGAGAGCGCAACCAGGATCGATAGCCAGATTGTGATTTTCTTGGACATTATTCTTCTCCTTCGTTCTCATATTCTGTTCAATTACACAATGTGCCGGATTGACAATTCACGATTTGCGTTTTTTTTCTTCACCTCCGTTCCTCATCGATGCTATATCTACCTACCCAACTTGCTTCAAGATCTTCTTGAGAAAGCCAAAACGTTCTCCTCTGCGCACCAGATCGAAGAATCCCAGGATGCCGTTGGGAGAAAACAGGACGATCAACAAGAAGATAATTCCAATTACCGAATTGTAGCGATCGGTCATTGAGCTGATGAATACATCCA
Organism: Anaerolineales bacterium; assembly: GCA_035291705.1. Lineage (GTDB taxonomy): Bacteria > Chloroflexota > Anaerolineae > Anaerolineales > UBA4823 > DATDRM01. Next base: position 15,492 of record DATDRM010000293.1, read on the forward strand.
GCCATACCACAACTGTTACACCCACGATTGGCCCCCAGAAATAATTCACCCCGCCCAGGATCACAGTGAGTAGAATCCATATCGTGATGCTCATCTGAATAATATCGGGAGCGATCATCGTGTTGGCGTACGTCATCAGGATGCCACCAATGCCGGCGTAAATCGCGGCGATCAAGAAAGCCACTAACCTGATCCAATACACTGGATATCCCAAGGCAGCCATGCGGCGCGGGCTTTCACGCACCCCATTCAGAGCCAGTCCAAACGGTGACTTGACCAACCTCCACATGACGTAAATCCCTATCAGGAATAACGCCAGACAAATCCAGTAATAGTTAGCGGGGACAGTGAAATCAATCCCTAAGATAGAAAAAGGCTCGATGTTGTGTATGCCAGACCATCCATGTAACAAAGAAGTATTTTGCCGTGCAAAAGCCCAGCATATCTGGCCAAAAGCCAGGGTGATCATCAGGAAGACGATCTTATAGGTGCGCACCGCCACCATGCCGAAGATCAATGCTAAGAACAAGACAGCGCCGATGGCGATTAACTGCGCCCATGGAAAGGGCATGCCTCGTTCGGCGCCTAGAAGCCCAACCACGTAGCCTGTCACGCCAAAGAAGGCAGTTTGGGTCAGGCTAACCATCCCCCCTTCACCGATCAAGAAACGCAAGCTTAGCGCCAAAAAGCCAAAATAGATGATCCGTTTGAAGGTGGTGATCGTGTACTGGCCAGCGTAGAAGGGTAGCAGGATCAAGAGCAGGACAATTATCCCGCCTAGGATGAGATTTATGGGGATTTTCTTATTTTCATTACTGTTTTTCGTAGACAGAGTGCCGTCTCTCAAAGCGGCCCCTTGTTCCTTCGGCTTCCCTGTCAGCTGCCTTTCACTCATGATTCCCTCCCGAATAGACCTTGCGGGCGAATGGCCAAAATGATCGCCATGGGAATGAAAAGCAAGAACATCAGGTATTGCGAGGCATAAGCTGAGCCAAAAGATAATAGCTGTCCTAAGAGCAGGGAGCTGACAACAGCCCCTTTCAGACTACCCATCCCGCCTAAGATGATCACCACCAGGGAATAAGTGAGAATGGTGGTATCGCTGCCAGGGCTGAGCTGTAAGTAGGTGCCGCCCAGAACGCCCGCGATGCCAACTAGTACGGCAGAGAGGACGAAAACCAGCATATAGGTGATGTCGATGTTGACTCCCAGAGCGCTGACTGTCTCCCGGTCATCTACACCGGCGCGCACCGCCGAGCCCAACTTGGTCTTATAAAGGATCAGCCATAAAGCGACCGCGATAAGCACGGCCACACCCATAAGAATGATGCGAAAACCACCGTAAGTGACGCCAAAAATGGATACTGAGGGGTTGATTTCCGGGGGAGCGGTAAGAGATTTGGAATGACCACCCCAGATAGAAAGGCAGACATCGGCGATGATCATGGAAAGGGCCACCGTGAGCAGGGTCTCCGGCAAATCGCCCCCCCGTACGCGGGAAAGCATGAATCGTTCGAAGATCAGGCCGAAGATCCCAATCGAGAGCGCAGCAGCGATCACTGCAAAGTACCAATTGCCGCTGGCTGTCCAGACTGCGTAACCGATGTAGCCACCGAGTAGGTAGAAAGCGCCGTGACTCAGGTTGATCACACGCATTAATCCAAAAGCCAGGGTCAACCCACTGCCCAACACGAAGAGCAGAGCGGCCTGGGTAACCCCGTTTAAAATAAAAGTAATCGTTTTTACATCCATTGTAGTGCCGTCTTACCGGTACGAGAGTCGCTGTCGAATATAAAGAATGTGGGGGTTGTTTGAGAGCGCAGCCCATTGACAATCCCCACACATCGCGCAATGATTATAAATCCCAACGAATTAATAAATCAAGGATACACTGAGCTAGTTTGATGTATTGTACAAATTAAATTGTTGTTAATGATTATATTATGTACAAATCCGTTGTCAATCTGACATATGTCATAAAAGCGACGGAGTTTATTCATACGGCGGCACCGCAACCCGCTTGTTGGTGAGGATGGGCTTGATGGACTCGGCTGGGGTCACGTAGAGAAAGCTATTCTGCTTTGAGCACTTCGCTCAAAAAGAACGTTCCGGAAGTTGGTTATTCTTGATGAAGATTATCTATTTATCGATTATAATCGTAAAGAAAGCAGGAGGGCGATGGTCGCGGGCTTGCGCGAACATTTAAACAAGAAATACCAGCTGGTCGAACTCAACGGCGAGGCGACTTTGAGGCGCTTTCTCGCGCCTGCCTGTCGTTACCTGTGAGCGGGAGGGTGAAATGAATGTACACATGCTAGCCAAGGTGCCACTTTTTAAAACCCTGCCAGCCAGCGAGCTGGAACACCTGGCAGCGACGTTGCGTGTGCGAGAGGTGCCGCCCAATACGACCTTGATCCATGAGGGGGAAGTCGGCGATTACATTTACATCGTGATCTATGGTGAGGTAGAAGTGATCAAAGCGCTGGGCACCCCAGAAGAACGATTGGTTGGGGTGCGCGGCCCGGGTGAATTTGTCGGCGAGCTCAGCCTGATCAACCCGGGCGGCAGGCGGACAGCGAGCGTGCGCACGCAAGGCCCGGCGCAGCTATTGGAGATGACGCACTCCGATTTCGACATCCTGCTTCACCGGCAACCTGGGCTAGCGCTGCAAATCGTGAGCGTATTAGGCCAGCGCCTGATCGGAGCACACAACGCCTCGATCCATGACCTGCAGGAGAAAAACCGCCTGCTCAAGCAAGCTTACGAGGAATTGAAGGCGGCGCAAGAACAACTGATCGAGAAAGAAAGATTGGAGCGGGAAATCCAGCTGGGCTACGAGATCCAGATGAGCATTCTGCCGCAAACCCTACCCCGCCTGGAAGGTTTCGACTTCGGAGCGCGCATCGTACCGGCCAGGACGGTAGGGGGTGACTTTTTTGATGTCATCAA
>DATDRM010000294.1:0-3442 GCA_035291705.1 Anaerolineales bacterium
GCGATGAAAAAAGCGCTCGGCGATTTACCGATTATCGCCGAGGACCTGGGAGAAATCACACCGGATGTGATCGAGTTGCGCGAGCGGTTTGATTTGCCGGGTATGCGCATCGTCCAGTTTGCCTTTCACGACGACCCATCTGAACCATTCCTGCCGCACAACTATATCCAGAACTGCGTGGTTTACACGGGTACCCACGATAATGATACCTCGCGCGGGTGGTTTGAACGGGTTTCCGAACAGGAAAAAGACTTCTGCCGGCGTTACTTAAGTCGAGATGGTCAGGATATCGCCTGGGAGTTTATTCGCCTGGCCTGGGCTTCGGTGGCAAGCTTTGCAATCGCTCCCATGCAGGATTTGCTCGATCTGGGCAACGCAGCGCGCATGAACTATCCGGGCAATCCGAGCGGGAACTGGGCGTGGCGCATGCCAGGAGATGCGCTAAATGATCCCTTACGTGACCAGCTCATGGAATTTAATTATCTATATGGACGAATTAAGCGGGGAAAGGGCGAGCAGTTCCCGTAGGCCGGTGCCAGTGGCAGGATGAACCCATCTACCCGGATAACAAGCGATCGATGGCCACAGTCAATTCAGCCAGCGTCCCAGCCTTAAAGACCGAATCACAATAGTGGAGATACTTGAGCATATCGCTGTCGCCCGTACCCCACAAGGCCGGTGATTCCGGATTTAGCCAGATCGTGCGGCGGGAGCGTTGCGCCACAGAGCGGAAGAGATCCAGGTGGGGATCGTTGTAATTATTGCGTCCATCGCCCACCACGATAAATGTGACCCGGCTATCTATGGTGTCCAGGTAATTATCGGCGAAATTCTGCAGGCTGAATCCCAAATCGGTGTTGTAGTGTCCGGGGGGCATCCGTTCCAGCACCGAGGCGACCGCCTGGCGCACATCCTTTCCACTGAAGTGCGGAGAAATGAATTCCAGGTGGTCGATGAAGGCAAAAGCATGGGCTTTGCTGATCTGATCCTGCATGGCATACAGGAGACTCAGCATGAGTTCCGAACAGGACCGCATAGAAGTGCTGATGTCACACAAGACAACAAGCTTGGGTTTGAGGGTACGGTCCTTGTGTTTAATATCAATGGGTACGTTACCGTGCTTCAGGTTAGCCCGGATCGTCGCCTTGGCGTCCAGCTGGCCACTCTTGGCTCGTTTTTGACGCAAAGCGATGCGGGTGCGGAGGGCGGCAGCCAGACGTTGAACTTCCTTGCGCAAGCGTTCGAGGTCTTTATCCGAAAGGCTACTGAATGGCCGGTTCAGCAGGTCCCCAAGACCCTCATCTGGCGGGCGGTTGCTCATGTTTTCAGCGATCTGCATGCCAGCGTACTGGCGCAACTGCTCTTGCAAAGCCTGCTGGTTGGCCTGGAGCAGCTGGCGGACATGCTCCACCCGTTCTTTGTTCATGCCTATCTCGGCGAGCAGCCCCATTAATTCCTGGATCGCTTGCTGAACTGCGCGGAATTTCAGCGCTTTTTCCATGCGTCCCGCCATCCATTCGCGATAGCGCAGATCGTCAGCCTGGTTCAAACCCACCAGCTGCCCCACCTGGGCTAGTTCTTCTTGAGTGAGTTGTTCCCCGTGCATCAACCTGTCCAGCATTCCACGCAGCTGATCATTGAACTTTCTCAAGGCTTCGGCCAGCATTTGAGCCTCTTCCGGCGTGAGGTCTTGTGAAAGGTCCAGCAAGGGAGGCGGCTGGTTGCTGTCGAAGAAGAGCGGGAAAAGCTCCTCAAAAACGGGGATGCTGGCAGAATCCTTGACCAGGGTAGACAGCAGGCTGATGCGGAAGGTTTCTCGATCCTGGACGCCGAGTTCAGCGACTGCGCTGAGCGCATCGGCGCTCTCCGCCAGGCTGATGCGAACACCCCCGGTCCTTAATGCCGAAATAAACTTGATGATCCGTTCTTCCATTGAATTTATGTCAGGGGTTAATTCCGCCAGCCGCGCAGACGGGGGTCGTCATCCTCGTCCTGGCGGCTTTCATGCGAGCGCTGCAGGATTCGTTTTGCCCGCTGCAGGTCACTCTCATGTTTGAGCAATACGCTCAAGGTCGTCTCCAGGGTGGCGTTGTCCATGTGTTTGAGATTGAGCGCTACCAGGGCTTTGGCCCAATCCAGGGTTTCACTGATGCTGGGTGATTTGCGCAAATCCATTTCGCGCAGACTGTGGACAAGTTCAACAACCTGCCTGGCCAGTTTAGGCGACAGGTCAGGGATTTTCATCCGCACGACAGCCAGTTCCTGTTCGAGAGATGGATATCCGATAAACAGGTAAAGGCAACGCCGTTTGAGAGCTTCGCTCAACTCGCGGGTGTTGTTGCTGGTCAAGACGACCAATGGCCGGTGAACGGCAGCCAGGGTGCCCAACTCGGGGATGCTAACCTGGAAATCGCTGAGCACTTCGAGTAAAAAGGCCTCGAATTCAGCGTCGGCGCGGTCAATTTCATCGATCAACAAGACGGTCGGCAGCTCGCTGAGAATGGCTTTGAGTAAAGGGCGTTGGAGAAGGAAGCGCATCGAGAAAAAGACGTCCTCTTCGGCAGCCAGGCGGTCGGCGGCTGCAGTCAAGTCGCTGGCCCCGCTCAAGGTCTCCTGAAGTTTGTCGCGCAAGAGCTGGGTGTAGAGCAACTGCTTGGCGTACTCCCATTCGTAGAGCGCTTTGGTTTCGTCCAGACCCTCATAACACTGGAGCCGGATCAATTCCCGCCCCGTCGCCCCGGCGATGGTTTTGGCTAACTCGGTCTTGCCTACCCCGGCTGGACCCTCGGTCAGCAATGGCTTGCCTAATTGCTGGCTTAAGTACATGATGGTAGCGATCTCATCGCTGGCGATATAATGCTGGTCCCTCAGAGCAGATTGCACCTCCTGCGGGGACGAGAAAACGTGATTTTGAAGCATGGATTTGGATTAATTATTGACGATTTGGTCGGTTTCTTCGGATGGAGGCGCTTCGACAGCGGGTGGTTTGGGGCGCCAGTCTGGCGCAGACCGTTGCAGCTCCCGACGGGAGACACGGTTCGTACGCCCGCAATGTGGGCAATGGGCGTTATAATGACCGAGGTCCTCGGCGGTAATCGAATCCAGCGCGGCGTGCACCGCGTCTTTATTAAGGGCGAAAGGTTTATGGCAATGGGTACAGCGGATTTGCATGGCGAGACTCCTTCTTTTTGGGGACGCTGAAAAACGCTGAAAAACGCTGATATTCGCTTATCGAATATTCCTTCCCTTGTTTCGTGGCTTAGGACGTGCGTGGTACATTCTCAGCCTGGATAAGTATACAACAACAGTCTAATTCAGGATAGATTTGATGGAGGATTATAATTGTCCCTGTGACGAAATTCTACACGCGCGGCGGAGATGATGGTTTTTCCTCTCGCCTGGGCGAGGGCCGGCTCCCCAAACATGATGACCTGTTTGAGGC
>DATDRM010000295.1:0-2079 GCA_035291705.1 Anaerolineales bacterium
CAGACGCAAGATTATAGAAATGCTTGCCAGGGATGGCCAATTATCTGCCACGGAGATATCCGATCGATTTTCTGTAAGCCCGCAAGCGATCTCACAGCACCTTAAAGTTCTCCGTGAGGCCAGGTTGGTGCAGGTGGTAAAACGGGCGCAGCAGCGCATTTACCAGGTCAATCCAGAGGCCATGCTCGAACTGGAAGCCTGGGCCAGGCAATTGAGGCAGCTTTGGGACCAGCGTTTTGATGCCCTGGATCAGGTATTGGAGATGGAAAAGAAGCGATTGAAAGGAGAAGCGAAATGACAGCGGCAAATTAATAATAATAGCGGGAATGTTAAGGTAAGCGGACAACAAATAAGTGGATTAAACCATAAGGAGAATAGAGATGAGCAAGAATAATTTAGTGGTAGACCGCGCAGGGCTTGCCTACACCATGTCACGTGTCTTCGATGCGCCGCGCGAGCTGGTGTGGAAGGCTTGTACCGATCCAGAGCTGCTGCCAAAGTGGTGGGGCCCAAGATACCTGACGACCGTTGTGGACAAAATGGACCTGAAAGTCGGCGGCGTGTGGCGGTACATCCAAAAAGATGCCGAGGGGAATGAATACGCGTTCAACGGCGTTTTCAAAGAGGTCGCCGCGCCTGAGCGGCTGACCTATACCTTTGAATTCGAGCCCATGGCCGGCCATATATCCACCGAAACGATAACCTTCGAAGAACTGCCAGATGGCAAGACGAGAATTACGGCCAGGACCACTTTCGACACGCTGGAAGACCTGGAAGGGATGCTCCAGTCTGGCATGGAAGGCGGTGCGGTCGAGACCTGGGATCGATTGGAAGAGCTTTTAGCGGTAGTTCGAAAGGAGAAAAGATGATGGCAGACATGAACGACGCTCAAGTGGAACAGAAAGCAATTGAGCCGAGTCTCGCACTCAGGAAACTGGATAAATTGGTCGGCACATGGCAAGTTTCCGGAGGAGTGCAAGGAAAGTTGACCTACGAGTGGATGGAAGGTGGCTTCTTCTTGCTGCAGCATGTCGATCTCGAACATCACGGGCAGAAGATCAAGGGCATTGAGATCATCGGACACCTGAGACCGTTTGGAGAAGAGCCAGGCGAGGATATCAAGACTCGCTACTACGGCAACATGGGCGAGACCTTCGACTACGTATATGAAGTAGACGGCGACACGCTCACGATCTGGGGCGGAGAGAGAGGCTCTCCGGCATATTACAAGGGTCAATTCAGCGATGACGGCAACACCCTGATCGGCGGCTGGGTGTATCCAGGGGGTGGTGGGTATGAATCGACCGCGGTCAGGGCCTAGCTGGTAGAGATGCCATCCACCCCCGACCCCTCCCTGGAACCCTTCTTCTCGCCGCGCGGGGTGGCGATCGTGGGCGCTTCGCACGATCCCACCAAGCTGGGCTATGGGCTGTCGCGCAACCTGGTGCAGAGCGGCTACCGGGGGGCGATCCATTTCGTCAATATCAAGGGCGGCAGCCTGATGGGGCGCCCGGTCTGCGCGCGCCTGGGCGAAGTGCCCGATCCGGTCGACCTGGCCGTGCTGCTGATCCCGGCCGCAGCCATCCCGGGGGCGATCCTGGAATGCGCCGGGCGCGGGGTGCGGGCTGTGATCATCGCCGCGGGCGGTTTTCGCGAGACGGGGCCGGGAGGGGCGGCGCTGGAAGCGGAGTGCCTGCGCATCGCCAAAGAGCACGGCATCCGCCTGCTCGGCCCGAACTGCATCGGCCTGCTGGACACGCACCTGCCGCTGGACACCACCTTTCTTTCTCCACCCGGTCCCACCCCGGGCGACGTGGCTTTTATCTCCCACTCGGGGGCAATCTGCGCGGCGGTGATCGATTGGGCGCGCGGGCAGGGCTTCGGCCTGTCGCGCATGGTCAGCCTGGGGAACCAGGTCGACGTCAACGAGACGGACTTGCTGGCCCCGGTGGCCGATGACCCGTACACGCACGTGATTGCCCTGTACCTGGAAGGCGTCAGCGATGGGCGGCGCTTCGTGCAGCAGGCCGGGATGGTGACACGCCGCAAACCGGTGGTAGCCCTGAAAGTCGGACGCTA
>DATDRM010000296.1:0-4766 GCA_035291705.1 Anaerolineales bacterium
ATGGCCGGAGCGGCCAACCGCTGTGTGATCCCGGAGTATAAATTTAATATCGATCTCCTGGCAGAATTGTTGGTGTACGACCGCAACAAGAATCCCAGCCATTATTCCGTGGTGCTGGTGTCGGAAGGTACCATGTTCGAGGGTGGGGAAATGGTGTTCACCGACTCGACCCTCGACGCTTATGGGCATAAGAAGCTGGGTGGGATCGGCGACCTGGTCTCCTCGGAATTAAAGGAGCGCTCCGCCAAGTTTAACAAAGGCAAGGCAGTCAATGTCATTAATCAAAAACTGGGCTATATGGTGCGCGGCGGCGATCCGGATGCGATCGATTCGATCGTCCCCATGGCTTACGGCAACCTGGCGTTGGACCTGGCCCTGGGTGGGATCCATGGTCGGCTGGTCGTCCTGAAGAACGGGCGTTATGATAACGTGCCGCTCGACGTGGTGATCAGTTCCAAGAAGAATGTCAACGTTGAAAAGCACTATGACACCCAGCGCTTGCGCCCCCTCTACAAGAGTTTCGAGATGAAACCCTTGTTTATCATGACCAGCGATTAGAGATTATTGGAAGGTGATCGGTTCGACGAGCACCTGGTCGGCGGGGATGAAGGCCTTCAAGCGGTTGATCAGCTCTGCGCACAGGCCAGTGGTGAAGTTGGGGAACTCAATTAAATAGCCGCGGCCGCGCTCAAAGACGTGGAAGGCGAAGCGATCTTTCCCAGGATAAGCGATCAGGGTGCCGTAAGCCTGCCGGATGCGCAGGTTATCGCGGATCCTATCCTCCGTGGGGCGCAGAACGATCGTGATCATGTGAACGGCCTCCCCATCGGGGGGCGGCAACGGGGAGACGATAAAGGGGGGCAACACACTCGCTGAGATGCTTTCGCTCACCTCGACCGGAGCAGCTGGGAGAATTTCCCCGGGCGCCTCGCTGGAGGGGGCTGACTCAGCGGATGGAGTGGCAATAGGGGATAGCTCAGGAGAGAGCGGCTCCTCGGCCAGCTCCATGGATCCCGCCGGATCGGCCACGGCAGCCATCACCGCGTTGGCGAGTTCCCAATCTGGCGGGAAAATCTCTGGGGGTGGAGGCGTGTCCTCCTCCCAGGCGGCGTCCCAATCCGCTTTCCAAACCAGGCCATGTTCAGCGGTTTCAGCGACCTGCTGGGTGGCCTGGATCACCAACGGGAAGTCAGTGATCGCATCCTGAGACGCATCGCTTTTCTCTCCTGACAGGCCTGCCTCACGCCGTGCGCTCGCCGCTGGGACTGCTGCTTCAGCTGAATCCCTAAAATACCCCTCATCCAAGGGTGGTCTTTCTTCGAAATCCTCCGGGATCAGCACCTCCTGGGGGGGTGGCGGCGCGACGGGGAGGGGCAACGGTTTGAGAGCCGTGGTGAATTTCAAATCCGTGGTGAGGGTGTCCACCAACACTTTGGGCTCGCTGCCCTGCGCGTCGACCCGCCCTTCCACCAATACGACCTTATCGGAACTGAACAGCTCAGCAACTTGCGCCCAGATGCGCGGAAAGATCACCAGCTCGATCTCACCTTGCAAGTCTTCCAGGGTAGCGAAAGCCATGCTCTTACCGGTCTTGGTCTGGTGCGTCCGGTAGCGAGTGATGATCCCGGCCACGCGCACCCGCTCGTTAGGATTGGCCTCCGCCAGCTGCCTGGAGAAGTGGGTGACGACCTCGTTGAGCACCTCGATCACCGGACTGAGAGGGTGGTCGGATACATACAGGCCAATCAGTTCGCGCTCCCAGGCGAGCTGCTCGCGGCGCGGAATTTCGGTCGTTGTTTTAGGGAGCGTGATCTCATCCTTCAGGCCGCTATGCAACCCAAACAGGCTCATCTGGCCCTTTTCTGCGGCGCGGAAATGAGAGGCGCTGACCGAGACGAAACGGTCGAGAGACTGTAACAAGGCCGGGCGTGGGCCGAAACGGTCGAGCGCGCCCACGCGCACCAGGCATTCCAGGGCACGCTTGCCCACCTGGCGCAGGTCAACCCGCTGGACAAAATTATTGATATCACTGAAAGGCCCCTGCTTGGAGCGCGCCTGGAGGATGGCGTCGACTGGACCGTGACCAACGTTCTTGATCGCTCCCAGGCCAAAGCGGATCGTCGCTTTACCATCCGCATGATCCTCGATGGTGAAATCCCAACCGCTGATATTCACGTCGGGCGACGCCACAGCGATCCCCATCCGGCGACAGTCGGCTGCGTACAATGCCACTTCATCGATGTTGTTCAAGTTGACCGAGAGCAGCGCCGTCATGTATTCGACCGGGAAGTGTGCCTTCAGGTAAGCAGTCTGGACAGCCAGAATCCCATAATCAGCTGCATGCGCCTTGTTAAACCCGTATCGGGCGAACTCCTCCCAGTCGTCAAAAATCTCCCCAGCCGTCTTTTCCGGGATGCCGCGCTGCACCGCGCCGGCGACGAATTTCTCGCGGTGCTTGAGCAGCTGGTCTTTTTGTTTCTTGGATACAGCTTTGCGCAGGTCATCCGCCTCCGAAGCGCTATATCCCCCCAGGTTCATGACGACGAACATCAACTGTTCTTGGTAAACGGGATAGCCATAGGTCTCTTTGAAGATCGATTCCAACATGGGGTGCTGGTATTGAACTGCCTCCTCCCCGTGCATACGGCGGATATACCCGGGGATGAAGTCCATCGGGCCTGGACGGAAAAGTGCCACCATGGCGATCACGTGATCTAGAGTCTTCGGCTTCATCTGCATCAGGTAACGACGCATGCCCGAGCCTTCCACCTGGAAAACGCCGGCTGTGTCGCCGCGGCCCAGCAGCTCGTATGTGGCAGGGTCATCGGTAGGGATATTTTGCAGGTTTAAATCCACCCCGTGGCGCTCTCGGATCAGATCGCAGGCGCGCGCCATGATCGTCAGGGTAGCCAGCCCCAGGAAGTCCACCTTAAGCAGCCCCAATGCTTCCAGGTGCGACATTTCAAATTGGGTGACGATCTTGATCGGGCTGTCCTCCGCCGAACTCCCCGTCGGGCGATGCAGTGGCAGGTATTCAATGATCGGTTTATCGGTCACGATCACGCCCGCCGCGTGGGTGCCAGCGTTCCGCACCACGCCTTCCATCTGTCTGGCCGTGTCAATCAGCTCCTGGAAAAATGGGGCAGACTGGTAGAGCTGCTTGAATTCGGGGACTTCTTCCAGGGCATCGGCGATGCTCACCGTCTTACCAGAAATGTTGGGGATCAGTTTGGCGGCCTTATCAACTTCACTGAGCGGGATGTCCATGACTCGGCCGACGTCGCGGATGGCGGCACGCGCCCCCAAAGTGCCAAAGGTAATGATCTGGGCAACCTTGTCTCCGCCATACTTATTGGCGGTGTATTCCAACATCTCGGCGCGCCGGTCGTCGCGGAAGTCCAGGTCGATATCGGGCATCGAGATGCGCCCCGGGTTAAGGAATCGTTCGAAGATCAGCCCATGGTGAAGGGGGTCGACCAGAGTGATATTCAGCGTATAGGCCACGATCGAGGCGGCTGCCGAACCGCGTGCGTTGTACCAGATGCCGCGTTCCCGCGCATACCGGCACAGGTCCCACACGATCAAGAAATACGTATCGAACCCCATCTGGTGGATGACGCCCAGTTCGTATTCCAATCGCTGGCGCACCAGCGGATCGGGGCTGCGGGTTCCATAGCGCTGCTCTATACCGTCTTCGCACAGTTTCCGCAGGTAGGTCTCGGCGCTATAACCCGGCGGCACGTCGAATTGGGGCAGGCGATAACCTTTAAAGCCCAGGTCCAGGTTGCAGCGCTCAGCGACGAGCAAGGTGTTGCTGATCGCTTCGGGCACCTCCGTAAAGATGGCTGCCATCTCCTCCGGGCTGCGCAAGTAGAACGTTTGATCGCTCATCCGCATCCGGTTTGGATCGCTGAGCACACAGCCAGTCTGAATGGCGAGCAGGATGTCCTGCAGGCGGGCGTCTTCCGGGTTGATATAGTGCACATCGTTGGTGGCGACGAAACGCGCCTGGTAGCGCTTGCCCAGGTCAAGCAGGATTTTGTTGATCCGCTCGATCTCCTCGATGTCGTGCTCCTGCAGTTCCAGGAAAAAATTGTCCGCCCCAAAGACTTCGTAGTACCAGTCCAACTGGCGGCGAGCTGCCTCCAGGCTCTCCTGCTGGATCAGGCGCGGGATTTCCGCCGACATGCAGCCAGAAGTGCAGATCAGCCCCTCGGCGTGCCTGGCCAGGAACTCGTGATCGATGCGCGGATAGTAGTAGAAACCATCCAGTTGAGCTGCGCTGGCGATCTGCAGCAGGTTGCGATAACCGGTCTCGTTCTCCGCCAGGAGTAACAGGTGGCTGGATTTCTTATCCAGCTGGGGATCGCGCTCGTTCATTCTTCGCGCGGCTAAATAGGCCTCGACTCCGATGATCGGTTTGAGCCCGGCTTCGGTGGTCGCCTTGAAGAACTCCATCACCCCGAACATCGTCCCGTGGTCGGTCAAGGCCAGGGCGGGCATACCCATTTCCTTGGCGCGCTTCACCATCTTCTTGATGTTGCTGAATCCGTCGAGCAGGGAGTACTCAGAGTGGACGTGCAGGTGGACGAAGGACATGGAAGCGTGAAGAGTGAAACGTGAAACGTAATAATTTAAGAATGGATAGGAGCCGGGTTAGAGGGACGAGATTGAGTGACCCGCGCCAATTGAGATTATAGCACGCGGATCGGCATGGGAAACATACGCTTGGCTTAAAATATTGGGATTGTTCGGATTTTCGGCAT
>DATDRM010000297.1:0-6146 GCA_035291705.1 Anaerolineales bacterium
TGCTCACCATAACGAAATCTGCGGTAGGCGGTCAACATCAATCCAAAGCCAAGACCGAGTAAGGCCAGACCGCCGAAGAAGAAGGCCCCGGCACCATCCCCATCAGATTGGGTAGCGATCCAAAAAGAAAGCGCCGATCCATCCACCGCCAGCACAGCCCCCAGTGCCATCCCTCCAACCAACATCACCGCCCGATAGAGCGTGCTTCCCGGCGCTTTACCGTACAACACTTTGCCCGAGTAACCATCCACTACTACCTGAAAAGAACGCCCCCGGTAGAGGTAACGCAGGACCCACAGCGGGTAATAAACCAACCCCATGCGATGGCGTAGAATACGTGTAAAAACCTGGCTGATCCGGTCGAGCTTGGCCTTGTCCTGCACGCGCGAGTTATATTCCAGCTCTGCTTCGGACCTGGCATCGCTGAGCGAGCCAACCGGCTCGAAGACCAGGCCAGTAGCATGCAGGTTATTGGCATCAAATGGTTCTAAAGTCTGGTCGAGGAGGGGCACGGCCTCCACCCCAAACTCACCTACGTCGCAGGCTACCCCATTCCAGTTCATTTCCTCGGTGATCTTTATCTCGCGGGGCTCATAGCGGGCATCGTCACCGCTGCCGACCTTCTTCTCACCAAGCACCCAACCGACGACCCGCGCCCAGGAAGCCCAGAAGGGGATATAGGCGGTGAAGATTTCCACCAGCGGCGCCTCGCGGGAGGCGCCGCTGGCGATGGCGCGGCTGCTCGAGAGGAACTGAAGCAAGGTCGCCCCTGCTTTTTCCCGGTCGATGCGCCTCGGCACCTGGTAGCGCTGCAAGCCGCGCTCGCCGCGCACCAACGAACGTAAGTCACAGTACGGACAGTGGACGATCACCTGCCCTTCTGGGATCGGCACCACCCCGCCACAATTGGGGCAGGCCAGTCCATGCGCAGCTTCAAGCGCCGCTTTTTGCGCTGCTCCTTGCGCCGCTCCTTGCGCCGTTTCAGGTTCTATCATATCTTTGCCGCCACCCAGGCCGCCAGGGCGATCAAGGCCGGTGCCGCTACCAAACCTAAGCCACTGCAGGCCAGCAACCCAATCCCAAAGCCTCCTGCGCTGTTCGCGAGCGCTCCGACGATTGGGAATAAAGCCAAACACAGGAAGACCAGCGCAGCCAGACCGCCAGCCAGGCGGTAGGGGGCTTCCACCTTGGCTGGATAAATATTAGCAAACACTCCGCCTGTTCCTCCTTCAACGATAGCGGTGTAAGAATTCCCTTGAAAGGTGTATTTGAAGGTATAGAGTGGAATGTGCACCAAGGCCCACTCGACAATTTCCTCCGGTGGGATTTTCTGAGCTCCCAACCAGTCCCTGATTGTCTGCAATGGCACGCTGGGGACGTGCGATTGAGATTCCATGGAATCATCATATTTACGCAGGTCCCCGGCCGGCAGATTCATCTGCCTGATCTCGGTCACAGATGTGGCGGCTGCAGGGAGCAGGTATATGCGCTCACTACCATTGGGCGAGCGCTGCTTGAGATACCACATCGGAAAATATTCGAAAGTCATGCCGGTGATCTGCGCTTTCCGATCGAGGTCCTTCACCGTCTGGTTACCTGCCATCCAGCGCGCCAGAGAAGCGCGAGCCTTGGCTTCGTCGAGGGTGGACGCCAAATACCAGTGGAAGACTACCTGGGACTTGTCCAGGTAGACGGTAGAATTACAGAAAGGGCAGGTGAGAAATATCTGTCCTTCATCGGGATGAAGCTCGCCCCCGCATTGAGTGCAATGTACGCTGTGTCCAGGGTCGCTTGCTAGCATGGCTCAATTATAGCAATCACATCCAAAAAAGGCTATAATACGACCCATCTCATGCTGGATAGATGAGAAAACGAGGAGAATCGAAGCCCATGCCCACAGACCGGAATACTTACCCGATCGAAATCGCTGGGATCTACCGGCAGCTGCCGTTGTTTGAGGTGCAGCCTGGCTTGCGCATCGCCGTACTCAACATCCTCGGCGATACCGAGCTGGTCCAGGCCTGCGCGGCTGCGCTGGCGAAGAAACTGGATGGGGTCGACTATGATGTGCTGGTGACGGCCGAGGCAAAAAGCATCCCTGTGGCGCACGCGTTATCGGTTGAAACCCAAAAACCCTACGTGGTGCTGCGCAAGGTTTACCGGCCTTACATGGGGGAAACCATCCGGGCCGAAACGCTCTCGATCACCACCGGCCAACCACAATCCCTTTATCTGGACGAGAAAGACCACCCCCTGCTGGACGGCAAACGCGCCGTTTTACTGGATGACGTGGTCAGCACCGGCTCGACCTTGCACGGCATGCAGCAGGTGGTCGAGAAAGCCAACGCCAGGGTGGTGGCCGAGGTGGCCATTCTGACCGAAGGCGAGCAGGCGCGCTGGGCGCACGTGCTGGCGCTGGGACATCTACCACTATTTACGGATTGACCGTATCATTTTGAACTGGGTGAAGGATAACAAACGATGACGATCGGCCGGCCGCGTAAATGGGTGAGGAACACCACCCGCTCCTGGTCTCCCTGCAAGCGCAGATCATGGATGAGGGCCTCCGGCTGGAGGGGTGAGCCGCGCTTCTTGACCACCACCTGGCCGACCCGGCGCTGGCGCAGGTAGGCCCGCAAACGCTTTAACCCGAACGGGAACCAATCTTCCACTGCCCACGTTCTGGCGAAAGGCGTGGGTGTTAATTTGCCTGAAGTCAGGTAAGCGATGTCCGTGTCTAATTGGAAGGCGTCCAGCTGCTCTCCCAGGGTCGCCACCAGGCCGGCACGCAGAATTGACGGGTCGGGTTCGTAGAGGAAAGCCAGAGGTTCGCTGATCCTCTCAGCTGGTCGGTCTGGGAGTAAAACTGCCAGACCAACAGACTTCGGTTCTGCCAGCAGTTCAACTGCTGGCACATCCATTGAGTGCGGCCCAGGCAGGATCGTCGCCCGCCGATAAGCGGTCTTCAAAGGGCCGAACCATAACACGGCTTCCTTCAACTCGCCTCGTAAGGAGATGAATTCCACTTCGGCATCGTAGACATCTAACTCTGCCAGGTTCACACCAGGCGAGATCTTCACCCCAATTGCTGGGAAGTGCGGCAGCCAGTCGCTGACCAGGCTCAGAGGCGGAAAGTAATCACGCACCGAGAACACTCGCCGTCCGGCGGCGCGCCGGGCGGGGTCGAAGAATAAAGCCAGGTTGTCCTTCCGTCGGAAGGGCAATGGTTGGGTCAGGTTAGCGCGCAGGCACCGGGAGCGTTCTGCCAGGCCCATGGCCTGCAAATTTGCCTGGGCCATCGCCAGGCGCAGGGGGTCTAAATCTATGCCCAAGGTAGGGGCAATCGCCGCCAGGGCCAGGGTGTCCCCGCCGGCCGAGCAGCCCAGGTCGGCGAGTTCAGGGAAGGTGCGGAACCTTTCAACCCGGTAGGCCGACACTTCGAAGGAGGATGCCTGCTCGAGAGCTTCCCGGGTGAAGTACAACCTGTCGGCAAATGGGAACTTGCTCGTGGCCTCGCCGCGCAGGATGGCGGCCTCGAGAGCCGCCCGCGCCAAGTCAGCCGGATACGACCGGCTCAAGATCTGGAAGTGGCCCAGGAAGTTAGCCTCACGCGGCTCCAGGGAAAGCGCGGACTTCAGCGCTGCCTGCCCGGAGGGAGCGAGCAAGTCTCTGAAAGTCGCTAGGTCCATGCATGGATTCTAACAGCTGCTTTCCCTCTCAATAGACCGGTTCTAGATCTGGTCCGGGTTCAAACCAGAAGAATAGCTCACTCTTCAAAACCACGTGCGGTTGGCCTTGCGCCGATCCCAGGTGAATGGGTCCAAACCAAAAGACATGGAAAAATCACCGGTCCTCAATCAGGGCTCAATGGCGGCCCAAGCAGGGCCATGTCATACTTCGCAAATATTGAAGCGATGACTTTTCGATCTGGCGGACCATTCCGCGATAGCGGTCCAAACTCTTCATAAAACTTGTGCCCCCCGCCCGGGGTATAGACCACAATGATCTCGCCCGACTCATCCGTTAAATTGAGGAAGGCGTGGGGGACTTTGGAGGGCAGATAGGCGAAACTTCCTTCCTGGCAATAGAAAATCTCTTCGCCAATCCGGATTTTGTACCGCCCTTTCAAGATGTGGATGGTTTCCTCCTGCTTGTAGTGCACGTGCAGGGGGGGACCACCTTTCGGCGCAACCTCGACGATAAAATAGTCGAATGCCCCACCGGTATCCTCGCCGGTGACCTTGAAAATGAGGTCCCGGCCAGGGCCTGATTGCAGTTTCAAACCTTCCCCTGGAGCCAGGACCTTGGATGGATTCGTTGTCATGTTTACCTCCTAACTTGCATTGTTTGTGGTTTAATGTTATACTCCTTATTATAAGCGTCCTAACTATATTTGTCAAGAGGCTAATTATCAGATGGCTAACCAATCACCGGTTCAAATTTCACCAGAATTTGAGCAACGCTACCCCAATGCGAGTGCCAGAGCCACCGAATGCGCCATGAATCTGGTCTTCACGGCTGACTTACTCGTCAAACGCATCTCTGGATTGCTCCACCCCTTTGACCTGAGCCCTGCTTCCGGATTGGTCCTGGGCATCCTGGCAGACTCCGAGATGCCCTTGCCTCCCCACGAGATAGCTGAGCGGCTGATCATAAGCCGGGCCACCGTAACGGGTTTGATCGACTCTCTCGAGCGGCGCGGGTATGCTCGCAGGATTCCTCACCGGTCGGATCGACGCATGCTTTTGGTAGAACTAACGGACAGGGGAAGACAGGTCGCCGATGCGTTTCGCCCGATTGTGCATCAGAATCAAAAGATGTGGCTGGGGGCCTTGAGCGAAGCTGACCAGCAGCGTCTCATCACCTCTCTTCACCAATTGCAGGCCACCCTCATGGATGGCGAAGCCTGAATCCCTGAGATGAAGGTCGCCTTCAACCTAAGAACGCATCTAGTCCGCTTTGAGTTTGCCATAGAGGAATGCATGGCGATAACCTTATCCTGTTAAGATTTGTCAATCAGTCAGGGAGGGTTTTATAGGTGAATTAAGGTAAAATTAGTATTGATTAACATGGTAAGCAGAGCCTACCCTGTTCTAAATGTTCCAAAAATACAAAAAGCGGAGCAAATCCTATCTCCAGAAAGGAAACCAGTATGAATATTGACGAGATGAAATCCACTATTCGACGCCTCTTCGATGAAGGGTTCAATATAGGCAACTTTAGCTTGGCCGATGAAGCAATCGATCCTGATTACATCGACCACAGCACCTTCGCCACGCCAGTACCCGGCGTTGAGGGTTTCAAAATGCGCATCGCCAATTTCCGCAAGACCTTCCCGGACGCTCACTTCACTGTTGACGACATCTTCGCAGAGGGGGACCGGGTGTGCTTCCGCTGGACGATGAGCGGCACTGACCTGGGAGGGTTCAGAGACCGGCCTCCAACCAGCAGGCAAGTTGTGGTCACGGGCATCAACATCGAGCGCTTCGCTGGGGGCAAGATCGTCGAGCACTGGAGCTCGCCCGATAACCTGGGTTTGTTTCAACAGCTCGGCATTGTTCCGTCCCCAGGGCAGGGCAGCAGATAGCCCTGATGAGAAAATCTATCTTCATCGCCTATCTTACAATGCTCCTCCTGGTTAGCTGTCAGAGGACGCCAGCGCTGCAGACCTCCCGGCCTACAATGTCCCCTCAAGAGGGGATTCCAGCGCTGCCTTCCACAACCCCCACTGTGCCGCCTCTAATAACGATTCCGCCATCCTTAGCACTCACCTTCACACCCATCGCGCAACCACCCACCATCACACCAATCCCGGCTCTGGCTACCACAATCGAGGAAATCGTTGGTGTGTGGTCACTTCCCGGCGTCGATCCGGATTGCCGCGATTGTGACAACTTCCTTGTTTTCCTTGAGAATGGGACTTACCACACCGCCCATAACCTGGAGGGGATCACGCCAGAGACACCTAGCGGGGAGTTCTTCTTTGAGGGAACACAGTTAAAACTCAGGGAATCCTCTGGGATCGTCACGTACGAAATACGTAAGGGTATGAACTCGGTCGGAAAGCCATTCCTGGAATTTGCCGTCATCGATGACCCACTTGATCCTATCCGCCTCGCCATCCTTACCGGTGGACGATGGAGAGC
>DATDRM010000298.1:0-22069 GCA_035291705.1 Anaerolineales bacterium
GATTCATCTTGCAGAAAGACCGGCATGAACAGGCTGACCGCTTCATGCGGGGGAATAGGCAGGCGCGACCGCAAGGGAACCTCAACTTTCCCGGAAGACAGGGCGGCATAAGCGCTTTTCATGGCGGCGATGGTCTCCGCCATCGGCAAAGCTCTGCGGACATCGGCAGCGGGTAGAATCAGCATATACTTCAGGCAGGATATTCGCACAGGTTAGAAAAAACGCAGTGGAGGGCATTTTACCACCACTGCATCGGGGTGAAACGTAAGACGTAAGAAGGGATTTCTGGTCATCCCGCTTCATGCATCACGGTTTGCTAAGTGATCCCCAGGTAAGCCTTCTTCACCATCTCGTTTTCTTGCAGATTTGCAGCTGTGTCATGCAGCACAATAATGCCGGTTTGCATGACATAACCACGATCGGCAATTCTCAAGGCCATCAACGCATTCTGCTCGACCAGTAGGATAGTTGTTCCTTCGTTATTAATTTGCTGAATGGTCTCGAAGGTACTTTCTACCAACACAGGCGCCAGGCCCATTGAAGGTTCGTCGAGCAGGAGCAGCCTGGGATGTGCCATCAAGGCACGCGCTGTAGCTAACATCTGCTGTTCTCCACCTGAAAGAGTACCAGCCAATTGATGGTGGCGTTCCTTGAGACGCGGGAAGAGGTTAAAGACACGTTCACGGTCAGCATCGATATTCTTATCTTTCCGGGAATATGCCCCCATTTCCAAATTTTCAGCAACGGTTAACCTGGCGAAGATGCCACGGCCTTCGGGTACCATGGAGACGCCTTTGTACACGATCTCATTGGCTTTGTAACGCAAAATCTCTTCCCCGTACAGGCGTATTGTGCCTTCGCGTGGTTCAAGCAAGCCGCAAATGGTGCGTAAGGTCGTTGTCTTTCCCGCCCCATTAGCCCCGATTAAAGAAACAATTTCTCCTTGATCTACGGACAGCGATATACCCTTTAGAGCGTGGATGTGACCATAGAAAGTATGAACGTTCTCGACTTCTAGAATTGCCATGACTGATCACCCTGTTGTTGAAGATGTCGGTATGGAAGGGGCGGTTGACCTAGCGGTTTGGCTCGCAGCAGCGACACCACGCCCGAGGTAAGCTTCGATGACCTTGGGATCGTTCTGAATCTCGGTGGGCGTCCCCTCCGCAATTTTGAAACCGTAATCCAGGACGGTGATTCGCTCGGATATGCCCATCACCACCCGCATCTGATGCTCGATGAGCAAGATGGCGATATTGAGTTCATCGCGTAGGCGGCGTATTAAAGCCATCATCTCTTCAGTCTCATATGGATTCATACCTGCGGTGGGTTCATCCAACAGTAGCAATTTTGGGCGAGTAGCGAGGGCCCGGGCAATTTCAAGCCGGCGTTGAGCCCCATAGGGTAGGTTCTTTGCGAGAAGATCCCCTTGACCGGCGAGTCCAACGAATTGGAGCAATCGTCCTGCTTCCTTCCAAGCAGACTTTTCCTCCTGACGAGTGCCGCGGGTTCGCAGCAGCGCACCTATCCAACTTGAGACCAGGTGGAGATGCTGACCAACCAGAATGTTTTCCAGAGCAGTCATTTCTGCGAACAGTCGGATATTTTGATAGGTGCGCGAGATACCTAAATGAGCAACCTGATCGGGACGGAGGTGATGAATCGGTATGCCGTCAAATATAATTTCACCTTCTTCAGCCTTTTCAAACCCAGTGATGCAGTTAAAAAAAGTGGTTTTACCGGCGCCATTCGGGCCAATGATGCTGGCGATGGCGTGATTTTCAATCTCGAAATCGAAGGAGTCTACGGCGACCAAGCCACCAAACCGTTTCGTCACTTCTGTAGCAGTTAAGATAGCCATAACCGTGCCTCATTCTAAATTTGCCGAAGCAACGCTGATTGAGGCGTCGCTCGGTTCTTCCATCTCCTCAGCCACATGCAGTTCGCGTTGAACGATCGCGGATGGAAAAAGCCCTCCGGGTTTGGCTAGCATCATACCGATCAGCGCTGCGCCGTAGAAAAGTAAGCGGTATTCCGCAAACTCACGAAAAGCTTCGGGTAGCCCGATCAGCGCAATCGCACCTACAACTACACCAGGAATGCTCCCCATGCCGCCAACGATGATGAGGCAGACCACATTGATCGAAACCAGAAGTTGCATACTGCTGGCGAAAATCGAACCCACCAGAGTGCCGAAGATCGCACCACCCAGGCCGGCAAAGGAGGCGCCCAGCATGTAGGCCAGCAACTTGGTCTGAATCAGGTTCACACCCAGAGATTCGGCCACGTCTTCATCCTCGCGGATCGCCATCCAGGCCCGCCCCAAGCGCGAATCGCGCAAGCGCGTGGCGACGAACGCCACGAGAATAGCACTGATGACGGCGAGATAGTAGATTTCTTTCGGCCCACCCAGTTCCAATCCATTGCAGACTCGCGGGATGCCCACTCCCAGATACGGGCCCAACCATCCAATACAAGGTTTTTGAATTCCGATCACCCCCTGCGGCCCACCTAACCACAGCCCCAGGAAGTCGGAGCCGGCCAGGAGGCGGACGATCTCGCCAAAGCCCAGCGTCGCGATTGCTAGATAATCACCGCGGATGCGAAGCACCGGAAGCCCTAGGAAGGCTCCGATCATAAATGCGACGAATATGGCGATGGGTACGACAGCCCAAAAAGACAAGTGCGCCAACCCATACTCGCCGTACGATGTCAGCAGGCCGACGGTGTAAGCGCCCATGGCAAAGAAGGCTACGAAACCCAGGTCCAGCAGGCCAGCAAATCCCAGAGTGATGTTCAACCCCAACCCCATCAGGATATTAATGCTGATTAATACGATTACTTGGGCAAGAAATGCCCCAGAGAACAATGGCAGCGCCAACGCCAGAATGAACGCCAGGCCAAAAAATGTCCAACGCAGGGCTGCCTGGCCGGCGGGAGGCCATTGCCTGACGCGTTCCCGCATTGCTTTTCCCCTTGCCGACCATACCGCTACGATTCCGCTGATAACTACAAAGGTGGTCAGCGCTCCGGCTGGCGTCACACCGGTTGACCCGAAGAGGAAGCGCCCCAAGGCCTCAGGCCAGCCCCCCCAGACAATCAGCAGAGGACGCACCAATCCCGCGAACAGCCCTGATAATATTACCGCAGTCAGCCCGCGCACCAGTGGCCGCTGAATCCAAGGGGGGGTCTTATAGGTCAGCGCGCTCAAAGCCCCGAGAAAAGCCCCGACCCCAGGGAGCAACCAGATGCCCGCCGGTCCTCGACCAAAGGTGAGTAAATCGTATAGAACCGGGGAGGCAGTGATAAATACGGTGCGGATATTGATTCGGTAGCCAATCATTACGAAGATGGCCACCACAGCCCCCGTCAGGAATCCCGACAAGATGCCCGCCAAAAATGGCCATAGCACTCCCTTTTGCATTTGGTCAGATGCACTCTTTGCCGCTATGTAACCCACACCCAGCGCGGAGAGAAGTATTGAGAACTGCCCAAGCGAGATGATGCCCTCGATCAGGCTGCGCTTGTTGAAAACCCCCACTATGCCGACCAGGCAGAGAAAGAGTGCAACCAACCCCCCAATCAATCCGATTCGCGCGGCTCTGCCGAATGTTAAACGAAGCTGATTGTTCATCGTATGGTCATCCTTGCCTGATTCGATCCTAGGCTTTCTTGACTGCCAGCCGCTCGCCCAGAAGGCCGGAGGGGCGGAAGAGCAGCACCATCACCAGCATGATGAAAGCGATGGCATCTTGGAGTTGATAGGGCCGGGTGATTCCGAGGCCGTCCAGAAACAGGGCTGGCCCAATCGACTCGAAGATACCGAGGGTTATGCCGCCTAACATCGCGCCAGGAATGTTGCCAATGCCGCCTAACACGGCCGCGGTGAAAGCCTTGATCCCGGGAACGAAGCCCATGAAGAAGTTCACTTGGCGGAACATCAGTGCGTAGAGCACACCGGCAGCGCCAGCCATTGCCGCCCCGATCATGAAGGTGGCTACGATAATGCGATCCACATCGATGCCCATCAGCGCGGATACGTCCTTGTTTTCAGAAACGGCCCGCATGGCTTTGCCAATCTTGGTGCGCATGACGATCGTATAGAGAATCGCCATCATTATGAAAGCCGCCACGGCTACCAATACCTGCATTCTTAGGATTCCTATCCCTAGAAGTGTCCACTCCCCTTGAAGAATCGTGACTGGCGGGTAAGCATAGATCCCAGGACCGAAGAAACCCCGGAAGGAATACTCTAGAAAGAAGGAGGCGCCGATGGCGCTGATCAGCGGTACGAGGCGCGGCGCTTTTCGTAGTGGGCGATAGGCAACTCGTTCCAGGATAATAGCTATGCCGGTTGCGACGCCCATCCCGATGAGTATAGCCCCCAGCAGCGTCCAAATCGGGTATCGATCCAGAAAGCCAGACCGGCTCAGCGCGGCGGTGAGAAAATAGCCACTAAATGCTCCGGCCATGAAAACATCGCCGTGGGCGAAGTTGATCATGCGCAAGATACCGTACACCATGGTGTACCCAAGCGCGATAAGAGCATAAATACTGCCGCGTGCAATGCCAAACACTACAAAATCAATCCACTGCTCACCACTATATTTCCCGGTCCGAATGGTGAGAATGGTTCCCGCCACTACCACGAACACGACCAGGATGCGGAACCCCCATAGAGAAACGGCGACAGCCAGTTCAGCAAGTCTTTCTGTCAGAGTCGTGCGCATGCGCGTCTCCTATTTTCTGATGTTGGATGAGCCAGGCATCCTACCTGGCTCATCCATGTAACGCATCGCGATTATCGTTCTTGGTTTACGGATAAACCTTCAAGGGATTCACACCAGGATTCCATGTTGTCGGGTCGGAGTCCACGATCTGGTAAACCGCGATCACCGGGGCACCGCAGTCACCCAACTCACTGCATGTTAGACTCCCTGTGATACCTTGGAAGTCCTTCGTGGCATAAATGGCGTCACGTAAAGCCTGGCGCCCGATATGGATGGTTCCATCAGCATCCACGACAGCGACTTTCTCAATCGCCGCGAAGATGATATTGGCCGCATCGTAGGCATGAGCGTGGAAGATGCTCAGCGGTGCCGTGCCATATTTCTCTTTATACTTATCCACGAAGGTATTGTAGCCAGCTGGGAAGAGGCTGAAGTCGGGGCTGGACAGGTACATGTCCTTGGTGGCCGCGCCGCCCGCGGTGATGAAGTCGGGCGAGAACATACCGTCCGAGCCCATCAGGATGGTGTTCTCCAAACCAGTCACTTCTTTCGCCTGGGCTGAAATGTAGCCGCCAGCGGCGATGAAGATCGGGTAGTAGAGAAGCTCCGGGCCAGCTGCAGCAACCGTGGTCAGGACAGCGTGCATGTCGGTATCCGTTTTGGCGACCGCTTCCTGGGCGACGACTTCACCGCCAAGTGCCGTGAAGTTATCGACAAACACCTGCTGGAGGGCCTGGGCGTAGGAGCTGCCGTCATGGATGGTGGCAGCTTTGGTGACCTTTAGCACGTTCCAGGCGAACTCCGCAACTGTCTTTCCCTGGAAAGCATCGCTGTGGGCAGTGCGCAGGTAGCCAGCGTAGTCTGGGCCACGGTCGGGCGCCGTCAGTACAGGGCGTGTGTTGGATGGTGAAATGGTGGTCAGGCCAGCATTGGTGAGGGTGGCGATACCGCCCACCGTCTCGTCAGAGCAGCTCGAGCCGACCAGTGCCACAATGGTAGTGTCAACTGCTAGCTTGGTGGCAGCCGTCGAACCGCCCTCGGGGGTGCAGAGCCCATCTTCGGTGGTCAGCTGGATATCGTGCTCGAGTAGTGTCCCGCCCCTGTCGTCGATGGCGATTTCAACGCCGTATTGGGAATCTTGACCGAGCGTCGCGTCGGCGCCAGAGAGAACTCCCCAGAAGGCAACGTGGACCGGATCGCCGGGGGCGACGTCCACGCAGCCGAGGGCATCGGTGCATTCGAAGGCCGCTGGCTCTTCGGTCACGACTTCAGTGGGCGCTTCCGTCATGACCGGTTCCTCAGTCATCACTTCCGTTGCGACGGGCGCTTCCGTCATGACCTCGGTGGGTGGGGGCGGCGCTTCGGTGGCCGCAGGGGCGCAGGCCGCCAGGATCATGCTGGCCATGACCAGCAATGACAGGATGGTTAACAGTTTCTTATTCATTCCTCTTTCCTCCTCCGGAAAGGTTCGGGTTGGTCCCGCGAATGCGGGTTTTAAAGATGGTTAGGATTGTGGGTAAGTCGGTCGTTCCGGATGTTCTGACCTCGTCAGGCATCACCTCCTTCAGACGCATGAAAAAACTGCGGGTACTGTTTTGGTTTAACACCGGATGGGGGTAAAAGGTTGCGAGAAATTCTTCTGGCTCCGGTGATCTTACAAAGTCGGCGTAGACTATAGATTCTACCGGTTTGAATTGGGATGTCAAGGGGCAATTGTATAAATTCTAAATGGGCAAGAGTGAAACCCGTATGGTAAAATGAACCCGGCTTGATGAACAACAACGCATGAAGAGTAGCGACTCCCTGGCATTGCCTCCTTCTCCAAACCTGGTTTCAGCCTTTCGGGCGGGTTTTGATGCCATCGCCAACCACATTGCCCTGATCGCCTTTCCGGTCATCTTAGACCTGTTCCTGTGGTTGGGGCCGCGTTTGCGATTGACGGAGTTGATCCGGTCGATGATGAAGCAGCTGATCGGGTTGTATAGCTTCCAGGATGCGGGGATGACCGATATGTTGGAGGCTGGAAAGCAGGCGTGGTCCCTGCTGGCAGAACAGTTCAACCTGCTGGCAGCGCTGCGCTCTTATCCGGTTGGGATTCCCAGCTTGATGGTTTCCAAGCTGCCCATGGCAGCCCCGCTTGGCGGGCCAGTATTGGTGGAGATCCACTCCATAGGAGGGGCGTTACTGGCCTGGGGTTTGATCACCCTGTTTGGACTGGTTATCGGAACCCTGTATTTTGCTGTTGTCGCCCAGGCGGCGCTAGTCGGGGAAGTCAACTGGCGCCAGGCATTGTCGAACTGGCCGTGGGCATCTTTACAGGTCCTGTACCTGGCGCTGTTCTGGGCGGTCGTCATCCTGGCTGTGAGTATCCCAGGCAGTTTCATCGTTACCCTGGTAGCTTTCAGCGGTTTCTCCTTAGGCCAGTGCGCCTTGCTCTTGTACGCGGGATTCGTTTTTTGGTTGATCCTCCCCATTGTTTTTTCGCCGCACGGGGTCATAGCCAACCATTATAAAATGTATACTTCTATCAAGGTCAGTGTAAATCTGATGCGCAAGACACTCCCGACGACGGTTTTGTTTGTACTAGCCGTTTTCTTATTGGGTAAGGGGTTGAATATCCTGTGGCTGTTCCCGGCGGAGACTTCCTGGTTTACCTTAGTCGGCATCATCGGGCACGCTTTCGTCACCACGGGTTTGCTGGCAGCCAGTTTTGTGTATTACCGGGATGCGGTGCAATGGGTGAGCGCAGTTTTTCAAGCTAAGGAAATTATTCATAATGCGTGATACGTAATACGTAATACATAGGTGGAGGTTTGAGTGGTAAAAGGTAACGGTCTTGGGGTTTCCTATGATGCAAAAGATATCCAGGTCTTGGAGGGTCTGGAAGCTGTCCGGCGACGTCCGGGAATGTATGTCGGCGGGACCGATATCAAGGCGTTGCATCACTTGATCTATGAGGTGGTGGATAACTCGATCGACGAGGTGCTGGCGGGGGCGTGTGACCAGATTGAAGTGATCATCCACGAAGATAGCAGCGTGACAGTGTCGGATAACGGCCGGGGAATCCCGGTGGACATCCACCCGCAGACCAAAAAGCCAGCGCTGGAAGTGGTAATGACCACCTTGCACGCCGGTGGGAAATTCGGTGGGGGCAGCTACAAGGTATCCGGCGGTCTACATGGGGTGGGCGTGTCGGCGGTCAATGCGCTTTCCGAATGGTGTGAGGTGAACGTGAAGCGAGATGGCCGCCTGCACCGCCAACGCTACCTGCGTGGCTATCCAAGCGGAGCGGTAGAAGTCGCCGGTAAAGTAGCGGCTCATGAGACTGGAACGAGCACTACATTTAAGTACGATCCTGAAATATTCAAAGGCGATCTCGACTATCGCTTCGACACGCTGGTGCAACGCTTCCGCGAGATGGCCTTTGTCACGCGCGGTGTGACGCTTTACTTTTTGGACGAGCGCACCGAGCGGGAGATGACCTTTTATTTTGAAGGCGGGATCACTTCCTTCGTTAAATACTTAAACCGCAACCGGGAAGTGCTGCACTCGGTGGTGCACGTCGAAAAGGAGATCGATTCGATCACGATTGACGCAGCCATCCAGTTTACGGATGCCTACGCTGAGTCGGTGTACGCCTTTGCCAATACGATTAACACGATCGATGGCGGCACGCACCTGACGGGCCTGCGCGCCGCTGTGACGCGCACCATAAACGATTACGCCCGGCGCACCAGTTTGCTGAAGGATTCAGACCCTAATTTCACCGGTGATGACACGCGGGAGGGGTTAACGGCGATCATCAGCGTCAAACATCCTGACCCGCAATTTGAGAGCCAGACGAAAGTCAAATTGATGAACCCCGAAGTGCAGACCCTGGCCCAGCAGGTGGTGAGCGAAGCCTTCGGCACTTACCTGGACGAGCATCCCTCCGAAGCCAAGGCGATCGTGCAAAAATGCCTGACTTCGGCGCGGGCGCGCGACGCGGCCCGTAAAGCCCGCGATCTGGTGATCCGCAAATCAGCCCTGGAAAGCCTCACTCTGCCGGGCAAATTGGCCGATTGCTCCGAGCGCGACCCGCAGAAGACCGAGCTCTACATCGTTGAGGGAGACAGCGCCGGAGGCTCTGCCAAGCAAGGCCGCGACCGTCATTTCCAGGCGATCTTGCCTTTGCGGGGTAAAATCCTCAACACGGAGCGTGCCCGCCTGGATAAAATCCTGGCCAGCAACGAGGTCAAAGCCCTGATCTCCGCCCTGGGTACAGGTATTGGAGAAGGTTTCGACCTGGCGGGGCTGCGCTATGGGCGCACGATCATCATGACTGATGCTGACGTGGATGGCAGCCATATCCGCACCTTGCTGTTGACTTTCTTTTTCCGCTATATGCAGCCGCTGATCGAGGAGGGCCACCTTTTTATCGCCCAGCCCCCCTTATATCGTATTGTCCACAAGAATCAAGTGCATTATGCCTATTCGGAGGCGGATAGAGAACGCCTGCTCAAGGAGCTGGGCATCAGCGCGGACAAGGCTTCACTCTCACGCTATAAGGGGTTGGGCGAGATGAACCCCCAACAGTTGTGGGATACCACGATGGATCCTGGCAAACGCACCCTTTTGCTGGTGACTATCGAGGACGCCGCCGAAGCAGACCGCACCTTCGATATGTTGATGGGCGCCGCGGTACCGCCGCGCCGCCGGTTTATCCAGACCCACGCCAAAGAGGTGCGTAACCTGGATATCTAAGTTTTGAAATATAATATTACGGGCTGACAGGTGCTGAAAAAAGGACCAGGTGGGGATGGGCGAAATGAGGAGCAATTCGTTTCCTTTTGTTCGTGGTAAATTATGACATTGGATCGCGGCTCTCTACTGAACAATCGCTACCGGATTGTCGAGATTCTAGGCCAGGGTGGGATGGGCTCGATTTATCGCGCCGTGGACGAAAACCTGGGGGTAGATGTGGCCGTCAAGGAGAACTTGTTTACCACCGAAGAATACGCCCGCCAGTTCCGCCGGGAAGCGGTGATCCTGGCTAACCTGCGCCACCCGAACTTGCCGCGCGTCACCGACCATTTTGTAATCGAACCGCAAGGGCAGTACCTGGTGATGGATTACGTCGAGGGGGAAGACCTGCGCGAGCGCATGGAACGTGATGGTACTTTTTCCGACGCGGATGTCGTCATCCTGGGGGCCGCGGTTTGTGATGCGCTGAGCTATCTGCATTCTCGCCAGCCGCAGATCGTCCACCGCGATATAAAGCCGGGAAATGTGAAAATATCGCCGAGCGGGCAGATCATCCTGGTGGATTTTGGATTGGCCAAACTGATCCAGGGCGGCGAAGCGACGACGACCGGGGCGCGCGCCATGACGCCCGGTTATTCCCCGCCTGAACAATATGGCACAGCCCGCACTGACCACCGTTCAGACGTTTATTCGCTTGGGGCGACGCTCTATGTGGCCTTAACTGCAGTGTTGCCGGAAGATGCCCTGGCACGCGCCATGGGTCAATCCGAGCTGACACCGATCCGTAAATATAACCCCAAAGTTTCGCGCCGGTTGGCGGTGGTCATCGAAAGAGCGCTGGAGCTGCGCCCGGATGACCGCTACCAGAGCGCCGAGGAATTCAAGCAGGCACTGCTCAATACGCGGGTAATCACCGGTCGCAGACCAGCGAACGGACCCGCTCTGACCTCACCCCTGGCGGAGGGGCAGGGGGAGGCGGTGGGTTCGAATTGGGTTTCCGCCGGTGTGGGGGTCTCTGAGCCGGTGAAACGCCCCTCGCCCTCCCCAGCCCAAATTTCACCCTTCCAGCTGCCGGCGAGCGCCCCGGTCGCCGGGCCTGGCGACCGCCTGGCAGGACGGGCGCGGCGCAAGAAGCGCAGCGGTGGGTGCTGGATCGCTGGCGTGCTGCTGTTCAGCCTGGCGATCCTGTCCGCATTGGGGGCTTATGCTTATCAGCCCACAATTATCGACCAGGCCGCGGGCTGGATTGCGCCTTACCTGCCATCCTTTCGGCTGCCCTTCCAGGGAAGTACCCCCACGCCTTCAGCTTCGCCTCCCACCACGCTCGATACGACCCCCGCTCCGGCAACCATCACACCGGCACGTACTTCCAGTTCTCCTTCGTCCTCCACGCAGACTGCCCTGGCAGCCCTCCAGGCAACACAGAGGCCGACCGCCACCCGGCGTCCAACGCAAACCTCCACGCCGACTGCCACGCCAATCGGAGGCGGAGCGGGGCAGATCGCCTATGTCTCCAACCTGACCGGCTTGCCCCAAATCTGGCTGATGAACGCCGATGGCACAGCCCCGCGGCGGATCAGCGAAATGCCTGAAGGAGCCTGCCAGCCCGCCTGGGCGCCAGACGGCACCCGCCTGGCTATTATTTCGCCGTGCGCCTTTAACCAGGAAACCTATCCAGGCGCCAGCATTTTTATCATCACCGTCGATAGCACCGAAGTGGTGCGTTTACCGACCGTCCCTGGCGGGGACTTTGACCCGGCCTGGTCTCCCGATGGCACGCGCATTGCATTCACCTCGTTGCGCGACTTTAACCGCGCCCAGGTTTATGTGATCAACCTGGCAGATAATACGGTCAAGTCAATCTCGGCCAACACAGTGCGCGACAGCCAGCCGTATTGGTCCCCAGATGGGAGACAGGTCGTCTTCGTGAGTACGCGGCGCGGGCCTTACCAGATCTGGACGATGTCAAGCGATGGGGGGGATCAAACCTTGTTTTCCCGCAGCGGCAGTCTGAAAGACACCCATCCGGTTTGGTCACCGGATGGGCAGGCGATCCTGTTTACGCAAAGCGAAGTCTTGGGAGGCGTGCCGAGGTTGGTGGCGATCCGGGTAACGGAAGGCAATTTCACTGAAAGCCGGGTCGTCGAAGTATTGATCCCGATGCGGGAGGCTACCTACTCCCAGGATGGCGCCTGGATCGCGTTTGAGGGCTGGCCAGATGGCAGCAACCACGATATCTTCATCATGACTTCGAACGGTTTGGGTCGCCAGCGTTTGACGTACGACGCAGCATTTGAATTCGATCCAGCCTGGCAACCGCTGCCCTCCCAACCTTGACCGGCTGGGTGCATTTCGAATTGTGGGGAACACTGACACTCTACCGGTAAACTAAAACGCACCCGCCTGGATAAAACGCTTGTAAAATTTCTCACTTTCGGAGATAATGGGCTTATAGACGGGCGGAGCAACCGGAGCTCATTTCTTCGGCTGCCCGTTTGAAATCTGCCAGGAGGTATCTTTCAGGTATGGGAACGCAGTCGAAGGAGAAGCGATCGCCGAGGTCACAAGCCGATCAGAAAAAGCAAAACCGCCTGGGGGCCTGGATTGGGCTGGGAGCGGTGGTAGTTGTGGCGCTGGCGGTTGTCTTCTGGCAGGTTCAAAATCGACATACATTTGTCATTGCAGCGGGGGAGACCGATGTCATCGTATTGCTGCGCAACGAGAAGGAGGCGACTTACCGGATAAAACATGAAGGCCGGCAACCTGTGGATTTGCAGACGCTGCAGGTGATGCTGGCCGGTCAAATCCTGCACGTGGATGTTAAGCAGGTCACCCTGGTGCATGGCGGGCAAGAAGTTGTATTGGAACCAGATGGCAGCTTGCCAGCCGGGACGGAAATGAAGCTGGCACCCGGCGATTTATTTGATGTGCGGGTGACCATGATCGGCCAGACCACGGGAGGCAATTATTTGTATGGCTTTCGCCTGGGTTATGCTGCTGGAAACCGGACGCGGACTGACGAATTGGTGTTGGAATACGAATATAAGATATTTGTGGAGTAAGGCGATTTGACCCTCCACATTTGGGTTCGTCCCCTGAAAAAGACGGAATCTGGATAGGTTCATATAGTCCATCATCATCAAGGAGCAGCTCATGACAGCACAAATCATTGATGGAAAAGCGATCGCCGAGAAAGTGCGCCAGACGGTGGCCGAAGATGTGGCCGCCATGGTGGCTGCTGGACGGCCCCGGCCAGGTCTTGCGACGGTCCTGGTCGGAGACAACCCTGCGTCGCAAGTCTATGTGAGCTCAAAACAAAAAGCGTGCGGCCAGGCTGGGATCGAATCCTTTGGTTTTAAGCTTGAGGCGACTGCTTCCCAGGACGAAGTTGAAAACCTGGTAAAGGAGCTCAATGCCGATCCAAGGGTAAACGGTATTCTGGTGCAATTACCCTTGCCTTCTGGATTAGACGAAGAGCGAGTTTTGAGCGCCATCCGCATTGAGAAGGATGTCGATGGTTTTCATCCATTGAACATCGGGCGCCTGGCGCAGAAGGGCCGCGATCCTTTGTTTGTACCCTGCACACCGTTTGGAGCGATCTTTATGCTGGAACAGATCGGGACTCAGCTTGACGGGACCAATGCGGTGGTGCTGGGCCGCTCAAATATCGTGGGGATGCCGGTGGCCTTGCTCTTGGTGCGGCGCAACGCGACGGTGACGATCTGCCACTCGCGTTCCCGCGATTTGCCCGGCATTGTTCGCCGGGCAGATGTATTGATCGCCGCGGTCGGAAGAGCACAGATGGTGCGCGGCGACTGGGTCAAGCCTGGCGCAGTCGTGATCGACGTGGGCATCAATCGCATCGACGACCCCACTCATCCCAAGGGTTCGCGTCTGGTTGGAGATGTGTGTTTCGACGAAGTCAAGGAAGTAGCCAGCGCCATCACCCCGGTTCCGGGTGGAGTTGGCCCCATGACGATCGCTATGTTGCTGCGCAATACGGTGCGCGCGGCGAAGCTGAGCTACGAAGGGTAAGGTATGTTAATAGGGGTGTTTTTGGATGGGCGCAGCCCATCCAAAAACACCATGAAGAACAGGGGGACCAGCGGTGAAACAGACGATCATCTGGATCGTCTTGTTTTATTTCCAGACCAGGCTAGTCCTCGATCTTGAAGGATTGCAGCATTTCCTGCGAGTACGGGCCCAATGGCGTCAGCTTGTAGATGTATTTGCTGCTTTCGAAGAAGTAGAATTCGTTGGGCGCCATCAGGCGGTTCGAGCTCACCCGGTAACCCTGGAGATCGCCCAGTTTGAAGCTCTCAATAGACCAACCGGGTATTTTGGCACCGATGAATGCCTGCAGGGTGTCGATGGCAGGCTTCTCGTAGACTTCGATGCTGAATTGCGGTGGTTCAAGTTTAGCGGTGTCGCCCGATGCCAGTTCCTTATCCTGGAAGCGCACCCGGCGCACCAATGCCGGATCGACGTCTTTCAAGAGCTCGATTTCGTCCAGGATCACGTAAGTATCCGGGTAAGAGATGGAGAAACCGTAAGATTTGTCCTGGTAGGTCAGCCAGTTGACCGGCTTCTGTTCTGCACCGGAGGGAGCTGCGCCGCCCGCAGCGCTGGAACCGGACATGCCAGGCTCGTTGCCGACCGATGAACCGGTCGAGGTTTGTCCACCCGCTGAGGTGATCGCGCCACCGCCCTCCCCTGAAGGGGGTGGGGTGTTGACGATCACCTCCCCGCCCGGGGAGGAGACCTGGCCGGCTGGCTCAGCCTGCCCAAGCAGATCGACCTGGCCAGCTGGCTCTGCGCCCCCCTGGCTTTCTGCGGGAGCGCCGAGCTTCTCGATCACCTCCGGCGTACAGGCGGTTGCCAGGAGCAGGGAAGCAAAAATAAGGATGGGGAGAAGACGTGTGTTCATATCTGAACCTCCTAAATACATGCCTAGATTGTGCTTAAGACGTGCAGCCGGTCGAAAAAGTTCCCGCTCCGGAAAAAGTGAAGCCCTCGCCAGGAGGGCTTCAGAGAAAACGGGTTCGAGCCTGAGACGCTGTCAGGCCAGGGAACCGGAGCTAAGGGCAGCCAGGGTTACACGATAGTGCGTAATTAAAAATGTTACCCGCGTCGGTGCCGAAGTAGGGCGAGAACAGCTCCTTCGGATGGCTGGGGGTGGTATAACGGTAGCTGTTATCCCCGTTCACGTAGTTGGTTGCCCCTCCGCTGCCATATAACTTCCAGATGCGCGGGCCGCCGCTGGTGCCGCCAGTCTGGTCGCAGCCGACGGCAACCGGATACGGCGTACCGAAGCTGGTATCACTGTAGGCGTAGGAGGAGGCGCAGATCACCTGCCATTTTCCGCTGAAGGGATATGCTTGCGGATAACCGATGGAGAACCAGTGCAGGTTGGTCGATTGGTTCCAGGCGAAGCCCAAGTTGCCGACCCTCTGGCTGATCTTTAGGCCGGAGAGGGTATTCAGGATTACGAAACCAAAATCGAAGCGGAGATCGCCAGAGTTATACCAATAACCTATAGTTCCGACGTTCGATGCAGTCCAGGTGCCAAACGGTGCCGCGCCGTTACTATAAGCCGGGACGAAGGCCACGTTGTAGGACCATCCACCGGAAGAGCCATTGCCATAGTGGACGCAGTGACCGGCGGTCCAGATGGCGTAGTTCCCAACCGATGCAGCCGAGCAGACGTAGTTTGTGCCGTACTGGGTGAAGAACAGCTTGCCGATCGTGAGGTACGGGAAGCGCGAGTACCGGTCGAAGTTGTTATAGCGGGTGAAAGGCGGCGGGTAGGTATAGCCGAGCGGGGAGGTGACTTCCAGAAAATCCGGTTCTGCGTTCACCAGGGCTCCCCGGACATCGGCTGGGAGAGCGCTGGGGCTCAAACCCGGCGCACCGTCCGGCGCGGCTTGAGAGATATCGAATACCGGTTCGCCCGAAGCGGATGGGAGAGGCATTGGCTTGGCGGCCAGCATTTCCTCTTTCGTCCACACCTTTGTGGTGGGCGTCCACCCTGGGGAGCTGGCGGCTGTGATGATACCACCGCCATCTTGCGCCTGGGTTACCGCGGCCGGTTGG
Organism: Anaerolineales bacterium; assembly: GCA_035291705.1. Lineage (GTDB taxonomy): Bacteria > Chloroflexota > Anaerolineae > Anaerolineales > UBA4823 > DATDRM01. The sequence goes on from DATDRM010000298.1 coordinate 15,567, forward strand.
CCAGCGGGAGGGGCAGCCACAGCATAGCTTCCCGCCGTCCCCAAGAACAGGACAGCGAGCAGCGTCATGGTGACAAACAGGGTAGTCACGCGAAACAGCTTGGATTTCATTACATTCTCCTTGAAAGTCTCTAGGTCAGATTTGGTCAGACACACTAAACGGTGATCCGGATAAGATTAGTTTCACGGTTGTCGATCGATTGATAGATGTTTTAGTATTTACTCAGATGCCTCCAATCCCCTCCTTTCATACACTCGGGGGAGTCGCCTGAATAGTTCTTCGATGCGCCCACCCCGGTTGTGGATCAATAAAACTCACTGCGATCAACCCTTGCCTATTGATGACAAGGGCTATTTAATTATAAATCAATTCCTGAAAAAGTTGAAGGCCTAAATTCTGACAAACCCCTGACAATTCTTAATATTCGAACCGGTAGCCAGTCCCCCACACCGTGCGAATGTATTTAGGTTTCGATGGATCCGGTTCGATCTTTTTCCGTAGGCGCTTGATGGCGGCTTCGATCAAATTGATCTCCCCGGCCAGATCGCAAAAGCCCCACACATCATACAGCAGGTCTTGCTTGCTGACTGTGGTTCCGGCATGCACCATCAGGTATTGGAGCAGGCGAAACTCCAGCGGAGACAGCTGGATGTTCTCCCCCCGGAAAGTCACCTGGCGGGCGTCTGAGTCGAGCACCAGGTTAGCGAAGGCCAGAGGATTTTCCAGGTACATTCTCTGGCGCATGGTGCGGTTGAGGATGGCGTGAATTCGGGCGACGAGCTCTGCGGCCCGAAACGGTTTGACAATATAATCATCCGCGCCGGCTTTGAAGCCAGCCAACGCATCCTGTTCGCTCCCTCTGGCAGTTAAAAGGATAATGGGTACGTCCGAAACGCGGCGAATACGGCGGCAGGTTTCCACGCCATCCATGACCGGCATCATATAATCCAGGATGATCAGGTCGAAGGAGTTGTCCTGCCAGAGTTTAAGGGCGCGGGAACCGTTTTCGGCAAAGACCGGGTTGAGGCCGGCTTTATGCAGGATGCCTCCGACGACCTTGCGCGTATCCGCGTCATCATCTGCGAAAAGAATCCGCACTCGATTATTCATCGCTTGACCGATCTATCTTATTGGATTGAGACACGGATAACTCAGATTTCACTGATTTAACCTTTGACAGTAATTTTGAGTGGCCCATAAAGTGCGAACAGCTTATTCCCCGGAAGAACAGTCCCAAATCGCCCGGTAGGACGAGTCGACGATAGCATTATTTAGATCAGCTGTCAAGGTAAAATAGCCAATATTCTTGCAAGGTTGTCAGACAATTGACAAGCTGCATTTTCTTTGCTAAACTATCCTTGTCAGACAATTTCATGAAGTTTTTCACACGGTGACTTTCTCCGACCTTCACCCCATGACCACCCTGCTTGTACGCCATGCAACGCGATTAATAACCATGGATGACCAACGCCGGGAGATCGCGGAGGGTGGTTTTTTTGCGCGGGATGGGATCATCGAACAGGTTGGCCCAACGGTTGCATTGCCCTCTGTGGCTGATGAGATACTCGACCTGCGCGACCACATCGTCCTGCCCGGCCTGGTGAATACTCACCATCACTTCTACCAGACGCTGACGCGCGCTGTGCCAGCTGCCCAGAATGCGAACTTGTTCAACTGGCTTAAAACGCTCTACCCGATCTGGGCGCGGCTCACTCCGCAGGATATCCACCTCTCCACCCAAACTGCGCTGGCAGAACTGGCTCTCTCAGGATGTACCACAGCCTCGGATCACCTTTACCTTTTTCCGAACGGCTCACGCCTGGAGGACGAGATCCTGGCTGGTATGGAAATCGGGCTGCGCCTGCATGCCGCCCGCGGTTCGATGAGCCTCGGCGAGAGCAACGGCGGTCTGCCGCCGGATAGCGTGGTAGAAGATGAAGACTGGATCTTGAAAGATTCACAACGGCTGATCGAGAAATACCACGATCCACATCCTGGGGCATTCGTGCGGGTAGTCCTGGCGCCCTGTTCGCCCTTCAGCGTGACAGCTGACTTGATGCGACAGAGCGCGGCCCTGGCGCGCCAGTATGGGGTTCATCTGCACACCCACCTGGCCGAAACCCAGGATGAAGAGTCATTCTGCCTGGAGAAGTTCGGCCACCGGCCGGTGGACTATATGAAGACTTTAAATTGGGTCGGGGAAGATGTGTGGTTTGCCCATTCTGTGCACGTCAATCCATCCGAGATCGACCTGTATGCCAGGACGGGATGCGGTGTGGCGCACTGCCCGACCTCCAACATGCGCCTGGCTTCGGGGATCGCCCCGATCCTGCAAATGCTGGCACGCGGGGTGCGGGTGGGCCTGGGCGTGGATGGCTCAGCCAGCAACGACGGCTCGCATCTGCTGGCCGAGGCGCGCCAGGCGATGCTGGTGGCGCGCCTGGGAGCCGGCCTGCACGGGGCTTCGCTCTCTGGGGAAGGGTCTCCATCTTTAATGACGGCCCGCCAGGCCCTGGAAATCGCCACGCGCGGCGGGGCAGCGGTCTTGGGGCGGGCAGATATCGGCTCGTTGGAGGCGGGTAAGTGCGCCGATTTCTTCGCCATCAACTTGAACCGGTTGGAGTACGCCGGCGCGATGCATGACCCGCTGGCGGCGGTCGTCTTCTGCGCTCCGGTAGTCGTCGATTACACCGTGGTGGGAGGCAAGTTTGTGGTCAAGGAGGGGCAATTGGTCACTCTGGATCTGCCGCGATTGGTCGAATCACACAACCGTGCCGCGCAGCGATTGCTGGAAAAAAATTGATATGAATGACGAGAATCGCCTTCCTGAACATGCTTACAAATATTTCTGGGACATCGACCCATTCGTAGGTTAATATCTTTATTCTTCACTTTGGGAAATCTTTATGCCCTCTTACCCCCGAGCTCTTCTTACTCGAACTCTGGTCGATGTCGCCATGGGGCGGGTTCCCGCCGACCTGGTGATCCGCGACGGGCGCTGGGTGTGCGTCCAATCCGGCGAGATCATCCCCGCTACGCAGGTGGCGGTGAAGGATGGGCGCATCGCTTACGTCGGCCCGGACGCCGCGCATACGATCGGTGAGGCCACCCGGGTGATCGAGGCCGCTGGTCGCTATCTCGCCCCTGGCTTGTTGGACGGACATATGCACGTCGAATCCGGTATGTTGACCGTGACCGAGTTTGTCAGGGCGGTGATCCCCCACGGCACAACGGGCATGTTTATCGACCCACACGAGCTCGCCAATGTCTTCGGGTTGAAGGGTGTGCGGCTGATGGTGGCGGAGGCTGCCATCCAGCCGATCCATGTTTGGGTGCAAATGCCTTCCTGTGTCCCCTCTGCTCCCGGCCTGGAAACCCCCGGAGCCAGGATTACCCCTGAAGATGTGGCTGAGGCTATGCGCTGGGAGGGGATCGTTGGGTTGGGAGAAATGATGAATTTCCCGGGGGTGATCCTGGGGGATGAGAAGATACACGCCGAGATGGCAGAAACCCGGCAGGCAGGCAAGGTGATCGGCGGGCATTACGCCTCCCCAGACCTTAGCCTGCCTTTTCACGGGTACGTCGCCGGTGGCCCGGAAGATGACCATGAAGGCACGCGCCTGGAGGATGCGCTTGCCCGGGTTCGCCAGGGGATGAAGGCCATGCTTCGCCTGGGCTCGGCCTGGCATGATGTCGATGAGCAGGTGCGCGCCATCACTGAAATGGGCCTCGATCCACGCCACTTTATCCTGTGCACGGACGATTCGCACTCTGAAACCCTGGTTCGCGAGGGCCATGTGAACCGGGCAGTCAGGCAGGCCATCACCCGCGGGGTAGCACCGATCACAGCCATCCAGATGGCAACGCTCAATACCGCTGAGCACTTCGGGATGGCGCGCCAGGTAGGCATGATCGCTCCCGGAAGGTTTGCCGATCTGCTGATCTTGAGCAGCTTAGCTGAGTTCCAGGTGGATCAGGTGATCGCGAAAGGGCAACTGGTTGCCGAAAATGGACGGCTGCTGATCGATCTGCCGACTTATGATTTCCCGGACTGGGCGCGCAACTCAGTCCACCTGAAGCGGGCACTCATCCCGGATGATTTTCGACTGGGGCCGTCGCCGGCTGGAGGATCACCACCTGCTGCGGTGATAGCGAACGTGATCGGGGTGATTGAAAATCAGGCTCCCACCCGCCATCTGCGTATGGAGGTCCCGATCCAGGAGGGGGAGGTGAGGGTTGACGTGTTACGCGACCTGGCGAAGATCGCTCTAATCGAGCGGCATAAAGGCACGGGCGGTGTGCAGGTGGGGTTGGTGCATGGCTTTGGCTTTAATGTACCCTGCGCCGCAGCGACGACGGTGGCTCATGACAGCCACCATATGATCGTCGTCGGTACTGATGAGGGGGATATGGCTTTCGCGGCAAATGCTTTGGCGCAAATAGGCGGCGGGCAGGTGGTCGTGCGGCAAGGGGCGCGGATCGGCCAGGTCGAGCTACCCATTGCTGGCCTGATGTCTACTGAGCGAGCCGAGGTAGTCGCCAGAAAGATGGCTTCGGTGCTGGAAGGTTTCATGGCTTGTGGGTGCCGCTTGAACAATCCGAATATGCAGCTCAGCTTGCTGGCGCTGGTGGTGATCCCCGAGCTGCGTATTTCCGATCTGGGTTTGGTAGATGTAACCCGTTTCGAATTTATCCCTGTTTTAGAAGATTAGCTGGAAAGGATGCTCGCCAACAAGCAAAGGCAAAAAACAAAATGACTAATCATTCCACCCCAACTCAACGCCTGCCAGAAGCGCTTGGCCAGGTGATCGCTGCCACCAAGCCAGGTGACCGCCTGCTTACCGAGCCACAGCTCGCCCGCCAGCTGGGCGTCTCACGCGCCACTTTGCGCGAAGCGATGCGCGCCTTTGAAACCCAAGGCCTGATCCGCCGCCGGCAGGGCGTGGGAACCTTCGTGTTGCGCCCATCGCATGTGTTAGAGAGTGGCCTGGAGGTGTTGGAGAGCATAGAAACCCTGGCGCACCGCACTGGGCTGAAAGTCGCCTTTGGGGAATTAAAGGTTAACCACCGGCCAGCGAATGACGAAGAAATTCAAGCCCTCGGACTGAAGCCGGGTGATTACGTCGTATCCGTCTCCCGCGTCACCCTGGCGGAAGACCGGCCAGTGGCTTTCCTGGTGGATATTCTGCCTGATGATATGATCACCGTGGAGGAATTGACGGCTGGATTCAGCGGCTCTGTCTTAGACCTGCTCCTCCAGCGGGGGGATCCGCCATTGATCAATTCGCATTGTGAGATCGCCGCGGTCGCGGTCAGTTCGGATGTGGCCCGCACCCTAAATATCCAACGCGGCGATGCATTGTTGCGCTTCAAATCACGGCTGTTCGCCCTGGATGGCAGGGCAGTCGCTTATTCTTTCAGTTACTTTTTGCCCGGTTACTTCCGCTTCCACGTGGTGCGCCAGCTGGAGTAAGCGTGGTAAAAAAATGCAACAGAATTCACGCTTCACGTATCACGTTTTACGCTATGGCGTAATGTGTAATCAAATATATTTAAAACAAGGAGAGTATTCAAATGCGTAGTTTTTATGGTCGTGACATCCTGTCACTTAAGGATTTCGAACGGAACGAGTTCTTCCGCGTCTTCGAAATCGGGGAGCACTTGGAACCCATCGCCAGAAATCGCCGCAACAGCGATATTTTAAAGGATAAGACCCTGGTGACCGCCTTTTACCAGCCGTCCACCCGCACGCGGCTGGCCCATGAAGCCGCCATGCACCGCCTCGGCGGGCATGTCTGCGGTTTTGCCGATCCCAAAATGACCCGGGCTGGCGATTTCTACCAGGAATCGATCAAGGACACCGTCAAGATGCTGGAGTTTTACGGCGATGTGATCGTCATGCGCCATTTCCAGCAAGGCGCGCCGCATGAAGCCGCCAAATGGGCAAGCATCCCGGTGATCAACGGCGGCGATGGCTGGGGTGAGCATCCAACCCAGATCTTAACCGATCTGTACACGGTTTTACAGGAGAAGGGTCGCATCGACGGTTTGAACTGGCTGGCGGTGGGCGACATGCGCATGCGCACCATGCACTCCCTGGCCTATGGTTTGACCCAATTTGATTGCCCGATCACCTTTATCGCCCCGCCGGAGATGTCGCTGACAGACGAGTTCAAAAAAGAATTGCGACAGTACAGCCTGGATTTTTCCGAAGCTGAGCATGTCGAACAGGCGATCGCCAAGGCCGATGTCATCCTGGTTGAACCGGTGGTGCAACCGGATTACACGAAGGCGCGCGATGAGCGTTCAGGCGATATTGGCCTTACGCCGGCCAATTACAAGATCACCCGTGAACTGCTGGCGACCAAGGCCAAGCCAGATGCTATCCTGCTGCATTCCCTGCCGCGCATGGATGAGATCCCGGCAGATGTCGACATCACCCGCTGGTCACGCTATTGGCAGGAGGCCTTCAACGGCGTCGTCATCCGCATGGCGCTCTTGGC